>NZ_RQJK02000002.1:0-311577 GCF_022342325.2 Pseudomonas sp. AF32 | reverse complement strand
GTAATGCTGGCTCGCAAGCTTGCTCGGATCGTATTCGCTCTGCTGAAAGGGCAAAGCGAATACCAACCAAAAGCGGCTTGAGGGCTTCCCCTCAACCATAGAATCTCCCACAGACGGGTATGTGCAGTACCAGGGATTTGGCCGTTTCGACGGCCTTTTTTATTGCGCTCGGAAATGCGGACTATATATCTCCATATAGAATAACCAAATGAATAAATATGATTTAAAGATATATAACTCCGCTGTTATGGTTTGCATCAGACAGCGAGATCGCCCACCGCGAATCGCGCAGAACGTTTAAGGAATGGTTGGCATGTTGGTCGTCTCACTTGGTGGCAGTCCCAGTCAGCGCTCCCGTTCCGGGGTGCTGTTGGAGCGCGCGCAGCGCTGGTTGCAGCAGCAAGGGGTGGAGGTGGTGAGTTATCAGGTGCGTGACTTTCCTGCCGAGGACCTGCTCCATGCCCGCTTCGACAGCCCGAAAGTCGTTGACCTGCTCCAGCAGATCGATAACGCCGACGGCCTGTTGATTGCCACGCCGGTGTACAAGGCGTCTTTTTCCGGCGCGCTGAAAACATTGTTGGACCTGCTGCCCGAACGCGCCCTGAGCCATAAGGTGGTATTGCCCATGGCCACCGGCGGCAGCATCGCCCACATGCTGGCTGTGGATTACGCCCTCAAGCCGGTGCTGTCAGCGCTCAAGGCCCAGGAAATGCTCCAGGGGATCTTTGCCGAGGATAGCCAGATCGCCTATGGCGAAGGCAGTGCCCAGGCGCAATTGACGCCCGCCTTGCAGCAACGCCTGCACGAAGCGCTGGAACAGTTTCTCAGTGCCATGGCCCGTCGACCCAGGCCACTGGACCCAAGCCTGTTGAACGAACGTTTATTGAGTGCTCGCTGGAGCATTTGAGCCCCGATACACCCTGATTCAACTCACCTTACTCAGCCGCCAACGGCCAAGCAGGTGCAGCCAAAACCCCACAGCAAAAAGGAGAGGCGCCATGCGCACTGTCATTTTGCGTCGCGGGCTGGTCGCTCTGTTTGCTGCGGCTGTGTCCTTCGGCGCTACTATCCAGGCTCAAGCCGAGACGTTGCGGATCGGTTATCAGAAGTACGGCACCCTGGTGCTGCTCAAGGCCAAGGGCACCTTGGAAAAACGCCTCGCTGCCCAGGGCGTGGATGTGCAATGGACTGAATTCCCCGGCGGCCCGCAACTGCTCGAAGGCCTCAACGTCGGCTCCATCGACTTCGGCGTGACCGGTGAAACCCCGCCGGTGTTTGCCCAGGCGGCGGGTGCCGATCTGCTTTACGTCGCCTACGAACCGCCGGCGCCTAACAGCGAGGCGATTCTGGTGCCCAAGGACTCGCCGATCCAGTCGGTGCAAGACCTCAAGGGCAAGAAGATTGCGCTGAACAAAGGCTCCAACGTCCATTACCTGCTGGTACGAGCCCTGGAAGATGCCGGTCTGAAATATTCCGACATCCAGACCGTGTTCCTGCCTCCAGCCGACGCCCGTGCCGCATTCGAGCGTGGCAGTGTCGACGCCTGGGTGATCTGGGATCCGTACCAGGCGGCCGCCGAACAACAGTTGCAGGCGCGCACTCTGCGTGACGGCAAGGGAATCGTCGACAACCACCAGTTCTACCTCGCCACCAAGCCCTATGCGCAAAAGAACCCCCAGGTCATCACGACCCTGGTGGAAGAGGTGCGGGCGGTAGGGGAGTGGTCCAAGGCCAACCCCGAAGACGTGACCAGACAGGTATCGCCCCTGTTAGGCCTGCCTGCCGACATCACCCTGACGTCGGTGAAACGCCAGGGTTACGGTGCGTTGTTCCTGACGCCGGAAGTGGTCGCGGCACAGCAGAAAGTCGCCGACAGCTTCTATCAGCTCAAATTGATCCCCAAGCCCTTGAGCATCAAGGACGTGATCTGGACGCCGCCGGCGGCCGTTGCGAACGCGCAGTAATCCGATCCCTTAGGAGACCACTCCAATGAGCCTCAATATTTTCTGGTTCCTGCCCACCCACGGCGACGGCCATTACCTTGGCACCGCCGAAGGCGCTCGCGCCGTCGACTACGGCTACCTGCAACAAATCGCCCAGGCGGCGGATCGACTGGGATTCGGTGGGGTGCTGATTCCCACCGGACGTTCCTGCGAGGACTCCTGGCTGGTGGCCGCTTCGTTGATTCCCGTGACCCAGCGCCTGAAATTCCTCGTTGCCTTGCGCCCCGGAATCATTTCCCCGACGGTGGCCGCGCGCCAGGCTGCGACCCTGGACCGGTTGTCCGGCGGCCGGGCACTGTTCAACCTGGTCACCGGCGGCGACCCGGATGAGCTGGCGGGCGATGGCCTGTTCCTCGACCATGAAGCGCGATACCAGGCTTCGGTGGAGTTCACCCGCATCTGGCGGCGCGTGCTGGAAGGCGAGACGGTGGATTACGACGGCGAGCACATCAGCGTGAAGGGCGCCAAGCTGCTCTATCCACCGATTCAGCAGCCGCGTCCACCGCTGTACTTTGGTGGATCTTCCGAAGCGGCCCAGGACCTGGCGGCCGAACAGGTGGAAATGGTCCTGACCTGGGGCGAGCCGCCGGAAGCCGTGGCGGAAAAAATCGCCCAGGTTCGGGCCAAGGCCGAGAAGCTGGGCCGTACCGTGCGATTTGGCATCCGTCTGCACGTGATCGTGCGGCAAACCAATGCCGAGGCCTGGCAGGCGGCCGACCGATTGATCTCCCACCTGGACGACGACACCATCGCCCGTGCCCAGGCGTCCCTGGCCCGTTTCGATTCGGTGGGCCAGCAACGCATGGCCGCGTTGCATGGAGGGCGGCGCGACAAGCTGGAAGTCAACCCCAACCTTTGGGCCGGCGTGGGGCTGGTTCGCGGCGGTGCCGGCACGGCGCTGGTGGGCGATGGCCCGACCGTGGCGGCGCGGGTCAGGGAGTATGCCGACCTGGGGATCGATACGTTCATCTTCTCGGGTTATCCACACTTGGAAGAGTCCTACCGCGTGGCCGAACTGCTGTTCCCGCACCTGGACGTGGAACGCCCGGAATTGCCGAAGAGCGGCGGTTATGTGAGCCCGTTCGGTGAAATGGTCGCCAACGACATTCTTCCCAAAGCCGCGTCCCAGAGTTGAGGCGGTCATGAAGAAAGTTATCCACAACCTGGCGCCCTGGGCGGTGCCGCTGCTGTTGCTGGCGATATGGCAATTGTCGGTGTCGGCGGGCTGGTTATCCACGCGGATCCTGCCGGCTCCGGTGGCGGTGATCGAGGCCGGGGTGAACCTGGTGCGCAGCGGCGAGATCTGGACGCACCTGGCTATCAGTGGCTGGCGTGCGGCGGTGGGTTTCCTGATCGGTGGCGGTATCGGCCTGGCCCTGGGCTTCATCACCGGCCTGTCAAAATGGGGCGAGCGCCTGTTGGACAGTTCGGTGCAGATGATCAGGAACGTACCGCACTTGGCGCTGATTCCGCTGGTGATCCTGTGGTTCGGTATCGACGAGTCGGCGAAGATTTTCCTGGTGGCCCTCGGCACGCTGTTTCCGATTTACCTCAACACCTATCACGGCATTCGTAACGTCGACCCGGCGTTGGTGGAAATGTCCCGCAGCTATGGTTTGTCCGGTTTCAGCCTGTTTCGCCAGGTGATCCTGCCGGGCGCCTTGCCTTCGATCCTGGTGGGGGTGCGATTTGCGTTGGGTTTCATGTGGTTGACGCTCATCGTGGCGGAAACCATCTCCGCCAGCTCCGGCATCGGCTACCTGGCGATGAATGCCCGGGAGTTCCTGCAGACCGACGTGGTAGTACTGGCGATTCTGCTGTACGCCGTGCTCGGCAAGCTTGCCGACCTTGCCGCCCGTGGGCTCGAGCGGGTCTGGTTGCGCTGGCATCCGGCGTACCAGGTCAACAAGGGAGGTGCCGCATGACTGCGCAACAACCTCCGCGCCTGCTGCAAGGCATTCCGCTGGCGGTGCGCAACCTGCAAAAGACCTTCGGCCCGCGCCAGGTCCTGAGGGATATCGACCTGCATATTCCCGCCGGCCAATTCGTGGCGGTGGTCGGGCGCAGCGGTTGTGGCAAAAGCACCTTGCTGCGTCTGCTGGCCGGCCTCGATCAGCCTTCCGACGGCCAGTTGCTGGCCGGTTCTGCTCCGTTGAGCGCCGCACAACAGGATACGCGGCTGATGTTCCAGGAGGCGCGTTTGCTGCCCTGGAAAAAAATCATCGACAACGTTGGCCTCGGGCTCAAGGGCAACTGGCGGCCACAAGCGCTACAGGCGTTGGAAGCCGTGGGCCTGGCCGATCGTGCCCAAGAATGGCCGGCGGCGTTGTCCGGTGGACAGAAGCAACGGGTGGCCCTGGCCCGGGCCCTGATTCATCAGCCACGGCTGCTGTTGCTCGACGAACCCCTGGGAGCGCTCGACGCGCTGACACGTATCGAAATGCAGCAGTTGATCGAACGCCTGTGGCAGCAACACGGTTTTACCGTGCTGCTGGTGACCCACGATGTCAGCGAAGCAGTGGCCATCGCCGACCGGGTGATCCTGATCGAGGACGGCCAGATCGGCCTCGATCTGGCCATCGACCTGCCTCGCCCACGGGCACGCGGCTCTCATCGGCTGGCTGCCCTGGAAACCGAAGTCCTCAACCGCGTGCTGTCCTTGCCCGGCCAACCGCCGGAACCCGAACCCGTTTCACCCTTGCCCACGCAGTTGCGGTGGGCGCAATGAAGCAGCTTCAAGCGGCAAGCTACAAGCTGCAAGAAGAAGCGCGTGCTTTTACTTGCAGCTTGTAGCTCGAAGCTTGCAGCTCATTTCGACCCAGGAGAAATCGTATGACCATCAAAGCCATCAACGTGCGTAACCAGTTCAAAGGCATCATCAAGGAAATCGTCGAAGGCGACGTGCTGTCGGAAATCGATGTCCAGACCGCCTCCGGCATCGTCACTTCCGTGATCACCACCCGCTCCGTAAAAGAGTTGGAGTTGACCATCGGCAGTGAAGTGATTGCTTTCGTCAAATCGACAGAGGTGTCCATCGCCAAGTTGTGAACAATGTTCCATCCGCAGCCCCGGACGGCGTGAGCCCTTCGGGGTTTTTAAGTGCGTTAAAAGATGTCTTATGATGTTTAAGAGGTGTTATAAGTGTGCTAAAAATCGTCTTTAAGAGAATCTGCTCATTTTAAGGGGTGCTATAGTTCGCTTTATCCTGCATTAGCAGCTTCCGAGCGCCGTTTATGAATGAATTTTTCCCTATTGACTGTGCCGACAGTCTTCATGCCATCGGCTTGCTGGTTAAAAGCAGGCGTCTGCAAAACCGGCAACGACAGAAAGATCTCGCCGCGTTATTGGCCGTTTCGGAAAGAACGGTGCGCAAGATCGAGGCCGGTGATCCCTCCGTGGAATTGCGATCGTTCATGCTGGTGCTGTGGCAATTAGGTCTGACTCAGGAGGTTTTCCAGAGTCGTCAGCAGATCGAAGCTTCATCCCATGCGGCGGCTCAAGCACCACGTAACGCTCGTGTGCGACTGGCAGGTGTCAAGGGAGAATTTTGATGTCCAGGGCTTATATCTATATGGAGGATCCTGAAACCGCAGAGGTTCGTACGTTAGGTCGGTTGAGCATCGACAATGGCCGAGGAGAGTTTGTCTACGATCCCGACTACGTTGCCAGTCGTGGTTGGGTGCCCGATCCCATCCGATATCCGCTTCGCGCCCAACCCTTTGTCGGCATTACCGCAAACCGTGGCGTGCCTGGCTTTATCAACGATTCGATGCCCGATGGTTGGGGTGAGCGGGTTCTGCGGGATCTTCATCGGACGGATCTGAGCCCTGTGGAATACTTGCTGAAGTCGCCGAACAATGATCGCGCGGGCAATCTGATGGCTGGTGCAACTCGTCATCCGCCCGCTGGCGTCGGCAAGGAAGCTTTGCCCTCCTTGAAAGGCCTTGCTGCGTTTATCGAGGCTGCTGATGCCATTTTTGATAACCAATTGGATGATGAGGCGATCAGGACGCTCCAACTGCGCAAGCAACGTTCCTCTCTAGGAGGGGCAAGACCCAAGCGCACCTTGCATGATGAGGGCATGTTCATCCTTGCCAAGCCCCGTGATCGCTATGACACCTGCGATGTCCCGGCCATGGAGCATGCCTGCATGACATTCGCAGCGCTCAAGGGACTGAATGTCGCGAAAACTGCGCTATATGCAGGCAAGCCCTCAACACTGCTGGTCAAGCGATTCGACCGCTTCCCGATTGCCGAAGCGGGTCGCCGCATACCGATGTTGAGTGGGCTGACATTGCTGGATGCCGATTGGCGATCCAATGATCGTAGCGCCTGGGTTTATGCCGGGCTTGCCAATGAAATGAAGCGACGCGGGGTGCCGGATGACGACCTGCGAGAGTTATTCGAACGCATGTGCTTTAACGCGCTAGTCGGTAATGACGATGATCACCCGAAAAATCATGCGATCCTCTGGCTCGAACGTCGATGGCGATTGGCGCCGCTGTACGACGTGGTGCCGGGGCTCGATGGTTCTTCACCGCCCTATCTTTCAATGGCCGTTGGCCGGCACGGGCGAGTCGTCACCCGGGAAAACCTGCTCAGCCACTGTATGCATTTCGCTTTGACCCCCGAACAGGCAACTGGCCTCCTTGATAAAGTGATCAGCTGGGGAGACGAGCTGGTTGCTCATTACGCCAGTCATCTGGATGGCGTTGAGCTGGACCTCGCTCTAAGCGCAATGGGCACCGTACGTATGAAAGGCTGACGGTCAGACTGTTTTGCGCTTGGGCAGATACGGCGGCAGATACAACCCCAGGTACGCATCGAACACCCGCATGCCTTCCTCCGCCATGCGCGGGGTGATCTGGCCGTGTTGTTGCACCGAGCGGGCATAGACGCGGTCGCCCAGTTCCATGGCGAGGGCGAATACATCGACGTCATCGGGCAGTGTCGGCAGTTCGAAATGGTGGGCGAAGAGCTTGTGCATCAAATCGCCCAGCTCCAGGTCGTGCTGACGATCGGCCTGGGTGACTTCGGTCAGGCCATGCTGGGCCAGGATCAGTTGGCGGGCGGCGGCGTCCTGGTCGTAGATCGTCAGCATGCGCTGCTCCACCAGTCGCGACAGGTCCCGCCAACCGTTTAGCGATCCATGATCGATCGGCGCTTGCAGGCAAGCGCGGAAGGCCGCGTGGACGTCGGCGGTCAGGGCTTCGAGCAGGGCCGGAACGCTGGCGAAGAAGTGATACACGGAAGAGGGCGGAATGCCGGCGCGTTCGGCAACGCTGTAGATGGACAGGTTGCCCACACCTTCGCTTGCCAACAGCGTGCGGGCAGCGTCGAGAATCGAGTCGATCCGAGCCTGGCTGCGTGCGCGAGGTTTGCGAGGGCTGGCGATGCGCGTCATGGAGGTCTCCTGCGGGGCTGCGCGCATTGTACGCAGAGCAAGCCGATGATCCATACTGCTTTTGTGGCGAGGGGATTTATCCCCGCTGGGGCGCGAAGCGGCCCTTCTTTTTGGGGCTGTTGCGCAGCCCAGCGGGGATAAATCCCCTCACCACAATGGCCATAAAAAACGCCGCAACCCGTGAAGGCCTGCGGCGTTTTTCTACCGCAACCGCTTAAACGGTATGCAGGTACCAGTTGTACTCGAGGTCGGAGATGGAGTGTTCGAACTCCTCCAGCTCACTCTCCTTGCAGGCCACGAAAATATCGATGTATTTCGGGTCGATGTACTTGGCCATGACTTCGCTGTCGTCCAGTTCCCGGAGGGCGTCGCGCAGGTTGTTCGGCAGGCTCTGTTCGTTCTGCTCGTAGCTGTTTCCTTCCACCGGTGCGCCCGGCTCGATCTTGTTAACCAGGCCATGGTGCACGCCCGCCAGTACGGAGGCCATCAGCAGGTACGGGTTGGCATCGGCGCCGGCGACGCGGTGTTCCAGGCGCACGGCATCGGCCGAGCCGGTCGGTACGCGCAAGGCCACGGTGCGGTTGTCCAGACCCCAGGTCGGTGAGTTCGGCACGTAGAACTGTGCACCGAAACGACGGTAGGAGTTGACGTTGGGGCAGAGGAAAGCCATCTGCGCGGGCAGGGTCTCGAGCACACCGCCGATTGCGTGACGAAGCGCGGCGTTCTGCTCGGGATCCTCGCTGGCAAAGATATTCCTGCCATCTTTGTCCAGAATCGAAATGTGGACATGCAGGCCGTTGCCCGCCTGGCCCGGATACGGCTTGGCCATGAAGGTGGTGTCCATTTCATGGTCATAGGCAATGTTTTTGATCAGGCGCTTGAGCAGAACGGCGTAGTCGCAGGCTTTCATCGGGTCGGCCACATGGTGCAGGTTCACTTCGAACTGCGCCGGGGCACTTTCCTTGACGATGGCGTCGGCGGGGATGCCTTGCTCCTTGGCGCCTTCCAGGATGTCCTGGAGGCAATCGACATACTCGTCGAGGTCGTCGATCAGGTAGACCTGTGTGGAATGTGGGCGTTTGCCGGAAATCGGTGAGCGGGGTGGTTGTGGACGGCCGTTCACGTTCTCCTGGTCGATCAGGTAGAACTCAAGCTCGAAGGCCGCGCAGATGGTCAGGCCCAGCTCGTCGAACTTGGTCACGACCTGGCGCAGGACTTCGCGAGGGTCAGCGAAGAAAGGCTCGCCTTCGAGCTCATGCATGGTCATCAGCAGTTGCGCGGTCGGGCGCTTTTGCCAGGGTTCGTTGGAAAGGGTGCCAGGGATCGGGTAGCAGATGCGGTCGGCATCGCCGATGTCCAGGCCCAGGCCGGTGCTTTCCACCGTCGAACCATTGATATCCAGGGCAAACAGGGAGGCCGGCAGGTTGATGCCTTTCTCGTAAACCTTGTGGAGGCTGGTGCGTTCTATGCGCTTGCCACGCACCACACCATTCATATCCGCAATCAGAAGGTCAACGTACAGAACCTCAGGATGTTCCTTAAGGAACGCGTTCGCTTCGTTAAGCTGAACGGCACGCGGGGGTACCGACATGATGCAACACCTTTGTTGTTAAAAATATCAATCATTGATCTCTTTGAAACCCAGTCAACCCGAACGGCATGCCGAAGTCAAGCAGGGCCTTTTTTGCCCTAAAAAAGCACTTGGGGGGCTTTTTTGAGGCAATTTGGGGCGTTTTTATCCCTTTAAAGGTCGTGGCGCCCGCAGGCTTGAGCGGGCCGTGTTGTATTTTTTACGGGGGTGTTGTGTAAAAAAATGAACAAGGCTAAGCTCGATTCAAACCCATAACAGCAATAATACCGGGGTGTTTCATGTCTCGCCTGCCGTCCCAACGGCGTCACCCGCTGTCCCGGCAAATCGGTTGGCATGCTCGTCGCATCCGTGGCGATAAGCGCCGCCAGGCCATGATGAAGGTCATCGGGCACATCTCCACGTCGATTTCGTTCCTGGTGCACCGGCCGTCATCATCGTCCAATATTCTGGACGCCCTGGACGAAACTCCCTTTAGCGGCTCTCCTTTCAATGTAGAACCTTTTCCCGGGCATTTGTCGGGTAGAGGCAACACAACGCGACGCCGATGCGTCAAACAACCCCTGACTACCCTTGGCAGCCAGGAAAATCACGCCTAGAGGCATTTATGAGTAACAACCTCGACCAGCTCACCGATTGGTTGAAAGACCATAAGATCACAGAAGTCGAATGCATGATTGGCGACCTGACCGGTATCACCCGGGGCAAGATCTCGCCGACCAACAAATTCATTGCCGAAAAAGGCATGCGCCTGCCCGAGAGCGTTCTGCTCCAGACCGTTACGGGCGACTATGTCGAAGACGACATCTATTACGAACTGCTGGACCCGGCGGACATCGACATGGTGTGCCGTCCGGACGAAAACGCGGTGTTCCTGGTGCCCTGGGCCATCGAGCCCACCGCCCAGGTGATCCACGACACCTATGACAAGCAGGGCAACCCCATCGAGTTGTCGCCGCGCAACGTACTCAAGAAGGTACTCAAGCTCTACGCCGACAAGGGTTGGCAGCCGATCGTCGCGCCGGAGATGGAGTTCTACCTGACCAAGCGCAGCGACGACCCGGACTTCCCGCTGCAACCGCCTGTTGGCCGCTCCGGCCGTCCGGAAACCGGTCGCCAGTCGTTCTCCATTGAAGCGGCCAACGAATTCGATCCTCTGTTCGAAGACGTCTACGACTGGTGCGAGTTGCAGGAGCTGGACCTCGATACCTTGATCCACGAGGACGGCACGGCGCAGATGGAAATCAATTTCCGCCATGGCGACGCTCTGTCCCTGGCCGACCAGATCCTGGTCTTCAAGCGCACCATGCGTGAGGCCGCGCTCAAGCACAATGTGGCTGCCACGTTCATGGCCAAGCCCATGACCGGCGAGCCGGGCAGCGCGATGCACTTGCATCAGAGCATCATCGACAAGGAAACCGGCAAGAACGTCTTTTCCAATGATGACGGGACCATGAGCGAGTTGTTCCTGCATCACATCGGCGGGTTGCAGAAGCTCATCCCCGAGCTGTTGCCGCTGTTCGCGCCCAACGTCAATTCGTTCCGCCGCTTCTTGCCGGATACCTCGGCGCCGGTGAACGTGGAGTGGGGTGAGGAGAACCGTACGGTTGGCCTGCGGGTACCGGATGCCGGACCGCAGAACCGTCGGGTGGAAAACCGTCTGCCGGGTGCCGATGCCAACCCGTACCTGGCCATCGCCGCCAGCCTGCTGTGTGGCTTCATCGGCATGGTCGAAGGCCTCAACCCGAGCGCGCCGGTAGTGGGCCGTGGTTATGAGCGGCGCAACCTGCGCTTGCCGCTGACCATCGAGGACGCTCTTGAGCGCATGGAAAACAGCAAGACCATCGAGAAATACCTGGGCAAGAAGTTCATCACGGGCTACGTCGCGGTCAAGCGGGCCGAGCATGAAAACTTCAAGCGCGTCATCAGTTCGTGGGAGCGGGAATTCCTGCTCTTTGCCGTCTGATGCGCCGGGCGGGGCGGCCAAGGCCGCTTCGCCCCAACCGATAAAGGAGAATCCGCATGACCCGCAACAATCCGCAGACCCGTGAATGGCAAGCCTTGAGTAGCGATCATCACCTGGCGCCGTTCAGCGACTTCAAGCAGCTCAAGGAAAAAGGTCCGCGCATCATCACCCGCGCCAAGGGTGTCTATCTCTGGGATAGCGAAGGCAACAAGATCCTCGACGGCATGGCCGGGCTCTGGTGCGTGGCGGTCGGTTACGGCCGCGATGAACTGGCCGATGCCGCCAGCCAGCAGATGCGCGAGCTGCCGTACTACAACCTGTTCTTCCAGACCGCCCACCCGCCGGCACTGGAATTGTCCAAGACCATTGCCGACGTCGCTCCGCCAGGCATGAGTCATGTGTTCTTCACCGGGTCCGGTTCCGAAGGCAACGACACCATGCTGCGGATGGTCCGCCACTACTGGGCGATCAAGGGCCAGCCGAACAAGAAAGTCATCATCAGTCGCAAGAACGGCTATCACGGTTCGACCGTGGCCGGCGCGAGCCTGGGTGGCATGACCTATATGCACGAGCAGGGCGACCTGCCGATCCCGGGTATCGTCCATATCGCCCAGCCGTACTGGTTCGGTGAAGGCGGCGACATGAGTCCCGAGGAGTTTGGTCTGTGGGCCGCCAACCAACTGGAAGAGAAGATTCTCGAAGTCGGTGTGGACAACGTCGGTGCGTTCATTGCCGAGCCGATCCAGGGCGCGGGTGGCGTGATCGTGCCGCCGGACAGCTACTGGCCGCGCGTGAAGGAGATCCTCGCCAAATACGACATCCTGTTCGTGGCCGACGAAGTGATCTGTGGTTTCGGCCGCACCGGCGAGTGGTTCGGTACCGACTATTACGGTCTGAAACCGCACATGATGACCATCGCCAAGGGGCTGACTTCCGGCTATATCCCCATGGGCGGCCTGATCGTGCGCGACGATGTGGTCGCGGTGCTCAACGAGGGTGGCGACTTCAACCACGGGTTCACTTATTCCGGCCACCCGGTGGCTGCTGCGGTGGCCCTGGAGAACATCCGCATCCTGCGCGAAGAGAAGATCATCGAGCGGGTCCACGACCAAACGGCACCGTATTTGCAGAAACGCCTGCGGGAACTGAACGATCACCCGTTGGTGGGTGAAGTGCGCGGGGTCGGTTTGCTGGGGGCGATCGAACTGGTCCGGGACAAGGCCACGCGCCAACGTTATGAAGGCAAGGGCGTGGGCATGATTTGCCGGCAGTTCTGCTTCGATAACGGGCTGATCATGCGGGCGGTGGGCGACACCATGATCATTGCGCCGCCGCTGGTGATCAGCGAGTCCGAGATCGACGAGCTGGTGACCAAGGCACGGCGCTGCCTGGACCTGACTCTGGGTGCGTTGCAAGGCTGAGTGCTAGGCTCTGAGCGAGGCGCCTTGAAGGGCTTCGCCCGGTGCGAAAAGGCTGGGTATATGTGTTGAAAGCCTGCCCTGTAACTTGCCAGACTACCGCCTGTTCAAGTTGCCCGCGAGCCGGCTACTGAACTGTGGCTAAGAAGAATAACTGGAGCATCATCCATGAAGGCATTAGGTATGAAGATAGCTGGCAAGACCCTCCTCGCCATGTCCCTGATGGGCGTGATGGCAGGTGCCGTCCAGGCGGACGACAAAGTGCTGCATGTCTATAACTGGTCCGACTACATCGCACCGGACACCGTCGCCAAGTTTGAAAAAGAGACGGGGATCAAGGTGGTGTATGACGTATTCGACAGCAACGAAACCCTGGAAGCCAAGTTGCTGGCCGGCAAGTCCGGTTATGACATCGTGGTGCCGTCGAACAACTTCCTGGCCAAGCAGATCAAGGCGGGCGTCTATCAGCCGCTGGACAAGTCCAAGCTGCCGAACTGGAAGAACCTCGACACCGACCTGCTCAAGGCAGTAGGCGATGCCAGCGACAAGGGTAACCAGCATGCCTTCCCTTACATGTGGGGCACTATCGGTATCGGCTATAACCCCGAGAAGGTCAAGGCAGCACTGGGTGTCGACAAGATCGATTCCTGGGATGTTCTGCTCAAGCCGGAAAACATCGCCAAGCTCAAGAGTTGCGGCGTGAGCTTCCTCGACTCGCCGACCGAGATGATTCCGGTGGCGCTGCATTACCTGGGCTATCCGACCGACAGCCAGGACAAGAAGCAACTGGCCGATGCCGAGGCGCTGTTCCTCAAGATCCGTCCATCGATCAGCTATTTCCACTCCTCCAAGTACATCTCCGACCTGGCCAACGGCAACATCTGTGTCGCCGTGGGTTATTCGGGTGATATCGAGCAATCCAAGTCCCGCGCCGCCGAAGCCGGTGGCAAGGTCAAGGTGGCCTACAGCATTCCGAAAGAAGGCGCTGGTTCGTTCTACGACATGGTCGCCATTCCCAAGGATGCCGAAAACGTCGAGGCTGCCTACAAGTACATGAACTTCCTGATGAAACCGGAAATCATGGCGGAAATCACCGACAACGTGCGTTTCCCGAACGGCAACAAGGCTGCTACCCCGCTGGTGGACAAGGAAATCTCCGGAGATCCGAACATCTATCCATCGGATGAAGTGAAAGCCCATCTGTATGCAATCAGCGACTTGCCGCCCGCTACCCAGCGGATCCTGACCCGCAGCTGGACCAAGATCAAATCCGGTAAATAAGCCGGCCTGAGGCACCTTCCTGTTGTCGCCGCCATCGCGGCGGTTGGCAACAGGAGCAATTAAATAATTAAAAGTTTTGCTGGATCGGTTTATCGAGGGTAAGTTGCGCGCCGGTTTTGTTGCAGGGCCCTTCGTGGCCGGTAACAGGGGGCAACTTGGGCCCAACTATATAGAGGACCTCCACGTGCCAGTCTTTTCTTTGTTACGCAACGCCTTGCTGGTCAGCGCAGGCCTGACGCTCGCGGTCAGCGTCCAGGCTGCCTCCACCGTGCATATTTATAACTGGTCGGATTACATCGGCGAGTCCACGCTGGCGGATTTCGAAAAAGCCACCGGGATCAAGCCGGTGTATGACGTATTCGATTCCAACGAAACCCTGGAAGGCAAGTTGCTGGCGGGTCGTACCGGCTACGACGTGGTCGTGCCGTCCAACCATTTCCTGGGCAAGCAGATCAAGGCCGGGGCGTTCCAGAAGCTCGACAAGGCGCAATTACCCAACTACGCGAACCTCGACCCTTCGCTGCTCAAGCGCCTGGACAAGAACGATCCGGGCAACCAGTACGCCGTGCCTTATCTGTGGGGGACCAACGGCATCGGCTATAACGTCGAGAAGATCAAGGCTGTGCTGGGCGTCGACAAGATCGACTCGTGGGCCATGCTGTTCGAGCCGGAAAACATCAAGAAACTGTCCAGTTGTGGCGTCTCGTTCCTCGATTCCGGTGACGAGATGATCCCGGCCATGTTGAATTACCTGGGCCTGGACCCCAACAGCGAAAATCCTGAAGACTACAAGAAGGCCGAGGCCCAGCTCCTCAAGATCCGGCCCTACGTGACCTACTTCAATTCCTCCAAGTACATCTCCGATCTGGCCAATGGCGAGATCTGCGTGGCCGCCGGTTTCTCCGGGGATATTTTCCAGGCCCGCGAACGTGCCAGCGAGGCCGGCAAGGGCGTCGAAATCGCCTATGTGATCCCAAAAGAAGGCGGCAACCTCTGGTTCGACATGCTGGCGATCCCACGTGACGCCACCAACGTCAAGCAAGCCCATGCATTCATCAATTACCTGCTCGAGCCTGAGGTGATTGCCAAGGTCAGCGATTACGTCGGCTATGCCAACCCGAACCCCAAGGCTGGCGAACTGATGAATCAGGACGTGCGTACTGACGAAGCGGTCTACCCGCCCCAGGCGATCGTCGACAAGCTCTACGTCAACTCCGAGTTGCCGCCCAAGATCCAACGACTCATGACCCGAAGCTGGACCAAGGTCAAGTCGGGTAAATAGCAAAAAACCGCTCTAACTCAAGGCTCGCCCGCGAGGGGCGAACTGTAAAATCTGTGGGAGTTTCGTAAATGGCAGTTGCCTCCGGCGCCTATAAGAAAGCCCTCGAGGGCGACCACGCACCCAAGCAGGTGTTGGTCAAGATCGACCGGGTCACGAAAAAGTTCGACGAGACGATTGCCGTGGACGATGTGTCCCTGGAAATCAAGAAGGGTGAGATCTTCGCCCTGCTCGGCGGTTCGGGATCGGGCAAATCCACCTTGCTGCGCATGCTGGCCGGGTTCGAGCGACCCACGGAAGGGCGCATTTTCCTCGACGGTGTGGACATCACCGACATGCCGCCCTACGAGCGGCCGATCAACATGATGTTCCAGTCCTATGCCTTGTTCCCCCACATGACCGTGGCGCAGAACATCGCGTTCGGCCTGCAGCAGGACAAGATCCCCAAGCCCGAGATCGATGCCCGCGTGGCCGAGATGCTCAAGCTGGTGCAGATGAGCCAGTACGCCAAGCGCAAGCCTCACCAGCTCTCTGGCGGCCAGCGTCAGCGCGTGGCCCTGGCCCGTTCCCTGGCCAAACGCCCCAAGTTGCTGCTGCTCGATGAACCGATGGGTGCCCTGGACAAGAAGCTGCGCTCGCAGATGCAGCTCGAACTGGTGGAGATCATCGAGCGGGTGGGCGTGACCTGCGTCATGGTGACCCACGACCAGGAAGAGGCCATGACCATGGCCGAACGCATCGCGATCATGCACCTGGGCTGGATCGCCCAGATCGGCAGCCCGATCGACATCTACGAAACCCCGACCAGCCGGCTGGTCTGCGAGTTCATCGGCAACGTCAACATCTTCGAGACCGAAGTGGTGGACGACGCCGAGGGGCATGCGGTGCTGACCTGCAAGGACCTGGATCGCAATATCTACGTGGGCCATGGCATCAGTACTTCGGTGCAGGACAAGTCCGTGACCTATGCCATCCGCCCGGAAAAACTGCTGGTGACCGCCGAGCAGCCGACCTGCGAGCACAACTGGTCCAGTGGCAAGGTCCATGACATCGCCTACCTGGGCGGCCATTCGGTGTTCTACGTCGAGTTGCCGAGCGGCAAGCTGGTGCAATCCTTTGTCGCCAACGCCGAACGCCGCGGACAGCGGCCGACCTGGGGCGACCAGGTGTTCGTCTGGTGGGAAGACGACAGCGGCGTGGTGCTTCGCTCATGAACATGTGCAAACTCAAGCGTCGACTCGCCCGAATAACGCCCGGTGGCCGTCAACTGGTCATCGGGGTGCCCTTCATCTGGCTGTTCCTGTTCTTCATGCTGCCGTTCTTCATCGTCCTGAAGATCAGCTTCGCTGAAGCCGACGTCGCGATTCCGCCGTACACCGAGATTTACAGCTACGTCGACCAGAAGTTGCAGATACTGCTCAACATCGCGAACTACGCGATGCTCAGCGAGGATGAGCTGTACATTGCCGCCTACCTGGGCTCGCTGAAAATGGCCCTGATCAGCACCGCCCTGTGCCTGTTGATCGGCTACCCCATGGCCTACGGCATCGCCAACGCCCGCAAGGAAACGCAGACGGTGCTGGTGCTGCTGATCATGATGCCGACCTGGACCGCGATCCTGATCCGCGTCTACGCGTGGATGGGTATCCTCAGCAACAACGGTTTGCTCAACGGCTTCCTGATGAGCATGGGGTGGATCAGCGAACCCTTGCAGATCCTCAACACCAACCTGGCGGTGTACATCGGCGTGGTCTATTCGTACCTGCCGTTCATGATCCTGCCGTTATACGCCAACCTGGTCAAACACGACCCCAGCTTGCTGGAGGCGGCGTCCGACCTGGGCTCCAGCACCTTCAACAGCTTCTGGAAAATCACCGTGCCGCTGTCCAAGAACGGCATCATCGCCGGGTGCATGCTGGTGTTCATCCCGGTGGTGGGCGAATTCGTGATCCCGGAACTGCTGGGCGGCCCGGAAACCCTGATGATCGGCAAAGTGCTGTGGCAGGAATTCTTCAACAACCGTGACTGGCCGGTGGCATCCGCCCTGGCGGTGGTGATGCTGGCGATCCTGATCGTGCCCATCATCCTGTTCAACCGCAGTCAGGCCAAGGAAATGGAGGGCAAGGAATGAAGCGCTTTCGTTTTTCGAGCCTGATGCTGGTGCTGGGATTGTTGTTCATCTATGCGCCGATGGTGATCCTGGTGATCTTCTCGTTCAACGCCTCGAAGCTGGTGACGGTGTGGGGCGGCTGGTCGATCAAGTGGTACGTCGGCCTACTGGACAACACCCAACTGATGGGGTCGGTGGTGCGTTCGCTGGAAATCGCCTGCTACACGGCGGTGGCGGCGGTGGCCCTGGGCACGTTGGCGGCCTTTGTGCTGACTCGCATTACCCGCTTCAAGGGGCGGACGCTGTTCGGTGGCCTGGTCACCGCGCCGCTGGTGATGCCGGAAGTGATCACCGGTCTGTCGCTGTTGCTGCTGTTCGTCGCCATGGCGCAGATGATCGGCTGGCCCCAGGAGCGCGGCATCGTCACGATCTGGATCGCTCACACGACGTTTTGCGCCGCCTACGTGGCCGTGGTGGTCTCCTCGCGCTTGCGTGAGCTGGACCTGTCCATTGAAGAAGCCGCCATGGATCTCGGTGCGCGGCCATGGAAGGTGTTCATCCTGATCACCATCCCGATGATCGCACCGTCGCTGGCGGCGGGCGGCATGATGTCCTTCGCGTTGTCCCTGGATGACCTGGTGCTGGCAAGCTTCGTCTCCGGCCCCGGTTCCACCACGTTGCCGATGGAGGTGTTCTCGGCGGTGCGCCTGGGCGTCAAGCCGGAGATCAACGCTGTGGCGAGCCTGATCCTGCTGGCCGTGTCGCTGGTGACGTTCCTGGTCTGGTACTTCAGCCGTCGGGCTGAGGAAAACCGTCGGCGGGCCATTCAGCAAGCCATCGAGGAAAGCGCCGCCGACTCCTGGAAACAACCGCAGGTGCGCCGGCCGGAGACCGTATCGGCCTAGCGTCAGGCAGATCCCCTGTGGGAGCGAGCCTGCTCGCGATAGCGGTGTGACAGCCAACGAAGATGTTGAATGTCAGCCCGTCATCGCGAGCAGGCTCGCTCCCACAGGTTTTTGTGGCCTGCGCTGTATCGTGGTCCATCGCCGCCCATTGTGGGCAAGGGCAATCGCCCGTTTCATTTCTTCAACGCGTCATGAGCCTCCAGCGCCCGCAACGAGTAGATGTACGCCGCGCCAGCGTTCAGCGAAACCGCAGTGGCCAGGGTGGCGGCGATTTCTTCGCGGGTGGCACCGGCCTTGATGGCCGCGTCGGTGTGTACACCGATGCAGCCATCACAGCGGGTCGTGATCGCCACGGCGATGGAAATCAACTCGCGGGTCTTGGCGTCGAGCACGTCGTTTTCGGCGGCCGCTTCATCCAGGGCCATGTAGGCCTTGACCATTTTCGGGTTGCTTTTGCCCAGCGCGCCGAAGGCGCTTTTGATAGTGGGCAGCAGTTCGGACCAGTTGTTGAACATCGCATTGACTCCTGTAGTCGGGGGCAGGGCATCGAGCCCTTGTAGTCTTGACCATCCGTGACGATCAAGCCGTTTTCATGACGAAATGCACGGTAGCCGGCTCATGGCGTCCTGGCCGGCAGCAGCTTCAAGGTCTCGCGGGTGTTTGCCGTCACTTCTTCCTCGGCCAGGTGCGCCTGGTGATACACACCCTCGATGTACGCCTCGGCCTGATCCTCGTAATGCTTATCGAACGGCACACCACTCTGGCCGACGGGGTTGATGGTGACGCTGTGGCTGGGGTCGGCGAAGTCGATGATGCGCCGGGTGGACGGGCCATAGGTCACCGGCCACGGGGCGGGGCCGATTTTCGCCGAGAGGTTGTTGGGCACCTCATGAGTGCCCGGCGCGGCAAACGGGCCGACATTGAAAATCCGGTCCAGCGGTTTTTGCATGCCCAGTGGATGACCGTGGGTCAGGGTGTGGGCCTTGCCCCACTGCCATTGCGTGGGATCGTCACCGAGGGGCGCCTTCAGGTGCGCCAGGCTCTTGGTCCAGGCGATTTTCACAATGTCGGCGCGGGTCTCGGTGCCCAGTGTCGAGCGGTCGTCCCACCAGGGTGAATCCTGGGAAGCCGCCAGGCGTGGAAGGGCGGCATCGATCACCCGGGTCGACAGCGCAGTGTCGAAGAACCCGTCCCCCAGTTCATCGTGCAGGGCGGCGTCGGCCAGGTTGAACAGGAACTGGTTGAACAGTGTGGCGCTGACGGAATCCACCGGGTAATCACCCTGCCATTGAGCCAGTTGTTCGACGAATTTGCGTTCCTGCGGGTCGCTGGCCACCTCACGCAATAGCGGCAGCAGCGGCGCGAGCAGCCGAGGCCCGTAGGCGGTGGTGGTGCCCAATTGCAGTTTGCGCGTGGTCTCGATGTCCCACTTCGCCTGCTGGTCGCTGAGCTGCTGGTTGAGTTGCTGACCGCGGTCGGCGAGGTTGTAGTACCCGGGGATTTCCATGCTATTGGCCGTCACTGGTTGGAAATTCGCCGAGATGATGTAGCCCCGGTCCGGGTTCTCTTCCTGCGGGTTGCTGCTGAACGGGTAAAAACCTTCTTTATCCGCCTCGGGGCTGCTGCCATCGAGAATGAAGCCGGGTTTTACCCCTGCCGGTCGCTTGGGCAGTTGCGCCGCGGCCCACCAGCCGATGTCGCCTTTGGCATTGGCCCACACGACGTTCAGTCCGGGCGCGTGGATCCTGGCCGAGGCGCCACGGGCCTTGGCAAGGGTATCGGCGCGATTGAGCTGGTAAAACGCCTCGAGGATCGGATTGCGGCTTTCCAGGAAACCCCACCACATGGCAACCGGGGTCTTGCCGGCATGCGCACCGAGGGCGTCGTTGACGATCGGGCCATGGGGCGACTGACGCAGCACTAGCGTCACAGGCGCCAGGCCTTTGACCGCGATCTGTTGCTCGCTGCGGGTCATATCCACCCATTGCCCGCGATACCAGACCTGCTCGGGATTGTCCGGGTTGACCTTCTCCGCGATCAGGTCCAGGTCGTCGTTCTGGAACATGGTGATGCTCCAACCGAAATCCTTGTTCATGCCCAGCGTTGCAAAGGGCATCAGCGCTTGATAATGCCCATAGAGTTCAAAACCCGGCGCCGAGAGGTGCGCTTCGTACCACACCGATGGCGTCGAAAAGCGAATATGCGGATCGCCCGCCAGCAACGGCTTGCCGCCGTGAGTGCGGCTGCCGGATACCGCCCAGGCATTGCTGCCTTCGAACTGCGGCAGGCCATTTTCGGCGAGGGCCTGCTCGCTCAAGCGCGCCAGGGCGTTGAGCTCTTTCCAGTCGTTCGCGGCCAGCGGCAGGCCGCTCTTGCGTGCCTCGGTCAGCACCCCTTGGGGCTGCCATTCAAGGTCGAAGATGTTCAGGTAGTCGGGGCCCAGTTGATCGCGTACGTAGGTCAACAGCGGTTCGGTACGAAAGGCCGCGGCAAAACTGTAGGCCATGTAGCCGGTGATGCTCACGGTGTCTTCGGCAGTGAAGGGACGCTTGGGAATACCCAATACATCGAATTCCAACGGCCGGGTGTGGCTGTTCTGGTAGAGGTTGATGCCGTCGAGGTAAGCCTGCATTGCCAGCCACGCCGGGGCTTGATGATCCTGTTCGGCCACATAGCTCGCGGCGCGCTCGCGAATGCGCAGGCTGCGCATCAGCTTGTCGGTATCGAGCAGTTTCGGTCCCAGCACTTCGGCCAGTTCGCCACGGGCGAGCCGGCGCATGATCTCCATCTGGAACAGCCGGTCCTGGGCATGGACGTAGCCAAGGGCGCGGTACATATCGGCTTCGTTCCCGGCGCGGATATGCGGCACGCCCCGCTCGTCGTAGCGCACCGTGACTGTGCCGTGCAACCCTGCCAGTTGCACCGTGCCCTGGCGGGTCGGTTGCTTGCTGTAGAGGTAGCCACCCGCGACGATGATGGCGGTCACGACGAGTGAGAGAAGTGCGATGAGGCTGCGTTTCATGAAGCTTCCTTTGCCGATGACGCGCTGTTTTGTTCCTGTTTAACATGCCGCTGCCTGTCGGCGCATCGTTCCTCGGAGGGATTTGTCTAGGGTGTGTACGAAATTGCTTGAAGCGCAGGTTAGGCAAGGCAAAAACCGGCGAGGAGCGTCCGGGGTCGCGCTCGACTTGACTGGTTGTCAATGAGCATTCCGATCGGACTCGCGCACGAGCCGGTTTTTAACGCTGCATAACCAAGTTTCAAACGATTTCGTACATAGCCTAGGGTTTGGCGGAAGTGTCCTCTCCCCACGGGCAATAACAACCCACCGCCAGCGTATGGGTTGCGTTGACCGCCCGACCGACGCTCAACGCCTCGAGAATGGGCTCGATGAAGCTGTTGCTTGAGTTGCAGGTCAGCCCTTCACTGTAGGGGCCGAAGTACGCCAGTTGGCCGCTGCGATCCCAGATTGCCACGGCCGGGCTGGCGGGAATCCGGTCTGAACCGGGGAGCGCGGCGAGGGGCTTGAGGCGGTTCAGGGTGGTGGGCAACTGACCTTGGCTGCCGGTCTTTTGCACCGCATAGAACTCGACACCTTGCGGTACGTATTTATCGACCAGTTCGGAAAGATGCTGCTGGTTGCCGACGTTGCATGGACATGCCGGGTCCCAGAAATGCACCAGGCGGATCGCGCCCGGGCCAGCCAACTCCGCGGGCAGGCGCAAGGGATCGCCGGAGAAGACTGCTGTGTGTTGGCTGAACGCCCGCAGGAAACGACCCTGGAACCAGTCATAGGCCACCCACAACACGGCGGCGCACCCGAGGGCGAGCAGGCTGGCAAACAGGGTCGTGCGGTGGGACGGGCGCATGGAGTCGATCCTCTGGGGGCGGGTAGCTTGCCATGGCTGGCGCGACAGATGAATATCGCAGGCTGACAAAGTCCTTTTGCGCGATGCGCTCTGCCTGGAAATATTGATGCCTGCCACTTTCGATCCCGATCATCTGCGCGCCAGCCTGCCATCCCTGGCCCAGTGGCAGCCGCTGTCCGAGCAGGCGCAGGCCTACCAGCACTTCTATGGACTGGATTTTCCCCAGCGCAGCGTGCGCAAGGGGCTGGGACGCTTCGAAGTCGGCGGATATGAGTTGGTCGGGCAAGTCTGGTGGCCGGAAAAAGCCGTGGCGACGGTATTTGTGTTTCATGGCTACTACGATCATATGGGGCTGTACCGGCACTTGATCGAGTGGGCCCTGGAACAGAAGTTCGCGGTCATCGCATGCGACCTGCCGGGTCACGGGCTGTCGAGCGGTGAACGCGCCAGTATCGGCGATTTCGCCGAATACCAGGCGACGTTGCAGGGGCTGCTGGCCGAGGCCGCGACGCTAGGGCTGCCGCACCCCTGGCACCTGTGTGGGCAAAGTACAGGCGGGGCGATTGTGGTCGATCATGTGCTCCACCACGGCGCGCAGAGCCCGGCCCAGGGGCAGGTCATTTTGCTGTCGCCTCTGGTGCGGCCACGGGCATGGGGTTGGTCGCGCTTGAGTTACTACCTGCTCAAGCCTTTCGTGAGCGGTATTGCCCGGCGCTTCAGCGAGAACTCCACCGATCCCGGTTTCCTGCCGTTCCTGCAAGCCGACCCGTTGCAACCGCTGCGTTTGCCCACCGCGTGGGTGGGCGCGCTGGCGCAATGGATCAAGCGTATCGAAGCCGCTCCCAGTAGCCCGCGCCGGCCGTTGATCGTGCAAGGGCAAGCGGACATGACGGTGGATTGGAAGCACAACCTGCAAGTGCTGCGCAGCAAATTCGACCGGCCCCAGGTGTTGATGCTGCCCGAGGGTCGGCATCACCTGGCGAACGAAGCGCTGGCGATGCGTCAGGAAATGTTTGGGTTCTTGAGCAAGCGGATGAGTCGGCTCCGGGATTGACCTGGGCATGGCTATCGCGAGCAGGCTCGCTCCCACAGGAGATTGGGTGACGTCGAATTTCGCGACTGGCCGCGCTCCAGTGTGTGCGAGCCTGCTCGCGATGGCGCAATTCCAGGCGCCAAAGATCGAGCTACTGCCCCAGATTCTGCCCCACCGCCAAACCCGCCCGAATTGCCGCCAGCGCCGCTTGATAATAAGCCTGGCCCTCGGCCGATTCGGCGAAGGTGGCGAACTCTTCCAGTTCCGTATCCGTCAGGTCGCGGTAGACGTAGAGCAGGGTGTTGTTCAGGTCGGCGCCGATCTGTTCCATCAGCCGCTGACGCTGGCCGTTCAGCATGCTCTGGGTCTGGCCGGCGCCCAACAGGCCGGGGATCATCGAACTCAGGCTGTCGGCCGCCACGCCGGCGATCGCCAGGCTGACTTCGGCGCCGGCCTCTCGGGCGGGCAGGGCTTGCGCCAGGTGGCCGATGATCAGCAGCCGATTGTCGCTGGCCTGCATCTTGGGCAGGCCTCTGGCATTCTTGGCCAGTTGATCACGACGTGTGGCCAGCAACTCGGCGGCCACCACCTTGCGACCCAGTGGCGACTGGAAGAAATCCAGGGCAGGTCCCGGGTTGCCGAGATGCTTGCGCAGTTGTGCTTCGGCCCTCTGGTCCATGGCCTGTGGGGCAAAACGTTGATTGCTGTTGTTCACCAGCGCCTGGAACACCGCCGGTGGCAGGCTGTTCTGATAACGCTGTTGCGCGGCGCCCAAGGCATCGTTGAAATGCGCGCGCTGTTCCGGCCAGCCGGCGACCTTGTACAACTGGTCGTAGCTGTCTGCCCAGGCGGGCATGACGCAGAACATCAACAGTGAGAAAAGCAAACGGCGCATAGGGACTCCTGTCAGCAGCCGACTATTCTCCGTGGGGTGTGAGGTCTTGTCGAGAATTCGTATCAAGTTCGTACGACAGTGCTACCCGCAGCGCCCAACCCGCTGCGTGGCGCTGTTGGTTTTACCGGCACAGGCATACTATGCGCGCCATGCAAATACCTTCTGATCACCCGCTGCTGTTACGTATCGTGGACGACCTCGCCGAGCGCGGCTGGTCGCAGCAGGACCTTTTCCTGCCGGACGACTTGACCCGTGCCCTGGCGGCCGAATGTCGCCAACGCGCCGCCGAGGGCGAACTGGCCCCGGCCGCGGTCGGGCGCGGGCCGTTCTCGGAAATCCGTGAGGGCATCCGGGGCGATCGTATCCAATGGATCGAACCCGGCCAGGCGCAGGCCTGCGACCTTTACCTGGGGCTGATGGACAGTCTGCGCGAGGCGATGAACCGGGGGCTGTTCCTGGGCCTGGAAGATTTCGAGAGTCACTTCGCGCTGTACCCGCCCGGTGCGTTCTACCTCAAGCATGTCGACCGCTTTCGCGACGACGACCGGCGCATGGTGTCGGCGGTGTTGTACCTCAACGACGACTGGTTACCGGAACAGGGCGGTCAACTGCGCATGTACCTGGACGACGCCGAACATGACGTACTGCCCAGGGGCGGCTGCCTGGTAGTGTTCCTGTCGGGCGATATACCCCATGAAGTGCTGCCTGCCACCCGCGATCGCCTGTCTTTGACCGGCTGGTTCCGGCGCCGCGGCAGCGAGTTGTTCTGAGCATGGAAAAGATCCTGGTCAGTCGCTGCCTGCTCGGTCATCGCGTGCGCTACGACGGTGGTGCCAGCGGGCCGTTCGATGTGCTGCAGCAATGGCTGGACGAAGGCCGGGTCGTGCCGCTGTGCCCGGAAGTCGCAGGTGGCTTGCCCACGCCTCGGGCACCGGCGGAGATTGCCGGTGGGCAGGGCGTACGTGTGCTCGACGGCGAGGTTGCGGTGGTCACCGCTGATGGCGAAGACGTCAGCGCCCAGTTTTTATCAGGTGCCCATCAGGCGCTGGATCAGGTCCGTGAACACGGCATCCGGATCGCTGTGCTCAAGGCCAACAGCCCGTCGTGCGGTAACCTGCTGACCTATGACGGGACGTTCAGCGGTGTGAAGGTCCGTGGCGAAGGCGTGACCGCTGCGTTGCTCAAGCGTCATGGCGTAAAGGTCTTCAGCGAGTTGCAATTGCCGGAAGCCGCGGCGGCGTTGATGGCCTTGATCAAGGAATAACCAAAGGCAGCGCGGCCGTTGTGGCGAGGGGATTTATCCCCGTTGGGGTGCGAAGCAGCCCCAAACATGACGCCTCGGTGTATCAAACCAATCGCGTGCAATCCTTTTGGGGGCGCTTCACACCCCAACGGGGATAAAGCCCCTCGCCACAGGTTTGAGTAAGGCCGCTGAGCAGGGGCTTGGTTTCAGAGCTGCCCGGCCAATTGTTCAATCTGCTCCTGCCGCTCAGCCTGGCTCAAGCGTGGTTGTGGGTTGAGCGATGACCACTGCGGATAAGCTCGGGCTTTGGTCAGGGCTTCGGGAAGCTTGCCTTCGCGCCAGCTTTTGTCCTGGGGCGTGGCGATACGGATGCTCTCCATCGCCGCATGGCCGCGCTGATTGAGGGCTTGCAGCAGTTGCCGTTGGCGCAGGGCCAACAGGCGCAGCACATTGTCGTCCACCGTCAGCTCGCGCTGGCCCTTGAGCTTGCCCAGCAGCCGGTTGCCGTAGCCGCGGGCGGTTTGCACGGCGCCGCCGGCGATGGCGCCAGCCAGCGCGGCGGCACCCAGGGTCAGGCCTCCCACCAGCAAATCCACGCCGGCACCGGCCGCGGCACCCGCCGCGATCCCGCCGCCGACGCGCACCCCCAGTTGTTTGAGGGTTTCGGGATTGAACAGATCGTCACCCCAGCGCCCGTCCAGCAGCGGCAGATCGCTGGCCGCCGCGTCCTGGGCTCGGAAAGCGAACAGCTTGAGCAAGGCTTCGACGCAACGCTGTTCGCGCTGACGGACTGCGCTACGCAACTCGCTGATGGCCTGGCGTTCCAGTTCGGGATCGCTGGCGACACTGCGGCGGCAGGCGGCGCAGTCAATGAGTAATTCGGCGATCAGCCGCGCCGCGCTCTGCTGGCGGGCCTGGCGTTGGGCCTGTTGATCGGCGACCAGCCGCTCCAGTTGCCCACGAGCGCCTTCGAGCAACAGCGCGAGACTCTCATACAGGCGGCGCTCGCCATCCTCCGGCGGGACCACGCTGTCAAAGCGCACCAGGGCATGCAGCCCCAGCCGCCCCAACGCTTCGCGCCAGGCCTGCTCGCGATGGTTGGCGTTGCTGACAAAATTCAGCACCGGCAGCAGCGGCTTGCCGCAACTGGCGAGTACCTCTAATTCGTCGCGATACTTGGCCAGCACCGGTTCCCGGGCATCAATGACATACAGTCCGGCATCACTGGCGAGCAGTTGTCGCAACACCTTGGCCTCTTGCTCGAAACGTTGCCGGGCTTCGCTGCCTTCGAGGAAACGAACCAGGCGCGCCGGGCCGTCGAGGCGTTCGCCCGGACGCTCCAGGCGTTCCAGGTAATCGAGCAGGGCGATAGCGTCTTCCAGGCCCGGCGTGTCGTACAGCTCCAGCAGCGCTTCGCCGTCTACCGACAGGCGCGCACCTTCGACGTGGCGGGTGGTGCTCGGACGGTGGGAGACTTCGCCAAAGCCGACGTCACGGGTCAGTGTGCGCAACAGGGAGGTCTTGCCGACATTGGTATGACCGACCACGGCCAACTTGAGCGGTTTAATCGGATCAGTCATGGCCGCTCTCCAACCAGTTCAACGGCGCGCAATCGGCGAAGGGCAGTTGCAACTGTTGCAGCGCCGTGTGCCAATCCCCCAGACGCTCCGCGTCCAGCGCTTCGCCGGGCGGCGCCTGCAACAGCCAGACGCGGGTGGCGCTGGCGCTGCGGGCCAGCTCGGCGATCAACGCCAGGCTGCCGCGGTCCGGTGAGCGCCGAGGGTCGCAGGCAATCGCCAGTCGCGCGGGTGGGAAGCGCGACAGTTGTTCCAGGAGCTTGTTGCGGGACTCGCGGCTGTCGAGGATACCGGCGTTCTTCACCGTGTCCGGTAGTTTCGGAGGCCAGGGGCGATCGTCCAGCTCGACGGCTACCAACAGCGCGCCGTCGCTTTGCGCCGCACCGGCTGCCGGCTCGACCCGATGCAACTGCGCGGGTGCGGCGTCGTTGATGCCCAGCCGCTCGCTGCTGGGCATCAGATGCTCGCGCAATTGAGCGTAGCCCGGCAGGTTCAAGTCCAGACACAGCCGCGCCCGGCCACGTCGCCAGCGCCACAGGCAGAGCAACGCCAGGCACAGGCGCGGCAACACCCCGTAGACCAGCAGCACGCCGACCAGCCAAGCGGCCCAGGCCTGGCGTGCGGTCTCCAGATTGAGGGCTCCGTCGCCGCTTGCTCGGATCATGTCTATGGTCGGCACACTGAACCCCAACAGAGCCGGCAAGGCGCCGAGGGTTCGGGTCAGGGCGACGAAGGTCTCGCCGCCGAGAATGGTGGTCTCCCAGACGAAGCCATAGCGCCGGGTCGCCATCAGCATCAAGACGATGACCAGCGCGCTGAGCATTGCCAGCAACCACAGGCCGTTGACCAGCGCGCCGAGGGCCCAGCGATTGAGCTTGTACCGTTGCAGCAACACCAGCAACGCGGGCGCCAGTTGCGCGGCCTTGGTATCCCGGGCCAGTTTTTCACTGAGCCACAGCCACAGGCGCCCCAGCGTCGCGCCCTGCTCACCGACAAATACCAGGCCCAGGGCCCAGCCGACGAGCAGGATCAGGTTCAGTCCCAGCAGACTGCCCAGGGCCCAGAACACGTTGACCGGGGTCTGTCCGTCACCCAGCGCGGCGAATCCCAGGCCGGCACCGCAGGCGATGGCAAGCACGGTCAATACCAGCACGGCCAGGCGCGCCCCTTGCAACCAGTGGCGCAGGGCTTGGGTCAGACCGTCGCGCTCGGCCAGGCGCAGGGCACGGTGGCGGATGCGGCTGGATAAATCGCCGCCCGCCGTACGGGCCAGGCGGTTGGCTTCCTGGTCTTGCAGCGGGCCGGCATGCTCTTCACGCAGGCGTATCGTCTCGGTCAGCCAGAGGCTTTGCAATTCAGTCAGGGGTCCAGTCACGGGCGCTTCCGTCGCAAATGAACGTTGAGGATAACCGCTGCGGCGCCTGTCGGGGTACGTCGGGGCTCTGGTATCCTCGCCGTCATGAAAAAAACTCTCCCTCTCAGCCTGATCGCAGCCCTCGGTGAAAACCGCGTGATCGGCATCGACAACAGCATGCCCTGGCACCTGCCCGGGGATTTCAAATACTTCAAGGCCACCACCTTGGGCAAGCCGATCATCATGGGGCGCAAGACCTGGGACTCGCTGGGCAGACCGCTGCCTGGACGCCTGAACATCGTGGTCAGCCGCCAGCCCGGCCTGGTGCTGGAGGGGGCGGAGGTCTTTTCCTCGCTGGAAGCCGCCGTGGCGCGAGCTGAGTCCTGGGCAGCGGAGCAGGGCGTTGATGAGTTGATGCTGATAGGTGGCGCCCAACTCTACACCCAGGCGCTGGAGCAGGCTGATCGGCTGTATCTGACCCGTGTGGCGCTGAGTCCGGATGGGGATGCGTGGTTCCCGGAGTTCGATGAGAGCCAGTGGAAATTGGTCTCGAACCAGCCGAATCCGGCCGAAGGGGATAAGCCGGCGTACAGTTTTGAGGTGTGGGAAAAGCTTTAAGAGCATCGCGAGCAGGCTCGCTCCCACAGTCAGCCGAGTTTTGTCAGACAGACCTCGGTCAACTGTGAGAGCGAGCCTGCTCGCGATAGCGGTCTATCAGGCATGCACCAACTCAGCATGCTCCTCGGCCTCCAGCACGGCCTTGTCAGTCTGCTGCATCACTTGGCTGGTAATGGCGCCGGCGGTGATCGAGCCGCTGACGTTCAATGCCGTGCGGCCCATGTCGATCAACGGCTCGACGGAAATCAGCAACGCCACCAGCGAGACCGGCAAGCCCATGGCCGGCAGCACGATCAGCGCCGCGAACGTCGCGCCGCCACCGACACCCGCCACCCCGGCCGAACTCAAGGTCACAATTGCCACCAGCGTCGCAATCCACAGCGGATCCAGTGGGTTGATACCCACCGTCGGCGCGACCATCACCGCCAGCATGGCCGGATAGAGACCCGCGCAACCGTTCTGGCCGATGGTGGCGCCGAACGAAGCGGAGAAGCTGGCGATGGCGCGCGGGATACCGAGGCGGCTGGTCTGGGCCTCGATGCTCAGCGGGATGGTCGCGGCACTGGAGCGACTGGTGAAGGCAAAGGTCAGCACCGGCCAGATCTTGCGGAAGAAACGCAGCGGGTTGATCCCGGCGGCAGAGACCAGCAGGCCGTGGACCACGAACATCAGGCCCAGCCCCAGGTATGACACCACGACAAAACTGCCGAGCTTGACGATGTCCTGCAGGTTGGAACCGGCCACTACCTTGGTCATCAATGCCAGCACGCCGTAGGGAGTCAGCTTCATCACCAGGCGCACCAGGCGGGTTACCCAGCTTTGCAGGGTGTCGATGGCATTGATCACTTTCTGACCTTTCTGCGCGTCATCCTTGAGCAACTGCAACGCGGCGACGCCCAGGAAGGCTGCAAAAATAACCACGCTGATGATCGAGGTCGGTTTGGCCCGGGCCAGGTCGGCAAACGGGTTCTGCGGGACGAACGAAAGCAGCAACTGCGGGATGTTCAGGTCGGCGACCTTGCCGGCGTAGTCGCTCTGGATCACTTGCAGTCGGGCCAGCTCCTGGGTCCCGGCCACCAGGCCTTCGGCGGTGAGGCCGAACAGGTTGGTCAAGCCGATGCCGATCAGGGCGGCGATGGCCGTGGTGAACAGCAGCGTGCCGATGGTCAGGAAACTGATCTTGCCCAGGGACGAGGCGTTATGCAGGCGGGCCACGGCGCTGAGGATCGAGGCGAAGACCAGAGGGATCACGATCATCTGCAGCAATTGCACATAACCATTGCCCACCAGGTCGAACCAGCCGATGGACGCCTTGAGCACCGGGTTGCCGGCGCCGTAGATGGTGTGCAGGACGATGCCGAAGACCACGCCCAGGACCAGTGCCAGCAGCACTTTTTTTGCCAGACTCCAAGTGCCATGGCGCGTTTGCGCCAGACCGAACAGCAAGGCGAGGAACACCAGCAGATTGAGGATCAGCGGCAGATTCATCAAAAAGGACTCCGAAAAGACAGTGCCGGTCGCTTCAAGCCGCGACCGCGAACCGGGGAGCCTAACAGTCTGATTACTAAAGAATTAATACTAAAAAGGCATGTTGAATGTCGTTTATGGAATAAGGAGCTGGCGTTTGCAGGTATGTCGCTGGCGTGATCAAGACGCAAGCGGTCGCGGGTAGGCGAGGACTGTCACGGGCATTTGTTAGCGTCGAGCTCTTTGAACCCCTGGGAGAAATGCCGATGAAGCTCGTACCTCGTTTTCTCGCTGTCGCCGTGGGTCTTGGCCTTGCCAGCCAGGTGTTTGCCACTGAACTCAAGCATTGGCCGGCGGAGCAGGCCAAGGCGTTGGAGGCGATGATTGCAGCCAACGCCAATAAGGGTAATTACGCGGTGTTCGATATGGATAACACCAGCTACCGCTATGACCTTGAAGAGTCGTTGCTGCCGTTCATGGAAAACAAGGGCCTCATCACCCGTGAAACCCTGGACCCGTCCCTGAAGCTGATGCCGTTCAAGGACACTGCCGACCACAAGGAGAGCCTGTTCAGTTACTACTATCGCCTGTGCGAAGTGGACGACATGGTCTGCTATCCATGGGTTGCCCAAGTGTTTTCCGGCTTTACCCTCAAGGAGCTCAAGGGCTACGTCGACGAGCTGATGGCTTCCGGAAAACCGGTGCCTACCACCTATTACGATGGCGACAAGGTAGTCGAATACAACGTCAACCCACCCAAAGTCTTCACCGGCCAGGCCGAGCTCTACAACAAGCTGATGGAAAACGGCATCGAGGTCTATGTCATGACCGCCGCTTCCGAAGAGCTGGTGCGCATGGTCGCTTCCGATCCCAAGTACGGGTACAACCTCAAGCCGCAGAACGTCATCGGCGTGACCACGCTGCTCAAGGACCGCAAGACTGGCGAGCTGACCACCGCCCGTAAACAGATCACCGCCGGCAAGTATGACGAGAAAGCCAACCTGGGCCTGGAATACACACCTTATCTGTGGACCCCGGCGACCTGGATGGCCGGCAAGCACGCGGCAATCCTGACCTACATCGACGAATGGAAGAAACCGGTGCTGGTAGCCGGTGATACGCCCAGCAGCGACGGCTACATGCTGTTCCACGATGTGGACGTGGCCAAGGGTGGGATCCATTTGTGGGTCAACCGCAAGGACAAGTACATGGCCCAGATCAACGGCATGATGGCCAAGCACGCCGCTGCCCAGGCCAAGGAAGGGCTGCCGGTCACGGCGGACAAGAACTGGGTGATCGTGAAGCCGGAAGACATCCAGTAATCCCAGCTCCAGATCAGCTTCGACAACCCCCTGTGGGAGCGAGCCTGCTCGCTCCCACAGGGGATCATTGATCGTCCCGGGATATCAGACAAAAAAACCCGCACTAGACGGGTTTTTTTGTGAGCGGTTATGGACGCTTACAGCCCGTCCAGCATCGCTTTGTTACGCACCGCACCCTTATCGGCGCTGGTGGCGAGCAGGGCATAAGCCTTGAGCGCAGTGGTCACTTTGCGCGGACGAACTTCCGCCGGCTTCCAGCCTTTCCTGTCCTGTTCCGCACGGCGCTCGGCCAGTTCTTCATCGCTGATCAGCAGGTTGATCGAGCGGTTCGGAATGTCGATCAGGATCTTGTCACCGTCGCGCACCAGGCCGATGGCGCCACCTGCGGCGGCTTCCGGCGAAGCGTGGCCGATGGACAGGCCCGAGGTGCCGCCGGAGAAACGGCCGTCGGTCAGCAGGGCGCAGGCTTTGCCCAGCCCTTTGGATTTCAGGTAGGACGTTGGGTAGAGCATTTCCTGCATGCCCGGGCCGCCTTTCGGACCTTCGTAACGAATGATCACGATATCGCCGGCCTTCACTTCATCGGCGAGGATGCCGCGTACCGCACTGTCCTGGCTTTCGAAGATCTTGGCGTTGCCTTCGAACACATGGATCGACTCGTCGACGCCAGCGGTTTTCACCACGCAGCCGTCCAGAGCAATGTTGCCGTAGAGCACAGCCAGGCCGCCTTCCTTGGAGTAGGCGTGCTCGACGCTACGGATGCAGCCGTTTTCACGGTCGTCGTCCAGGGTTTCCCAGCGAGTCGACTGGCTGAATGCCGTCTGCGTCGGAATGCCCGCCGGGCCGGCCTTGAAGAAGTGGTGCACGGCTTCGTCGTTGGTCTGGGTGATGTCCCATTTGGCGATGGCATCGGCCATGGTCTTGCTGTGCACGGTCGGCAGGTCGGTGTGCAGCAGGCCGCCACGGGCCAAGGAACCGAGGATGCTGATGATGCCGCCGGCTCGGTGCACGTCTTCCATGTGGTACTTCTGGATGTTCGGCGCGACCTTGCACAGTTGAGGCACGTTGCGGGACAGGCGATCGATGTCACGCAGGTCGAAATCGACCTCGGCTTCCTGGGCCGCCGCCAACAAATGCAGGATGGTGTTGGTGGAGCCGCCCATGGCGATGTCCAGGGTCATGGCGTTTTCGAATGCCTTGAAGCTGGCGATGTTGCGCGGCAATACCGACTCGTCGTTCTCCCCGTAGTAACGCTTGCACAGCTCGACGATGGTACGGCCGGCCTCCAGGAACAGCTGCTCGCGGTCGCTGTGGGTGGCGAGGGTCGAACCGTTGCCCGGCAGGGCCAGGCCCAGGGCTTCGGTCAGGCAGTTCATGGAGTTGGCGGTGAACATGCCGGAGCACGAACCGCAAGTCGGGCAAGCGCTGCGCTCGTACTCGGCGACTTTTTCGTCGGAGGCGCTGGAGTCGGCGGCGATCACCATGGCGTCTACCAGGTCCAGGCCATGGCTGGCCAACTTGGTCTTGCCGGCTTCCATCGGGCCGCCGGAAACGAAGATCACCGGGATATTCAGGCGCAGGGCGGCCATGAGCATGCCGGGGGTGATCTTGTCGCAGTTGGAGATGCACACGATGGCGTCGGCGCAGTGGGCGTTGACCATGTATTCGACGGAGTCGGCGATGATCTCGCGGCTCGGCAGCGAATAGAGCATGCCGTCATGGCCCATGGCGATGCCGTCGTCCACCGCGATGGTGTTGAATTCCTTGGCGACGCCACCGGCGCGTTCGATCTCGCGGGCTACCAGTTGGCCCAGGTCCTTGAGGTGAACGTGGCCGGGTACGAACTGGGTAAAGGAGTTGGCAACGGCGATGATCGGCTTCTTGAAGTCGTCATCCTTCATCCCCGTGGCGCGCCACAAAGCACGGGCGCCGGCCATATTGCGGCCATGGGTGGATGTTTTCGAGCGGTATTCGGGCATGGAACACTCCGGGCGGCTAATCAGGTACAAATCAGATATCAATGGGAAGTGAGCTTCTGTTGATGTTCTGGAGCACTCGAGAGTGGCTGTGTGTCCAGAAGCGACCGATGACTTTGCAGGATCACTGCGCGCCTCAGCATGAGCTCATAAACCCGCCGGGGATGAATGGCGATGAATGCCCTGATTCTACACCGCTGGCGTCAGGATGAAATGACGCAAATCGCCGAATGGATGCCAATGCCGTACGGAACGACAGGGGGCGTTCAACCGGGCAACAGAACTTTGTGGCGATGCCGGACCAGGCCGTTGAGCGCCAGTCCCAGGAGGCTGAGTAATACCAGGCAAAGAGCCAACGTGGTTTGCAGGTCCAGCGGGGTGAGGCTGATCGTGGCGCTGGTCAGCCCGCCGACGATGAAGATCAGTACGCTGCCGGCCGATGCCGACGTGCCGGCCTGCTCTGGAAACAGGTTCATGGCCCGAGTGTGGGCTGCAGCGCGGGCAATGGTGGTTCCGGCGGTGCAGACAATCATGGGCAGCAGCAAGGTGGTGATGGACAGGCCCAGCTGACTGGAGAGTCCGAACATCAGTATCCCAGCCGTCAGGATCAGGCCCAGGCCGGAGACGATTTGTGTCTGCGAGTCGATCCGGTTGCTCAACACCGTTGCCATCGCCCCGCCGCCAATATAGGCCAATCCGTAGCCCAGCAGGGTCAGCGAAAATGCCTCGGGCGAAAGCTTCAACTGATCGATGAAAACCAGTGGCGAGATGACGACGAAGGAAAAGTGACAGGAAAAAGCCAGCGCAGAGGTCAGCCAATAGGCCATGAAGCTGAAGTCACTGCAGACCTTTCGATACGCCTCGATGAAGTTCAGGTGTTCCACAGGTTGGGTCGTCGCGGAAGATGGGAGTAAAAGACAGGCACTTGTAAATGCCCCGATAGCCAGGGCGACAAATACCAGGAAGCTGCCCTGCCAGCCCATCCAGCTTTGCAGGCCGGTGCCGGCCAAGGGGGAAATCGAAATGAATATACCGCCGCAGGTCACCAGGAATATTCGCAGTCGTTGCTGTTCCCTTCCGTCAAAGAGGTCCTGGATCAAGGCTTGGGAAAGGACAAAACAGCCGCATCCCAGAGCCTGGACGACTCGGAAAAACAGAAAGACCCCGTAGTTATCGGCTATGACGCACCCGATCGCGCCCATCGCCGCGACCGTGATGCCAACCAGCAACAGGGCTTTGCGGCCCAGGGCGTCGGAGAGAGGGCCCACCAGCAGTTGCGAGAGGGCGATGCCCACCGCGAACAGACTGACGGACAGGGCGATGTCGGATGATGAGTGCCCGAAGTGCTCGGACAGCGCAGGGAACGAGGGCAGCACCACATCGATCGGGAACACGCCGAGCAAGGTCAGCGTGAGCAGTAAACCGACTGCGGCTGGCTTATGGGGGTGGGGTGAACGCCTGGTATCAGCCATCGATGAATCCCGCTTGGGTGAAAACCATCCGGTAGTGGTCGTTATCGAAGAGGCTTGCGTTGCGCATGGCGGTAAACGTCGATACCGCGCCGGAACGAACGCGCTGGGCATGAGCACCTGGCTGCAGGAGAGCGAAAATGATCTGTCGTGAGGATTGTTCCTCGAAGCCGGCACTGGCGAGACTGCGCAGCAACCAGGGCTCGTCCGGCTCGAAATAGAGCCCGATGATACGCAGCAGCATCCCGGCGGCGAGGTCGCGTTGAGTGGCGTCCAGGGCTGACCACAGGTACTGGAACACCTGGCTGAAGTAGCGGCTGTGGCGCGCCTCGTCTTCGAGGTGGTTCCGGAGCATGCGGTACACCGTGCAAACCAGGGTATGGCGGGTAACGGCGAGCAGCTCCCTGGCAATGATCGTTTCGGAGACGAACCCCAGCAGGAACCAGGCCAGGGGACGGTCCGTAGGCGAAGTGGCTTCGATCATGGCCAATAGCCGGTTGATGCGCCTGGGCGGTTGGCGATCCTCGATACCGTAGAGGGCCGCGATCTGCTCGGCCACCTCATTGGAAAAAAGTGCGTGATAGCCCTCATCGGTATAAAGCTGCAGGGCCGCGGTTTTCATCTGTCCTGGGATAGGCACGGCCAGTTCACCATGCACGATGGTCTCGACCGAGCGATTGACGACCCGGTGTTCGAGCAAGGTCGTGTAGTCGAGGAAGTACACCAGGTGATTAGCCGCCAGACGCTGGGCGACGGCGCGGCCTGCGCGGTGGACCAATGGATGTTCGACATAGGGAATGAAGGCTGGCGGAAACCAGTCCCGGATTGAAAGTTGCTGTTCCAGGTCGTCGGGCAGACGGTAGTGATCCCGACGGGTACGCACCGCAGCCTTGTTGTCCCAGTCGCCCAAGGTGTAGCGCGGCAATTGCATGAAGGTGGCGCCGGTCATGACGCAGCATCCTGGCGTTCGATCAGGGCCATCAGTTCTTTACAGTGCACCTGTCCGTCGCCATGGCCGCAGCCGACAAAAAACAGGGGTTGTTCGCAGGAGTCCTCAAGCCCCAGCAGCCGCTCGACCTCTTGGTCGCTCAGCGCCCCGGTCAGCCAGGTGTCGAGACCGAGGGCAGTAGCGACCATCAGGAACGTCTGGGAAACATGGCCCGTTTCGACGAAAGCCATGCGGTAGGCGCGGGAGTGCTCGTATTTCCACCAGAGCTTGTCGAAGCGCGAGGTGATGAACAACCCGAACGGCAAAGGGTTGATGAAGTGCTGGCCGCAAAGCATTCGACCCAAGGGCGCATCCGGCAGGGGGCCGACCAGACTCAGGGCGTGTTCGTCAGGATGATAGGCATAGAGGCCCGGTGTCAGCCCGGTCACGTTGCGGACGTAAAGATAACCCTCGCAGGCATTCAGGCCGCCCCCTGACGGGCTGCTGCGCCTGGCGCCCAATGATTCCGGACAGGCACCCTCACGGGCGCCCTGACGTTCGCTCAGGTAACCCAGGGTCAGGTAAAGCAGTGTGCTGACTTGCTCGATTGATATTGGCTGTTCGTGGAATGAACGCGACGTTTTCCGGTCGATCAGGGCTCGCGCCAGCGAAGCGTCATGCAAGTCGGCCAATAGAGGGGGCGACAGGGCCACTCGGGCGGCGGAATCGTGTTTGATCCTGGCGGGAGGCCTGGGCGAAGAAAGCACTTCGTCGCAATGTTGCAGATACAGGTTCGCCCATTCATTTACATCTTGAGGAATGTTTGCGTACGGAATGTTTTTTGTGCCGAGATGAAAGATTCTGGAGAGCTCATCCCACTTCCAATGAGCGGGTTCTCTTTCTTTTTCGATAATTATGTCGGCATTCAGCAGATCCACATCAATGGCGTTATGTATATCGAATCGAGAGGGGTCTTGTATGAGTTTTGCAAGTCGTGTCGAGTAATCAAGTTCCAGTTCGAATTGAGTATGTTGTTCATAGTTCCAAACGACCTGATGGGGTGGGCGGGCAAGGATGAACAGGCAAGGGTTTATATGCATCGGGGCTGATTCCGCTTATACGAAGGGCCAGGAAAGGGCCAGGGCGCCGGCGTTCCCCAGCCCTGTTTCTACCCGCTTACGTACTTATTTGGCGACGGCTTTTGGAACAATCAGACCGGCCAGGTTTGCGATTTTGTCAGCTTCCAGATTGATTGCTTTCATGATACAGCTCCTTTGTTTTTGATAGGTGTTGTGTTTCCAGTGGAGTCACTTTCGAAGTGACGTTCAAATAATTAATTTTTAATGAATGATTGGCAAGCGGATATTGAGTAGGAAAGCTCCAGTAATAATGTGGGAGAGTTCGTACAGAATTTATGGGTGTCGTTATTAACGACGGCATAAGGTGATTTTTCAGACAAAAAAATCGCAGCCTGGGCTGCGATTGGAATGTAAGCGAGTGCGGAGCCGAAGCGTCGGCCCCGTCGTGAAACTCAACTGTTGGGCAACAGCCGGCAGATGATGCTCTTGATGTAGCGGGTTTCGGCAATGGCAGGGTGTACCGGGTGGTCTGGCCCCTGACCGCCGCGTTCAAGCAGCTGGATGTTGCGGTCCAAATGGCGGGCGCTGGTCAACAGGATGTTCTGCAGATCATCCTCAGGCAGGTGCATCGAGCACGAAGCGCTGACCAGGATGCCGTCCTTGGTGAGCAGGCGCATGGCTTGTTCGTTGAGGCGGCGGTAGGCGCCTTCGCCATTCTTGAGGTCTTTCTTGCGCTTGATGAAGGCCGGAGGGTCGGCGACGATCACGTCGAAGCGTTCTTCACTGGCCTTGAGTTCCTTCAGGGCTTCGAACACATCGCCTTCGATGCAGGTCAGCTTTTCAGCAAAGCCATTGAGTGCCGCGTTGCGTTCGACACCGTCGAGGGCGAAGCCCGAAGCGTCGACGCAGAACACTTCACTGGCGCCGAATGCGGCGGCTTGCACGCCCCAGCCGCCAATGTAGCTGAACAGGTCCAGCACGCGTTTGCCCTTGGCATAGGGCGCCAGGCGTGCGCGATTCATGCGGTGATCATAGAACCAGCCGGTTTTCTGGCCTTCCATGACCGGCGCTTCGAACTTCACGCCGTTCTCTTCCAGGGCTACCCATTCAGGCACCAGGCCGAAAACCGTTTCGACGTAGCGTTCCAGGCCCTCGGCGTCACGGGCGGCGGAGTCGTTCTTGAACAGGATGCCGCTGGGCTTGAGTACCTGGGTCAGAGCGGCGATGACGTCGTCTTTGTGCGCTTCCATGGTGGCGGATGCGATTTGTACCACGAGGATGTCGCCGAAACGGTCGACCACCAGGCCAGGCAACAGGTCCGAATCGCCGTAGACCAGGCGATAGAACGGTTTGTCGAACAACCGCTCACGCAGGGACAGCGCCACGTTGAGGCGGTGTACCAGCAGGGATTTGTCCAGTGGCAGCTTCGCATCGCGCGACAGCAGGCGCGCGCAGATGAGGTTGTTCGGGCTCATTGCGACAACGCCCAGCGGTTTGCCGCCGGCGGCCTCGAGGATCGCCTGGTCGCCGGCCTTGAAACCGTGCAGCGGCGTGGCGGCTACGTCGATTTCGTTACTGTAGACCCACAGATGACCGGCGCGCAGGCGGCGGTCGGCATTGGCTTTGAGGCGCAGGCTGGGCAGGGACATGAGGTCGCTCCGGAAAAAAGAGCGGGAGTATACCGCGTCGCGGTGACAGGCGGGCTCGGTGGGCGATGAATGAAAGTTTCCCCGATCCGCGCCGGCGGTGTTTCGGAGTCATCTTTAAGGGTTAGAATCGCCGCCTGTGCCCAGAGTATGTACTCATGTCCCAAGAACTTTCCGCCGAACAGATCCAACAAGCCCTGCAAGGCATCAGTGTCCCGCCCCAGCCGCAGATCATGGTGGATCTTCAGATGGAGCAGTACATGCCCGACCCGGACCTGGAGACCATCGCCAAATTGATTTCCCAGGACCCTGGCCTGTCCGGGGCTTTGTTGAAAATCGTCAACTCGCCGTATTACGGCCTGCGTAACAAGATCACCTCGATCCAGCGGGCCGTGAATCTGTTGGGTAGTCGCTCGATCATCAACCTGATCAACGCCCAGTCGATCAAGGGCGAGTTGCACGACGACACCATTGTCACCCTGAACCGCTTCTGGGATACGGCTCAAGACGTGGCGATGACCTGCCTCACTTTGGCCAAGCGCGTCGGCCTGGAGAATGGCGACGAAGCCTATGCCCTTGGGTTGTTCCATGATTGCGGCGTGCCCTTGATGCTCAAGCAGTTCCCCAATTACATGAGCGTGCTGGAGGAGGCGTATGCCAATGCCAGCGCCGAATGCCGGGTGGTGGACACCGAGAATCGCGTATTCAATACCAACCACGCGGTGGTCGGTTACTACACCTCCAAGTCATGGCGCTTGCCGGACCACGTCAGCCAGGCCATCGCCAACCACCATAACGCTCTGGCGATTTTCAGCGACGAGTCTTCACGCAACAACAGTCAACTGAAGAACCTGCTGGCGATCCTGAAGATGTCCGAACACATCTGTGCGTCGTACCGGGTGCTGGGCAACCAGGCCGAGGACCACGAATGGGCGTGTGTCGGCGAGCTGGTGCTCGAATACATCGGTTTGTCGGAATATGACTTCCAGACCCAGAAACAGGAAATCCGCGACCTTGCCACTCGCTGAAACCCGATAGCACCGAACATTGCTCATTCGAGAACACCATGCCAGAACTGCCGGAAGTCGAAACCACCCGTCGCGGGATTGCGCCACACCTTGAAGGACAGCGGGTTAGCCGCGTGATTGTGCGTGATCGTCGCCTGCGCTGGCCGATTCCGGAAGACCTCGATGTGCGGCTCTCTGGTCAGCGGATCGTGCAAGTGGAGCGGCGCGCCAAGTACCTGCTGATCAATGCCGAAGTGGGCACGTTGATCAGTCATCTGGGCATGTCCGGCAACCTGCGTCTGGTGGAGGTGGGTATGCCGGCTGGCAAGCACGAGCATGTGGACATCGAGCTGGAGTCCGGCCTGGCCTTGCGCTACACCGATCCTCGACGTTTCGGCGCGATGCTTTGGAGTCTTGATCCGCTCAACCACGAACTGCTGATCCGTCTCGGGCCGGAGCCGCTGACTGATCTGTTCGACGGCGAACGCTTGTTCCAGCTTTCCCGTGGGCGTTCCATGGCGGTCAAGCCGTTCATCATGGATAACGCGGTGGTGGTAGGCGTGGGCAACATTTATGCAACCGAAGCGCTGTTCGCCGCCGGGATCGACCCGCGCCGGGAAGCCGGGGGTATTTCCCGAGCCCGGTACCTGAAACTGGCCATCGAGATCAAACGCATTCTTGCCCATGCCATCGAACGCGGCGGCACCACGTTGCGGGACTTTATCGGGGGCGATGGTCAGCCGGGGTATTTCCAGCAGGAGTTGTTCGTGTATGGCCGGGGCGGTGAGCTGTGCAAGGTTTGTGGAACGGGGCTGCGGGAAATTCGGCTGGGCCAGCGTGCGAGTGTCTGGTGTCCTCGCTGTCAGAGGTGATTTCTCCTACGGTCTATAGTCAGTAGTCATACTGTCTAGCCGAAGGACCGACCCATGAATCTGCTTCGCCCCGTCGTTCTTGCGCTGCTGCTGAGTGTCGGTTTGCCTGCGCTGGCGAACACCGGCAGCGGTGACCCGCGCTACACCATCCAGAATCCGCCGGCCTACGCCATGATCGGCGACCTGCTGATCGCCCGTCCGCTCCTGCTCGCCGCTACCGTGATTGGGGCCGGTGCATTCGTCGTGTCGTTGCCCTTTACCGCGCTGGGCGGTGGGGTTGGCGATGCGGGGAAGGCCTTGGTTGTGGACCCGGCCAAGGCCACGTTCGTGCGGTGTCTGGGGTGTATTGGGGAGGGGTTTGAGCGGCAGGAGTGAAGGCCGCTGGCTTTGTGGTATGGCTGATGGCCTCATCGCGAGCAGGCTCGCTCCCACAGGAGGGCCGCTCAGGACGCAAATTCTGCAGACACTGCAGATCCCTGGGGGAGCGAGCCTGCTCGCGATAGAGCCGGTACAGGCACTACAGAACCTTCTGGCTCAACCCTTGCCAGTAATCCTGCGGTACTTGGCCATCAACTGCTCTTCAGTTTCCGGATGGGCTTCGTCCAGTGGGATGCAATCCACCGGGCAGACCTGTTGGCACTGGGGTTCGTCGTAATGGCCGACGCACTGGGTGCACAGGTTCGGATCGATGACGTAGATCTCTTCGCCTTGGGAAATCGCCTCGTTCGGGCACTCGGGTTCGCAGACGTCGCAGTTGATGCAATCGTCGGTGATGATCAGGGACATGCAAGCTCCTGCCGGGGCGTTGGGCCCGGGCATCTGAAAACGGATGTGCTCAATTGTGCCGCATTGGCGGGCTCAGTGCACGCGGGCGCGATAGACTGCACCATGGGGCAAGGGCGCGGCTGCGAAGCGGGTCGCAGCCAGCGGGTTACTTCTTGAAGCGCTGGGTCAGCGCATCGGCCACGACCGGGTGGACGAACTTGCTGATATCGCCGCCCAGGGCTGCGATTTCCCGCACCAGAGTCGACGAAATGAACGAGTAGCGCTCCGACGGCGTCAGGAAAAGGCTTTCCACGTCAGGCGCCAACTGGCGGTTCATGTTGGCCAGCTGGAATTCGTATTCGAAATCCGAGACGGCACGTAGCCCACGCAGGAACACGTTGGCGTTCTTTTCCTTGGCAAATTGCGCCAGCAGCGTCGAGAAGCCGACTACTTCCACGTTGGGCAGGTGCCTAGTGACCTCGCGGGCCAGTTCCACGCGTTGCTCCAGGGGGAACAGCGGGTTTTTCTTCGGGCTGGCGGCGACGGCAATGATCACATGATCGAACAGGCGCGAGGCGCGTTCGACCAGATCGCCATGGCCCTTGGTAATAGGGTCGAAGGTACCTGGGTACAACACTCGGTTCATCGCGTCGTCCTGGCGGGAGTCCGTTGGGGAGTCGGATGGTATCGCAGCCTACTCGGTCGGCCAAGTCGGCTGTGGGATAAGAAAGCACTATAGACGGTACGAATCATCCGGGTATTCATGAGTTTTTCAGCCGTTCGGCCAGCGAATTCGCCAGTTGTGCCGTCAGGCCATATACCGATAACTGCGGATTGGCGCCAATGCTGGTGGGGAACAGTGAACCGTCGTGGATCGACAGGTTACTCAACTGATGATGACGGCCAAGACTGTCGGTCACGGCCATTCTAGGATCTTCCCCCATGGCACAACCGCCCATGACGTGCGCGCTGCTCAGGCGGGTGCGGAACAGGGAAAGGTCCAGTTCATCGATCAGCGTCCGGACTTCGGCCAGGGTTTTTACGTAGCGCGCATCGCTGTGGACCGGCATGACCGCCCGGGCGCCTGCGGCGAACTGGATTTCGGCCATGCTGTGGAACGCCCGGCGCACACCGTCCCATGCGTAGGGCGATACCGGATAATCGAGCACCGGCGTGCCGTCGCTGCGCAATTCAACGCTGCCGCCATGGCTGTCTGGATGAAAACCGTCACGCAGCAAGGCCAGCATGGCGTGGGTGTGAGGCAGTTGCGCCATATATCCGGCATTCTCCTGGCCGAAGCCGCCCAGCAACGTGGCGGCGAGGGCGGGATGCAAGGGTGGGACCTCAAGCTTGTAGGACATTTTGCCGGTGGTTCCGTCCTGCCATTGGAAATGATCCGAATAGACCGACTGCGGCGCCCCGTAGAACGGATTGATGACGTCGTCGAACTGCCCGACCGAGATATTCACCAGATGCAGGAAGGTACGCTTGCCCAAGCGCTGGTGTGGGTCTGGTGCATCGGAGCGTAACAGCAAGGCCGGGCTGTTGATGCCGCCGCCGGCCAGTACGTAGTGCCGTGCCTTGACGGTAATGCGCCGCCCGGTCGGCGCCACGCAGCGTTCGTCCATTGCCACGCATTGCAGATCGACAACCGCATCATTGTGTAGCGTCAGGCGTTCAGCCCGCGCCAGGTAGAGCAGCGCGCCACCCTTGTCCAGCGTGGCCGGAATGGTCGTCACCAGCATGGACTGCTTGGCATTGGTGGGGCAGCCCATGCCGCAATAGCCCAGGTTCCAGCAGCCCCGCACGTTGCGCGGGATGACGTGCCAACCGTAGCCCAGCCGTTCACAGCCTTTGCGGATCACGTCATTGTTGGCATTGGGCGGGATCAACCACGGCGCCACGCCCAGGCGCTGCTCCATGCGCTCGAACCAGGGGGCCATTTCGGCGGGACTGTGTCCCTGGACGTTGTGTTCCGAGGCCCAGTGATCCAAGGTCTGGTCCGGTGTGCGAAAGCTGGACGTCCAGTTGATCAACGTCGTGCCACCCACCGCCCGCCCTTGAAGAATGGTGATGGCTCCATCCTTGCTCATGCGCCCGAGGCCTTCCTGGTACAGGCTCGTGTAGGCCTGATCCTCGAGCAACTTGAAGTCGTCGCTGCTCTTGAGCGGGCCCTCTTCGATCAGCAGGACCTTGTAGCCGGCGGCACTGAGGATTTCCGCCGTGGTGCCGCCGCCCGCACCGCTGCCGATGATCGCCACATCCGCTTCCAGGACCAGGTCCTGGGTCAACTGCGCGCCGTTGTAGGTGGTCCAGCCGCGGGCCATGCCTTCGCGGAACGGGTCGGGTACGGGCATCTCAGGATTCTCTTGTTGTAAGGGACTTTTGCAGACCTCCTTGTGGGAGCGGGCTTGCTCGCGAAAGCGGTGTGTCAGTCAATACAGATGTTGCCTGATGGACCGCCATCGCGAGCAGGCTCGCTCCCACAGGGGGCCTGCTTGAATTTTTTCAAACGGTAGGCGGTCCCGGGTAACCGCAGTGAGCCCAGGCCTCGGGCGTGCTGTACCAGGCCATCATCACCATTTGAAGCAAGGAGGAGTGGCCCTGGCGAAGCAGGTTCAGGGAGCTGTTTTCCCACCGATCGAGAAACTGGCGGATGTCATCGGCGCTGGCGTTTTCCCACGTGCCCCAGACGCCGGTCAGTGGCCCTCGGGTGATGCCCAGCGTGAGCACGTCGAACAGTTGGTGGGCGAGTTTGAGCATGGCCGGGGAAAGATGAGCCAAGCCCGTGTCCAGGCTTTGCAGGGTGGCGGCCGTAGCGGCGGGCAGTTGCTCAACGGCCACCGCACCTTCCAGCATCACTGGAATAACGGCACGCAGAAATGGCAGATCGCTGTCGCGCACGGCCGTCAGGCCCTGGCCCGGTTGGCTTGGCGAGCAACCGGCGAGGCCAGCGGCACTCAGGAAAAGGCTGGCGCCGACGCTGAATTTCAGCAGGCCGCGCCGTGACAGGACGGGTATATCGGTCAGGCTTGGGGTCATTGTTGTTATTACCTGGCAAGACGCGCTTTAGCGGATGAACAGCTTCTGAATCAATTTCTGAAGCGGTCTGCCGTAAGGCGGGTAAATCAACCTGGCGGCGTTGAAGCGCTGTTTGGTCAGCACGCCCTTGGCCTTGCTGAAGGTCAGGAAACCCTCATGCCCGTGGTAATGCCCCATCCCCGAGGCGCCGATACCGCCGAAGGGCAGGTCATCCTGGGCCACATGCAGCAGTGTGTCGTTCAGGCAGACGCCGCCGGAATGGGTCTCGTTGAGTACGCGGCTCTGTTCGGCCTTGTTGTAGCCGAAATAGTAGAGCGCCAACGGACGCGGCCGCTGATTGATGTAGGCAAACGCCTGGTCCAGGTGCTCATAGGGCACGATGGGTAGCAGCGGGCCGAAGATCTCGTCCTGCATGACGGTCATGTCATCATTGACATTGAGCAACAGGCTGTGGGCCATGCGCCGCCCCTGGCCTTGGTCGAACAGCTCGATCAGCAACCCGCCCTTGCTGGTGGCATCGCTGATATAGCCATTGAGCCGTGCAAGCTGCCGTTCGTTGATGATTGCGGTGTAGTCCGGGTTATCAGCCAGGGTCGGATAAAACCCACGAACCGCTTCGCGATATGCCTCGACGAATTCACCGACTCGGTTCTGCGGCACCAATACGTAGTCCGGTGCGACGCAGGTTTGCCCCGCGTTGAGCATCTTGCCGAAGGCAATGCGTTCGGCGGCGTCCTTCAAGGGAACGTCGGTGGATACGATGGCCGGTGATTTGCCGCCCAGTTCGAGGGTCACGGGGGTCAGGTTCTCGGCGGCGGCACGCATCACATGCCGGCCGATGCTGGTGGCACCGGTGAACAGCAGGTGATCGAACGGCAACCTGGAAAATGCCACGCCGACGTCAGCCTCGCCGAGCACCACGCACACCAGGTCCTGGGGGAACACCCGGGCCAGCAATTGCTTGAGCAGTAACCCGGTCGCCGGCGTCGCCTCGCTGAGCTTGAGCATCACGCGGTTGCCTGCCGACAGCGCTCCGACCAACGGTCCGATAGCCAGAAACAAGGGGTAATTCCAGGGCACGATGATCCCGACCACGCCCAATGGCTGATACACCACTTTGGCCGAGGCCGGCTGGAAGGCCATGCCTACCTTGCGTCGGGAAGGTTTCATCCAACCCTGCAGATGCCGGCTGGCGTAATGGATGCCATGCAGGCTCGGCATCAGCTCCGCCAGCAGCGTTTCGTCGGCGCTACGGTGGCTGAAGTCCTGACTGATGGCGTCGATCAAGGCCTGTCGTTCGTCGCTCAATATCTGCCGCAGTGCCTTGAGCCACTGTCGGCGCTGGTCGGCGGGTGGCAACGGATGAGCGGCGTAGGCCTGGCGCTGGGCATCGAAGAGCGACTGCAGCTCATCCAGGTTTCGTTGGGATTCGTGCAGAAAAGCGACGTCGGCAGACATTGGCAGGCCCCGGTTATTATTAGAGTGGGTGTTTTTTAGAGCTTATGCTCTAAAAAGTCAAATGACATCCATTACGGCTTTGGGTTTGTCCCGGAGACGATAGATCGTAAGATGCCGTTCAATGCCTTCGTCGAAGTAAAGCCCAAGCCATGGCCACACGAATGAAAACCAGCGAGCGCATCGTGCAAAACAGCCTCGAGCTGTTCAACCAGCAGGGCGAGCGCAGCGTCAGCACCAATCACATTGCCGCCCACATGGACATGTCCCCTGGCAATCTCTATTACCACTTCCCTAACAAGCAGGCGATCATCGCCGTGCTGTTCAGCGAATACGAAAACCTGGTGGACAGTTTCCTGCGTCCGCCCCAGGGGCGGGCGGCTACGGTGGAGGACAAGCGTTTCTACCTGCAGGAACTGCTGTCGGCGATGTGGAGCTACCGCTTCCTGCATCGGGACCTTGAACACCTGCTCGACAGCGATCCGGACCTTGCCGCCCGCTATCGTCGGTTTTCCCAGCGCTGTCTGATCCACGGCACCGCCATCTATGAAGGTTTCGTCGCCGCCGGCATCCTGAAGATGGACCGGGTACAGATCGAGTCCCTGACGCTCAACGCCTGGATCATCCTCACCTCGTGGGTGCGGTTTCTGTGCACCACGCGAGAAAACTCCAGCCACCTGAGCGAACAGGCTATCAAGCGGGGGGTGTACCAGGTACTTGTGCTGGAGGCCGGCTTCGTGACCGATGAGGCGCGCGAAGCGGTGGACGCATTGTTCAAGGAGTATTACGTCCCTCTGGCCCAGACCCTGGAGGAAGGGCAGTAGGATTCGGACCTCGATTCAGTCAAAGGAGCTTCAGCATGCCCATCGCGCAACTCATCAGCCCTCAAGCCCTTGAGCAAAGGAGGACACAGCCCGGTTTGGTGATTCTGGACTGTCGCTTTGCCCTGGAGGATTCGGATTACGGTCAGCGCAGTTACGCCGAGGGGCATATCGCCGGGGCTTCGTTCGCGGACCTCGAACGGGACCTGAGCGGTCCGGTGACCAAGGGCGTGACCGGGCGTCATCCGTTGCCGGAGCATAGCGCCTTGATCGAGCGCTTCCAGGCCTGGGGCATCAATCATGACAGCGATATCGTGCTGTATGACGACGGCCCCGGCGCCTACGCTGCCCGAGCCTGGTGGCTGCTGGTCTGGCTGGGCAAACGCGATGGTATCTACATCCTCGACGGTGGGCTCAAGGCTTGGCATGCAGCCGGTTTGCCCCTGAGCCTTGATCCACCCGTTGTTCAACGCGGGGCCTTCAGCGGTTCACCGGACGCGGCCCTGCTGCTCGGCGCACGGGAGCTTGAGCAACGCCTCGGTCGCTCGGACATGACCTTGCTGGACGCCCGGGCGTTGCCGCGATTCAAGGGGGAGGTCGAACCCATCGATCCGGTGGCCGGCCACATTCCGGGGGCGCAGTGCGCGGCGTTCACTGACAACCTGGGCGGTGATGGACGCTTCCTGCCGGCGGATCGGCTCAAGGAACGTTTCGCTGAAAAACTCGGCGGGCGTTCACCGACCGAGCTGGTGGCCTATTGCGGCTCCGGTGTGACGGCATGCCATAACCTGTTCGCCTTGTGCCTGGCGGGGTACCCGTTAGGGCGGTTATACGCTGGCTCGTGGAGCGAATGGATCAATGATCCACAACGTGGCGTTGCGACGGGGGAATAGCCGCCAAGCCCAGGACCAATGTGGGGGCGAGCCGGGTATTGATCAGTGACCCAGGCTGGCCAACCACTGAGGTATGCGCCGCTCCAGGTAATACCCGGGGTTGCGCAGGGTTCCCTCGACAAACCCCACATGCCCGCCCTGGGCATGCAGCTCGAGTCGGGTAGAAGCTGACAACTCGCCAGGTTCGGGCACGCTGTGGGGAAAGACGAAAGGATCGTCGGCGGCCTGGATGACCAGGGTCGGTGTGCGGATCCCATCCATGAAATACCGGCTTGAGGCCCGACGGTAGTAATCCGACGCGTCGGAAAACCCATGCAGGGGGGCTGTTACCCGGCCGTCGAAGTCCCAGAACGTGCGCATGTTTTCCAGGGGGCCCAATGCCGACAGCACTGCCAGCCCTTCGTGGCGCCCGTCGTGCTTGAACTGGCGTTGTTTGTTGCGCACATAGGCCACCAGTTCCCGCATGAAGTGCGCCTGATAAAACCTGGAAAAGCCCTGACCGATGCGGTCGGCGCACTGGTCGAGGCGAAACGGCACGGAAACCGCCACCGCTCCCAGCAACTGACAGTCTCTGCCGGTCTCTCCCAGGTGCTTGAGCAGCACATTGCCCCCCAGCGAATAGCCCACCGCGAACAGAGGCGCCAATGGCCGTCGAGCCCGCACGTGGACGATAGCGGCGGCGAGGTCTTCGCTGACACCCGAGTGATAGCTGCGAGGCAGCAGGTTCGGCTCGCCGGAGCAGCCGCGCCAGTTCAGCGCGACGCTGGCCCACCCCTGGCGTCCCAGGGCCTGTTGCAGCCCGGCCACGTAGGGTGAGTTGGAGGAACCGGTCAACCCGTGAAGCACCAGTACCAGTGGTGCCTCGGCCCTGTGGGGACCATGCCAGTCGAGGTCGAGGAAGTCGCCGTCCTCCAGCCACAGGCGTTCACGTTGGCGATCGATAGGGAGGGTCTTGCGCCATAACGGCCCCCACAAGGTTTGCAGGTGCGGGTTGCCCAAGCCCGGGGCCGGGACGAATCGTTCTGATACGGCAGACATTATTGTTGTTCTCGATGCAGCGAGCATCCTTTCAGCCAACGGCAACGGCCATGCGTTGCCACAACGCGTAATACACCCGCCCGGATTTCTGCTCGCGATGCAAGCGCCAGTTCCCCGGCAAGCCGAGGGTGGATGGAGCGGTCTCGCTTTCAGTGTAGACCCAGGCATCCTCGGCCAGCCAATGGCGTTCTTCGAGCAGGGCGCATACCGTCGGCAGCAGGTTCTGGTTGAACGGCGGGTCGAGGAATACCAGGTCAAATGGCGTGCCCGGTTGGCTTTCCAGGTAACGCAATGCGTCGGCCGTCTGCACCTGGCCGACGGTGCAGCGCAGGGTGCCCAGGTGCTCCTTCAGACTCGAGACGGCCAGGCTGCTGGCGTCCAGCGCCTGGCCCATGGCCGCGCCGCGGGACAGCGCTTCGAGGAACAAGGCGCCGCTGCCGGCGAATGGATCCAACACCCGGGCGCCTGGCACATAAGGTGCCAGCCAGTTGAACAGGGTTTCGCGTACCCGGTCCGGTGTCGGACGCAAGCCTGGCGCGTCTGGAAAGCTCAGGCGTCGGCTGCGCCACTCCCCGCCGATGATGCGTAGCTGGTTGATCCCGTTATGGACGGGTTTCTTGCTGGAATTCGATGGGCGGGCCATTAATGCTCCGGAACCCCGAGCGGCTGCTCGGTGGGTTTGTCTGTGGGGGCTGGCAGCGGTTTTTGCGGGACGGTCGGGCCGGCGGTGACGATGACCATTTTGTCGATGCTCAGATGCCTGTTCAACGCTGCCTTGACCTGTTCGACCGTAAGAGCCTGGGACTGACGCATGAAGTCTTCGAGGTAACTGGGTGGCAGATCATAGAAGCCCATGGCGCCGAGCTGGCCGACGATATCCGCGTTGCTGGCCGTGGACAGCGGGAAACTGCCGGCCAGTTCGCGCTTGGCATCGTCGAGTTCTTTCTGGGTGGGGCCGTCCCTGAGGTAATCGGCAAACACGTCCTGGACCAGTTTCAGCGTGCCTTCGCTCATCTCGGCACGGGTCTGCAGGTTGATCATGAACGGGCCACGACCCTGCATCGGCGTAAAGCCGGAGTACACGCCGTAGGTCAGGCCGCGTTTTTCCCGCACCTCGGTCATCAGCCGCGTGCCGAACCCGCCACCGCCGAGGATCTGGTTACCCAGGGACACGGCGGCATAGTCCGGATCGTCACGGTCGATGCCCAGCTGCGCGAGCATCAGGTTGGTCTGTTTGGACGGGAATTCAATATGGGTGGTGCTCGCCTTCGGTTCCACCGGCGACGGTGTTTTCGCCAGAGCAGGGCCTTTCGGCAAGCTGGCAGACACCTGGCTGGCAATCGCTTCGGCTTCAGCGCGGGACAGGTCCCCCACGAGGGCAATCACAGCGTTGCCGGCGGCATAGGCCCTGGCGTGAAACGCACGGGCCTGGGCCAGCGTGATCGGTGGAATGCTTTCGGCGGTGCCGTCACTCGAGTGGGCGTACGGGTGATCGCCGTAGAGACGCTTCATCAGTTCCAGGCCAGCCAGTTTGCCGGGGTTCTGCTTCTGATACTCGAAACCGGCCAGCAGCTGGTTCTTGATGCGTTCGAAGGAGTCGGCGGGGAAAGTCGGTTTGCCGACCACTTCGGCGAACAGCTTCAGGGCCGGCTCCCGCTTGTCCTTTGCACTGAGGCTGCGCAGCGACACCAGCGCCATGTCCCGGTAGGCGCCGTTGCCGAAGTCCGCGCCCAGGCTTTCGAAGCCCTGGGCAATGGCACTGACATCCTTGCCGGCCACACCTTCGTTGAGCATGGCATTGGTCAACGTCGCCAGGCCAGGCGCGTCGCCATCCTGGCTGCTGCCGGCGGCGAAGGTCACGCGCAAGTCGAACATCGGCAGTTCCCGGGCTTCGACAAACAATACCTTGGCGCCGTCGGCGGTTTTCCAGGTTTGTACTTCAAGTTGACGGTGGCTTGGTGCCTTGCCGTCGAGTTCGGCCAGTGACTGCAGCTTCTTACCGGACCTGGCGTTGTCCAACGCCTGGCTGGCGTCCGTGCTGCTCGATGGCGACAGATAAAAAGCCAGCGCGCCGATCAGGGCGAACGACACCACGCCGATCAGCAGCAGACGGGATGGTTTGCGTTCACTCATGGGCTTTCTCCTCGGGCAGGACGTGCGCGACGCTCAGGCGCGAGCGGGTGAAATACAGCTGGGCTGCCTTCTGGATATCTTGCGCGGTCACGCTTTGCAGTTCGGCGAGCTCGGTGTCCATCAGCTTCCAGGACAAACCGACGGTTTCCAGCTGGCCCATGGCGGTGGCTTGGCTGGTAATCGAATCGCGCTCATACACCAGGCCGGCAATGACCTGGGCGCGGACGCGTTCCAGTTCGTCGTCGGTCGGCGGGGTGGTTTTCAGCTGTTCAAGCAAGCGCCACAAGCCCGCTTCGGCCTGGGCGAGGGTCTTGTTCTTCTGGGTATTGGGGGTCGCCGACAAAGTGAACAGCGTGTCGCCCCGGGTGTAGGCGTCGTAGCTCGACGAGCCGCCGGAAACCAGCTCTTCGCCGCGCTCCAACTGGGTCGGGATCCGTCCGCTATAGCCGCCGTCCAGCAGTGCCGAGATCAGCCGCAACGCGTTGACCGAGCGTTTGTCGGTTGCAGTGGCGATGCCGGGTACATTGAACGCCATCATGACGCTGGGCAGTTGGGTCTGTACGTGCAGGGTGATCTGGCGCTCGCCGGGTTCGCTCAGCTCCAGGGGGATTTTCGCCACCGGTACGTTGCGCCGTGCAATCGGGCCGAAATAGCGCTGGGCCAGGGACTTGACCTCGTCCGGTGTCACGTCGCCGACCACCACCAGGGTTGCGTTGTTCGGGGCGTACCAGGACTCATACCAGTGACGCAGTTCCTCGACTTTCATCCGGTCCAGGTCGGCCATCCAGCCGATGGTGGGCGTATGGTAGCCGCTGGCCGGATAGGCCATGGCCTTGAAGCGCTCATAAGCCTTGGACATCGGTTTGTCGTCGGTGCGCATCCGACGTTCTTCCTTGATGACCTCGATCTCGCGACTGAACTCCTCCGGCGGCAGGCGCAGGCTGGCCATCCGATCGGCTTCCAGTTCGAAGGCCACGCCCAGGCGATCGCGGGCCAGCACCTGGTAATACGCGGTGAAGTCATCGCTGGTGAATGCGTTCTCTTCGGCCCCCAGGTCCCGCAGGATCAGCGAGGCTTCGCCTGGTCCGACTTTTTCACTGCCCTTGAACATCATGTGCTCCAGGGCGTGGGACAAACCGGTCTGCCCCGGTGTTTCGTAACTGGAGCCGACCTTGTACCAGACCTGGGAAACCACCACCGGCGCCCGGTGATCTTCGCGCACCACGACCTTCAGGCCGTTGTCCAGGGTAAATTCATGAGTCGGTTGTGGATCGGCAGCCAAGGCTGAAAAGGGCAGGCAGACTGCGCTGAGCAGCAGGCCTGCGGCGCGGCGGGCGAGAGCATTCATTCGTGTTTAAACCTGTTGGGTTGCCCGCCATGTCTTAGCGTCGGCGGGCGAGAGGGTGCTAGGATACTGGTCCGTTTTACTGGCGGCCACGCCTATCGGGCCTTTTGTCGGGTAGACGTACCGACGAAGTGTCGGTTTGGCTCGTTGATCGCGGCGTTTTCGCCGACGATGCCTTGCCAGTCCTTCGAAAAAATCAAGGTCGAGGTGTTCCTGGAACACTTGGACAAAATGTTGCACGTGAACAAGCTGGATGAAACGCAGTCTGTTCAGCATCGAATATTGATCACCGAGGCGCCCTTGTGGCGCGTCGCTACCGTGAGATAGCCGTCCTCCATGTTTGGTTCCAACGACGACAAGAAGACCCCAGCTGCGGCTGGCGAGAAAAAAGGCCTGTTCGGATGGCTGCGCAAGAAGCCGCAGGAAACCGTCGTCGAACAACCGCAACCCGAGCCTGCCGCCGAGGCAGCGGTCGAAGAAGCCGCGCCCATCGTTCTGCCATTGGCCGAACCGGTGCTGCAACCGGTCGAGCCTCAGACCGAGCCCGCTGCCGAGCCGGTGGCCGAGCTGCCACTGACGCCCCCCGCCGGGCAAACGCCCTGGCTGACCCTGCCGGTGGCGGAGGAGCCGGTAGGGCTGGTGGAAGATGTGCAGGCACCCCATATCACGCCACCAATCCCGGCCCCGGCCCCGGTCGTGGAGCCGGTCGCTGAAGCATCCGCTGCCCCCCTGCCAGATCCGGAGCCGAGCCCCGTTTCGCCTGAAGCACCGGTCCTCGACGAGCCGATGCCCGCCCCCGAGCCAGGCAAGGTCGGTTTTTTCGCCCGCCTCAAGCAAGGTCTGTCCAAGACCAGCGCCAGTATCGGCGAAGGCATGGCCAGCCTGTTCCTGGGCAAGAAAGTCATCGATGACGAATTGCTGGACGACATCGAAACCCGACTGTTGACCGCCGACGTCGGCGTCGAGGCGACGTCGCTGATCATCCAGAACCTGACCCAGAAGGTCGCCCGTAAACAGCTGACCGATGCCGACGCGTTGTACAAGTCCCTGCAAGGCGAGCTGGGCAACCTGCTCAAGCCGGTGGAACAACCATTGGTGATCGCTGCGCAGAACAAGCCGTTCGTGATTCTGGTGGTGGGCGTCAACGGCGCCGGCAAGACCACCACCATTGGCAAACTGGCGAAGAAGCTGCAACTGGAAGGCAAGAAGGTCATGCTCGCTGCCGGCGATACCTTCCGTGCCGCCGCGGTCGAGCAGTTGCAGGTCTGGGGCGAGCGCAACAAAATTCCGGTGATCGCCCAGCACACCGGCGCCGACTCCGCTTCGGTGATCTTCGACGCCGTACAGGCCGCCAAGGCCCGTGGCATCGATGTGTTGATCGCCGATACGGCCGGTCGCCTGCACACTAAAGACAACCTGATGGAAGAACTGAAAAAGGTTCGACGGGTCATCGGCAAGCTCGATGCCGACGCGCCCCATGAGGTGCTGCTGGTGCTGGACGCCGGCACTGGCCAGAACGCCATTAACCAGGCCAAGCAATTCAACCAGACCGTCGAACTGACAGGCCTGGCCCTCACCAAGCTCGACGGCACCGCCAAGGGCGGGGTGATTTTCGCCCTGGCCAAGCAATTTGGCCTGCCTATCCGCTACATCGGCGTGGGCGAAGGCATCGACGACTTGCGCACCTTTGAAGCCGAGCCCTTTGTCCAGGCACTGTTTGCCGAGCGGGAGCATTCATGATTCGTTTCGAACAGGTCGGTAAACGCTACCCGAACGGTCACGTCGGCTTGCATGAACTGAGCTTTCGGGTGCGTCGGGGGGAGTTTCTGTTTGTCACCGGCCATTCCGGTGCCGGTAAAAGTACCTTGCTGCGCCTGCTGCTGGCGATGGAGCGCCCCACCAGCGGCAAGCTGCTGCTGGCCGGCCAGGACCTGAGCACCATCAGCAATGCCCAGATTCCTTTCCTGCGGCGGCAGATCGGCGTGGTTTTCCAGAACCACCAATTGCTGTTCGATCGCACTGTGTTCAATAACGTGGCCTTGCCGCTGCAGATCCTGGGGTTGTCCAAAGCCGAGATCAGCAAGCGTGTGGATTCGGCCCTGGAACGCGTGGCCTTGTCGGACAAGGCCGAGCTGTACCCCGGCGACCTGTCCACCGGCCAGCAACAGCGCGTCGGCATCGCCCGCGCCATCGTACACCGCCCGGCCTTGCTGCTGGCGGACGAACCCACCGGTAACCTCGACCCGCGTCTGGCGGCGGAAATCATGGGCGTATTCGAAGACATCAACCGTTTGGGCACCAGTGTGCTGATCGCCAGTCACGACCTGGCCCTGATCGCGCGCATGCGCCATCGCATGCTCACCTTGCAGCGTGGCCGCCTGATCGGTGACGGGGAGGCTGGCGTATGAGCGCAACCCGTAGCCCCAAAGTGGCCGAGCGCGTGGCTCCGAAAGCCTCCGAGCCTGCGCCGCAAAAGAAAAAGCACGATGACGACGGTCCGGACTTCGCCACGTTGTTGCATGCCTGGATTGAAAGCCATCGCGCCAGCCTGCTCGACAGCCTTCGCCGCCTGGGCAAGCAGCCGATCGGCAGTTTCTTTACCTGCATGGTCATGGCGGTCGCCCTGAGCCTGCCGATGGGCCTGTCATTATTACTCAGCAACGTGGAGCGTCTCGGGGGCTCCTGGCAGCGCGCGGCGCAGATTTCCCTTTACCTGCAACTGGAGGCGACGCCGGCCGAGGGCGAGGCGTTGCGCGAGCAGATCAAAGCCATGCCGGGCGTTGCCGATGCCGAATACATTGGCCGCGAACAGGCACTGGAGGAGTTCCAGCAGCAGTCCGGCCTGGGCGAGGCGCTCAGGGAACTGCCGGAGAACCCGCTGCCGGGCGTGGTCCTGGTGACGCCGAAGGAGGTCGATAAGCCGACCCTTGAAGCATTAAGACAAAGACTTTCCGAACTTCCGAAGGTACAACAGGCGCAACTTGATCTAGTCTGGGTCGAGCGTCTTGCGGCGATCCTCAAGCTCGGCGACCGGTTTGTCTTCGGTCTGACGGTGCTTCTGGTTTCTGCATTACTTTTGGTGATAGGCAATACCATTCGTCTTCATATTGAAAACCGCCGCACCGAGATAGAAGTGATTAAACTCGTCGGCGGCACGGACAGTTATGTGCGCAGGCCCTTCCTCTATATGGGCGCGCTGTATGGCTTCGGTGCCGGGATCCTGTCCTGGGGCGTATTGGCGTTCGGCCTGGACTGGCTGAACGATGCGGTGGTGGGACTGGCCGGTTTGTACGGCAGTGATTTCGCGTTGGCCGGAGTGCCGGTCGCCGACGGTCTGTCGCTCTTGCTTGGCGCGGTGCTGTTGGGTTATATCGGTGCATGGATTGCGGTCGCACGCCACTTGCGTGAGCTTGCGCCAAAATAGTGTTTTTTGCGCGTATTGACCTTTCAGTTTTTGTGGGAACTAGTTTCAGGGTTCCCGGTCAATTTTCGCAGTGCTGAACTGCACGAGTTATGTGAGTCGGAGGTTTTTTCGTATGACCACTTCTTTGCAACCTGCGTATGCTCTGGTCCCGGGTGCGAACCTGGAGGCCTATGTGCATACGGTGAACAGCATCCCTTTGCTGACACCCGAGCAGGAGCGTGAACTGGCCGAGAGTCTCTACTATGAGCAGGATCTTGAGGCGGCTCGGCAAATGGTGCTCGCCCACCTGCGTTTTGTCGTACATATCGCCCGCAGCTATTCCGGCTACGGGCTGGCCCAGGCCGACCTGATCCAGGAAGGCAACGTTGGCCTGATGAAGGCGGTCAAGCGTTTCAACCCGGAAATGGGCGTTCGCCTGGTGTCGTTCGCGGTTCACTGGATCAAGGCGGAAATCCACGAGTTCATCCTGCGCAACTGGCGCATCGTGAAAGTCGCGACCACCAAGGCTCAGCGCAAGTTGTTCTTCAACCTGCGCAGCCAGAAGAAGCGCCTGGCCTGGCTGAACAACGACGAAGTCAATCGCGTCGCCGAAAGCCTGGGCGTCGAGCCTCGGGAAGTGCGCGAGATGGAAAGCCGGCTGACCGGCCAGGACATGGCCTTCGACCCGGCTGCCGAAGCCGACGACGACAGTGCCTTCCAATCGCCGGCCAATTACCTGGAAGACCACCGGTACGACCCGGCGCGTCAACTGGAAGACGCCGACTGGAGCGATAACTCCAACACCAACCTGCACGAAGCCCTGGAAGTGCTGGACGAGCGTAGCCGCGATATTCTCTACCAGCGCTGGCTGGCCGAGGAAAAAGCCACGCTGCACGACCTGGCGCAGAAGTACAACGTGTCGGCCGAGCGGATTCGCCAGCTTGAGAAAAGCGCGATGAACAAGCTCAAGGTGTCGATTGCGGCCTGACTGGCAGTAACGACAAAAAACGCCCCGATCAGCGATGATCGGGGCGTTTTTGTTTGTGCCCGACATTTGACTCCACTGCCGACCCACAAGGAATCTTCCATAAAGAGTCTATGACGTTGTGGCTACTGGGCCCAAGGCGCCCGGCGTGCATGGTTCAGCCCCAGCAGATAGCTGTCTCCACCCAACTGGCTCATCTGCTGACGAATCCAGCTCGCCCGCCGCAGTACATAAGGACTTGGCCGACTGGCGCTCCATTTACGGGGATTGGGCAAGACTGCCGCCAGCAGGCTCGCCTGTTGGCGGGACAGTGCGTCGGCGCCGACGCGGAAATGATGTCGCGCCGCGGCTTCGGCGCCGAACACGCCGCTATCCCACTCGACACTGTTGAGGTACACCTCGAGGATCCGCTGCTTGGGCCAGAACACCTCGATCAGGGCGGTGAACCACGCTTCCAGCCCCTTGCGCAGCCAACTGCGACCCGACCACAGGAACAGGTTCTTGGACACTTGCTGGCTGAGGGTGCTGGCACCGCGAATCGAACCGCCGCGCCCGTTGTGGGCAAATGCGGCCTGAATCGCGCTGATGTCGAAACCCCAGTGTTCAGGGAATTTCTGGTCCTCGCCGGCGATGACCGCGACTTTGAGGTTGTCGGAAATCTGATCCCAGGGTTGCCAGGTGCGCTGCAGGTCAATCGGTTCCCCGCCAAACCAGGATTCGACCTTGCGTTCGATCATCAGCGCGGTGAACGGTGGCGGCACCACGCGAAACAACAGCACCAGCACAACGCTGCCGATGGCGAACCAGAGCGAGGCTTTAACGAATCGTCGAAGTAATGAACGCAGCATAGGGATAAGCTTGGCCGAACCGGTCGAGCGGGCCATTATACAGACCCTGCCCACCGAGTCTGACTGGAGTTCTCATGCTGCGTAACTTTCTGATGCTGGCCGCTTTCTTCGGCTTCACAGGCGTGGCGCTGGGGGCATTTGCCGCCCATGGCCTGAAAAATCGTCTCAGCGCCGAATACCTGGCGATTTTCCACACCGGGGTTACTTATCAACTGGTGCATACGCTGGCACTGCTGGGCGTTGCGCTGCTGGCGACGCATATTCCGGGTCGGATCGTGACCTGGGCCGGAATCTCATTCGTGGTCGGCATCGTCCTGTTCTCCGGCAGCCTGTACCTGCTCACGCTGACGGGGATCAGCAAACTCGGCATCATCACCCCGTTCGGTGGCGTAGCGTTCCTGATCGGCTGGCTCTGCCTGGGGCTTGCGGCCTGGCGGCTTCAACTTGCCGCTTGAATCCTGCCGCTTGCAGGGCTCCCTGACCAAGGGACTTGGGTCGCCCTGACGGATCGGGCTAGAATGCCAGCCCCTAAAAATGATGGCGGCATGCGGCATGCGCATTCAGTTGAACGGCGAACCCTTTGAACTGCCCGACGGTGAAACCGTTGCGGCCCTGCTGACCCGTCTGGATCTCGCCGGACGTCGCGTCGCGGTGGAGCTCAATCTGGATATCGTCCCGCGCAGCCAGCATGCCGACACCACGCTGAACGACGGTGACAGCGTCGAAGTGGTCCATGCCATCGGCGGCGGCTGATCACGGCGGCTTCACAGCATTTCGCAAGAACCTCACCCCTACAGAGGATTTCCCATGAGCATCGTTCGTAGCGACAAGCCCTTCGTCCTGGCCGGTCGTACCTACCAGTCGCGCTTGCTGGTAGGCACCGGCAAATATCGCGATATGGAAGAAACCCGCCTGGCCATCGAAGCCTCGGGCGCCGAAATCGTGACCGTGGCCGTGCGCCGGACCAATATCGGCCAGAACCCGGGCGAACCGAACCTGCTGGATATCCTGCCGCCGGATCGCTACACCATCCTGCCCAACACCGCCGGCTGCTTCGATGCCGTCGAAGCCGTGCGCACCTGCCGCTTGGCCCGTGAACTGCTCGATGGTCACAACCTGGTGAAGCTGGAGGTGCTGGCGGACCAGAAAACCCTGTTCCCCAATGTGATCGAAACCCTCAAGGCCGCCGAAACCCTGGTCAAGGAAGGTTTTGACGTGATGGTGTATACCAGCGATGACCCGATCATTGCCCGTCAATTGGCGGAAATCGGTTGCATCGCGGTGATGCCGCTGGCCGGCCTGATCGGTACGGGCCTGGGGATCTGCAACCCCTACAACCTGCAGATCATCCTGGAAGAAGCCAGGATTCCGGTGTTGGTGGATGCCGGTGTCGGCACCGCCTCCGACGCCACCATCGCCATGGAGCTGGGTTGCGAAGCCGTGTTGATGAACTCCGCCATCGCCCACGCTCAGCAACCGGTGCTGATGGCCGAAGCCATGAAGCACGCCATTGTGGCCGGCCGCCTGGCGTACCTCGCCGGCCGCATGCCGAAAAAACTTTACGCCAGCGCCTCCTCGCCGCTGGATGGTCTGATCAAGTAAGAGTTATTGATGACTGAATCGAACGACACGCCTGTCCTGCCGGAAGAAGGCGAAGAGCGCCAGCACCGCCGCATCAAGAGTTTCGTGATGCGCGCCGGGCGCATGACCGAAGGCCAGCAGCGTGGCCTGGAGCAGGGCGCACCGCTGTTCGTCCTGCCGCTGGCCGATGGCCCGGTGGATTTCGACCAGGTGTTCGGCCGCTCGGCCCCGCGCTCGCTGGAAATCGGCTTTGGCATGGGGCATTCGCTGCTGGAAATGGCCGCCGCCTCGCCGGACCAGGATTTCATCGGCGTGGAAGTGCACCGGCCCGGTGTCGGCGCGTTGCTCAACGGCGTGCTCACCCAGGGGCTGACCAACCTGCGGGTCTACGATTGCGACGCCATCGAAGTCCTCAACCGTTGTGTGGCCGATAACAGCCTCGACCGGCTGATGCTGTTCTTTCCAGACCCTTGGCACAAGAGCCGTCACCACAAGCGCCGTATCGTCCAGGCCTCATTCGCCGAGCTGGTGCGCAGCAAATTGAAGGTCGGCGGTGTACTGCACATGGCCACCGACTGGGAGCCCTATGCCGAGTACATGCTGGAAGTCATGAATGTCGCGCCGGGTTACCGCAACCTGGCCGAAGACGGCAAATACATCCCCCGTCCGGCCGAGCGGCCGATCACCAAGTTCGAACGCCGGGGCGAAAAGCTCGGGCATGGGGTTTGGGATTTGAAGTTCGAGAAGTTGGCGTAATTAACAAAAGATCCTGTTGCAATGGGATCCTCTGTGGGAGCGAGCTTGCTCGCGATGGCGGCCTGACAGTCAACATCATTGTTGGATGTGATGGCCTCATCGCGAGCAGGCTCGCTCCCACATTTGTTTTTGGTGATCCTTCGGATCAGCGCCGATCCGCCACCACCCCAATCAACACCAGCACCACCAACAATACCGGCGCCAGGCTGTAGTTGTTGAACTGGCTCAACCCGCGGACCACCCACGGCGTGGCGTAGATCAGGGCCGCGCCGCTGCCGATCATGCACAGCAGGGCGATCAAGGGGACGCGCAGGGCACCGGCGATGCTACCCAGGCGTTGCTCGATCCAACCCTTGATATCCGCACCAAACAGCACCAGCAGGCAGCCTACCAATGCGAGGGAAATTTCCGACAGGTTGCTGCGGCTCCAGCGGGACACGGTGGCGAGCAGGTCGAGTACCAGATCCATTCGATTTCCTTGTGTTGATCAGCTCAGAAATTTCTGCAGCAAGTCGTTGAGAAACAGCTGTCCGCGCTCGGTCGCCGCCAGACGTGACGGTTCGACCTGCAACAACCCGCTTTGTTCGGCCTCGCGCCGGCCTTCGGCCAGGCTTTCCAAGGGTAACCCGGTACGCTGCGGATACAGCCGTGCCTCTACGCCTTCGGTCAGCCGCAGGGCATTCATCAGGAACTCGAAGGGCAGCTCTTCGTTGCTCAGGACTTTTTCGCCAGCCAGAAAGCGCTTGGCCGGGTTGAGGTAGTCTTTAGGCAAGCGGGTCTTCCAGGTGCGCACGATGCGCCCGTCCGGATGGCTGAGCTTGCCATGGGCGCCGGCACCGATGCCGATGAAGTCACCAAAGCTCCAGTAATTGAGGTTGTGCCGTGCCGCCCGGCCGGGCTGGGCATAGGCGGAGACTTCGTACTGTGCGTAACCCTGTTCGGCCAGCAGTGCTTGCCCCGCCTCCTGGATGTCCCACAGGGTGTCGTCTTCCGGCAGCGTTGGCGGCTGGTTCCAGAACACCGTGTTCGGCTCCAGCGTCAGCTGGTACCAGGACAGGTGCGTCGGCTTCAAGGCGATGGCCTGGCGCAGGTCGCTCAGGGCGTCGTCGAGGGATTGGTCGGGCAGGCCGTGCATCAGGTCCAGGTTGAAGTTATCGAACCCGGCCTGGCGGGCCATGCCGGCGGCCCGCACGGCTTCGTCACCGTTGTGGATCCGGCCCAGGGCTTCGAGCTTGGCCTGCTGGAAACTCTGGATGCCAATGGACAGGCGATTGATGCCCAAGGCCCGGTACGCGACGAACTTCTCCTGCTCGAAGGTGCCGGGGTTGGCTTCCAGGGTAATCTCGATGTCCGGGGCGAAGGGTATCCGCGCTGCCACGCCTTCGAGCAGCCGCCCCAGGGCCTGGGCGCTGAAGAGGCTTGGAGTGCCGCCGCCAAAGAAGATCGAGCTCAGTTGTCGGCCGTGTACTGCGTACAGGTCCTGATCGAGGTCGGCCAGCAGGGCGTCGATGTACTCCTCTTCCGGCAGCTGTGCGCTGGCGGCGTGGGAGTTGAAATCGCAATACGGGCATTTACGCACGCACCACGGGATGTGAACGTACAGCGCCAAGGGTGGCAGCACCGGTAGCGGCGCCCTGGGCGCTTGTGCACCGCCGTGTATCAGCGGTGCGGGGGAGTCGTTGGTCATTGCAGACCCAGGCGTTGACGCAGCAGGGCCATGGCGCGGGCGCGGTGGCTAAGCTGGTTTTTTTCAACCGGACCCAGCTCGGCGCTGGAACAGTTGCGCTCCGGCACCCAGAACAGCGGGTCATAGCCAAATCCGTGTTCGCCGCTGGCCTCGGTGAGGATGCGCCCGTGCCACAAGCCTTCGCAGAGGATTGGCAGTGGGTCCTCGGCATGGCGTACCAGGGCCAGCACGCAAACGAACTGCGCGCCGCGTTCGGCCTCAGGCACGTCCCTGAGGGCTTCGAGCAGTTTGGCGTTGTTTGCCGCATCGCCCTTGCCATCGGCATAGCGCGCCGAATAGATGCCCGGCGCTCCGCCGAGAAAATCCACCGCCAGCCCGGAGTCGTCGGCGAGTGCCGGCAGGCCGGAAATACGCGCCGCGTTGCGGGCCTTGAGGATGGCGTTCTCGACGAACGACAAACCGGTTTCTTCAGGCTCCACCTGGCTGAATTCGCCGATCGAGCGCAACTGCACCGACCCGCCGAGCATGGCCTGGAGTTCCTTGAGTTTGCCGGCGTTATGGCTGGCCAGTACGAGTTGGCTGAGGTTCATCATTGGCCGGGGAACAGTTCCTGGTTGAAGTTGAGGGTGTTGATCTTGTCGCCGGTCTGCACCTTGATTTCAAAGGTGCGGACTTCCTGCAGGTTCACCGGATATTGGGCGATGTAGTAGATCGCACCTTGCTCGGTCACCTGCTTGAATTTCAGCGGGACACTGCTGCTGGTGAGGTCTTTGACTGAGCCGCTGACCTGTGCCAACAGAGGTTTGCCGCCCTTGAGTACCGAGACGTTGATGACGCCCTGATTCTTGCTGCGGATCAGCTCGGCGGCCTTGGCGATGTCCGGCGTCAGGAAAGTCGAGTTAAACGTGTTGTAGTGCACGGTGATGTCACCGAACACTTCCTTGCGGTCGGGCTTGATGATATCCGCCGCCATGACGCCAATGCTCAGACAGGCGGTAATGAGAAACAACGCTAGACGTTTCATGTCGTGCTCCTGATCAGACGGGGGTTACACCGCGACCTGGTGGTCGGTGAGGCCTGGGCTGCTGACCCGATAAATGCCTATTTCACCTAATAGATTAGGCCATAGCTTACTGGCCCACCCATGGCGGTGTTGCTGGTCCACCGCCAGGCGGTCGATGACCTTGGCCTGGCGCTCGCGGCACAGCTCCTCGAAATCCTCGAAGGTACAGAAATGGATATTCGGTGTGTTGTACCAGGTGTAGGGCAGGAACTCCGACACCGGCATGCGGCCCTTGCTCGCCAGGTACCAACGGCAGCGCCAGTGCCCGAAGTTGGGGAAGGTGATGATGCACTGGCGTCCGACCCGCAGCATTTCGTCGAGGATCCTGTCCGGGTAGTGCACCGCTTGCAGCGCCTGGGTCATGACCACGATGTCGAAGCTGTTGCTCGCGAAGTTGCCCAGGCCCTTGTCCAGGTCCTGCTCGATGACATTGATCCCCTTGGCCACGCATTCGGCGATGTTGTCCGGGTCGTTTTCCAGGCCATAGCCGGTGACTTGCTTATTGTCCCGCAGCCAGGTCAGCAGTTCGCCGTTGCCGCAACCCAGGTCGAGCACACGGCTGCCGGCGGGGATCCATTCCTGGATGATTTCCAGATCGGCTCTCATGGCGTCCTCACAGCGTAATACGGTTCATGTAGTTGCCGAACGCCTGCAGATAGCGCGGGATCGGGATCAAGAAGGCGTCGTGGCCCTGGGGAGCGTCGATTTCCAGGTAGCAGACGTCCTTGCGCGCAGCCATCAACGCGTCCACCAGTTCCCGGGAGCGGGCGGGGGAGAAGCGCCAGTCGGTGGTGAATGACATCACGCAGAACTTGGCGGTGGCGCCCGCGAAGGTTTTCGCCAGATCGTCGTTGAAGTTTGCCGCCGGGTCGAAGTAGTCCAGGGCCTTGGTCATCAACAGGTAGGTGTTGGCATCGAAACGCCCGGAGAACTCTTCGCCCTGATAGCGCAGGTAGCTTTCGACCTGGAACTCGACGCTGTGGAAGTCGTAGTTGAGCTTCTCGCTCTTGAGGCCCCGGCCGAATTTCTCGCCCATGGAGTCATCGGACAGGTAGGTGATGTGCCCGACCATCCGTGCAAGCATCAGCCCGCGCTTGGGAATCACACCATGTTCCTGGAAGGAGCCGCCGTGGAATTCCGGGTCGGTGAGGATCGCCTGGCGCGCCACTTCGTTGAAGGCAATGTTCTGCGCCGACAGCTTGGGGGCCGAGGCGATTGCCAGGCAATGGCGCACGCGGTCCGGGTAAGTGATGGTCCATTGCAGGGCCTGCATGCCACCCAGGCTGCCGCCGATGACGGCGGCCCACTGGGCGATGCCGAGCCGATCGGCCAGACGGGCCTGGCTATGCACCCAGTCTTCCACCGTCAATACCGGGAATTCGGCCCCGAAGGGCTTGCCGGTGTCCGGATTGATACTGCTGGGACCGGTGGAGCCGTTGCAGCCGCCGAGGTTGTTCAGGCTCACCACGAAGAATCGATTGGTGTCGATGGGCTTGCCGGGGCCGATGCAACTGTCCCACCAACCAGGCTTGCGGTCGTCGACGCTGTGGTAGCCGGCGGCGTGGTGATGACCCGACAAGGCATGGCAGATCAGCACGGCATTGCTGGCCGTGGCGTTGAGGCTGCCGTAGGTTTCGTAGATCAGGTCATAGGCTGGCAACGAACGGCCGCAGGCCAGGGCCAGGGGCTCGCTGAAATGCGCCATTTGCGGCGTCACCAGACCAACGGAATCGGGGGGAAAGACAGCTGGCATCGACCCTGCTCTCGTTGAAATGAGGCGTAAGTCTAAAGACCGCTGGGGTTAGCGGCAAGCAAAGGCGGGGGTGTGTCTTCTTGCACGGGTATTAATCTGTGGCGAGGGGATTCATCCCCGCTGTGCCGCGAAGCGGCCCTTAGAAGAACGCAGTCAGCCTGACACACCGAGACCACAGGTTTCAGGGCTGCTACGCAGCCCAACGGGGATGAATCCCCTCGCCACAAATGAATCCCATCGCCACAGAGGAGGTGCGCCCCATCAGATCAGGACGCGCAGGATCTCCGGCATCATGGTGATCGCCGCCAGGTTGTTGATCACCAGCATGTCGATCAGCTTGAGCACCATGAACGCCAGGATCGGCGAGATGTCCAGGCCGCCGAGGTTTGGCACGATGCGACGGAACGGTGCCAGGGCCGGCTCGCAGATCTGGTTCACCAGCTCGGCGCCCGGGTTGTGGCTGCCCGGCGCGACCCACGACAGGATCACGCTGATGATCAGGGCGAAGAAGAAGATCTTCAGAAACAATGCGGTCACGCCAATGATCGACCAGATCAGCAGCTGCAGGGGGTTGCCAGTGGTGCCGTAGGTCAACAGCAGGGTCAGGGCCATCAGCGCCATTTGCACCAGGATCGCCAGCAGCAACGACGACATGTCCAGGCCGAACAGGCTCGGAATGATCCGACGCAGCGGCTTGAGCAGCGGCTGGGTAGCCTTGACGACGAACTGGCACAGCGGGTTGTAGAAGTTGGCGCGCACCAGCTGCAGCACGAAGCGCAGCAGCACGATCAACAAGTACAGGCTGCCAAGGGTTTGCAGCACATAGACCGCTGCGGTGTTCAATCCGATCATGAATGGCTCCTTTATTGGCCCAGTTGTTCGGCCATCTCGGCCGAGCGATGCGCGGCGGCGCCGAGTGCTTTTTCCACCAGGGCCTCAAAGCCCCCGGCCTGGAACGATTTGATCGCCGCTTCGGTGGTGCCGGCGGGCGAAGTCACGCGACGGCGCAGCTCGGCGGCGTCCACATCACTGGACACGGCCATATGCGCGGCGCCAAGGGCGGTCTGCAGGGTCAGCCGGGCGGCGGTTTCCCGAGGCAGGCCAAGCTTCTCGCCGGCGGCGGTCATGGCTTCGATCAGCAGGAAGAAATACGCCGGGCCCGAGCCGGATACGGCGGTGACCGCGTCCAGTTGCTGTTCTGTCTCCAGCCACAGCGCCAGGCCCACAGCCGACAACAGTTCTTCCGCCTGCTGGCGTTGTCCGGCAGAGACCTGCGGGGTCGCGAACAGGCCGCTGACGCCCTGGCGCAGTAACGCCGGGGTGTTCGGCATGCAACGTACGATCGGCTGGGCGCCGAGCCAATTGTTCATGCTGGCGCAGGTGATGCCGGCGGCAATCGATACCACCAATTGATGAGGCTTGAGACTCGGGCGAAGGGCTTCGCACACGGTTTTCATCGCCTGTGGCTTGACCGCCAGCACGACGACGTCGACGCCGTCGATGGCCTGGGCGTTGTCGGCGAAGGTTTCGATGCCGTGCTCGGCGCTCACTCGGGCGCGGGTCTCGTCACCGGGATCGCTGGCGCGGATCTGCGAGGCATCCAGACCCTTGGCCCGCAGGCCGCCGATCAGGCTGGCGGCCATGTTGCCGGCGCCGATGAAGGCAATACGCGTGTTGCTCATGACAGGTCCTTGATTGAAGAGTTGAGTCGGCATGGGTTAGCGGGTGCCGTAATCGCGGGCGCCGAACAGGGCCGTGCCGATACGGACCCAGGTAGCGCCCTGGGCGATGGCGGATTCGAGGTCGTGGCTCATGCCCATGGACAGGGTGTCCAGTGGCAGGTCGAGGCTGGCTTGCAGGCGTTGGACGGCGGCAAAGGCAGCGTCCTGGGCCGTGCGATCTTCGGTGGGTTCAGGAATGGCCATCAGTCCGCGCAGTCTCAGGCGCGGCAACGCGCTGATGGCGTCGGCGAGGGCTGGCAGGTCCGTTGGGGTGCAGCCGGATTTACTGGCTTCGCCGCTGACGTTGACCTGGATGCAGATGTTCAGCGGCGGCAACTCGGCCGGGCGCTGTTCGGACAGGCGTTGGGCAATTTTCAGGCGATCCACGGAGTGCACCCAGGCGAAATGTTCAGCAATAGCGCGCGTCTTGTTCGACTGAATGGGGCCGATGAAGTGCCAGATCAAGGGCAGGTCGGTCAGTTCGGCCTGCTTGCCCAGTGCCTCTTGCAGGTAATTCTCGCCGAAGTCCCGTAAGCCGGCGGCATAGGCTTCCCGCAGGGCCTGGGCGGGTTTTGTCTTGCTTACCGCCAGCAGCTGAACGCTGTGTTCGGCACGTTGAGCGGCTTGTTCCGCGGCGCGGATCCGTGAAACTACCTGGGCGATGTTGTCTGCTATGGTGGACATAAAGAAGCGCCAGCGGGTCTGAGGTTCGCGGCATTCTACTGGAATTGAGGAGCGCTATGGATATCACCGAACTGCTGGCGTTCAGCGCCAAACAGGGGGCGTCGGACCTGCATCTGTCTGCCGGGCTGCCGCCAATGATCCGCGTCGACGGCGATGTGCGCAGGATCAACCTACCGGCGCTGGACCACAAACAGGTCCACGAGCTGATCTACGACATCATGAACGACCGGCAGCGAGTCGATTACGAAAAGCTTCTGGAAACCGATTTTTCCTTCGAAGTACCAGGTGTGGCACGGTTTCGGGTCAATGCCTTCAATCAGAATCGTGGGGCGGGAGCGGTGTTCCGGACCATTCCGTCGAAAGTCCTGACCATGGAAGACCTGGGGATGGGCGATGTGTTTCGCAAGGTGACCGAAGCGCCCCGGGGACTGGTTCTGGTGACCGGGCCAACCGGTTCGGGCAAGTCCACCACGCTGGCGGCGATGATCGATTACCTCAACACCCATAAGCACCATCACATCCTCACCATCGAAGACCCCATCGAATTTGTCCACGAACCGCGCAAATGCCTGATCAACCAGCGGGAAGTGCACCGCGATACCCAGGGTTTTTCCACGGCTCTGCGCTCGGCCCTGCGGGAAGATCCGGACGTGATCCTGGTGGGGGAAATGCGCGACCTGGAAACCATCCGCCTGGCGCTGACCGCTGCTGAAACCGGGCACCTGGTGTTCGGCACCCTGCACACCACTTCGGCGGCCAAGACCATCGACCGGGTGGTGGACGTGTTTCCGGGTGATGAAAAATCCATGGTTCGCTCGATGCTGTCGGAGTCGCTGCAAGCGGTGATCTCCCAGACGCTGATCAAGAAGATCGGCGGCGGCCGCGTCGCGGCCCATGAAATCATGCTGGGCACGGCGGCGATCCGTAACCTGATCCGTGAAGACAAAGTGGCGCAGATGTACTCGGCCATCCAGACCGGCGGCTCGCTGGGCATGCAGACCCTGGACATGTGCTTGAAGGATCTGGTGAGCAAGGGGCTGATCAGCCGGGAGCATGCGCGGGAGAGGGCGCGCACGCCGGATAATTTCTAAGGGGGCTGGCGCGCTTGCTGTGCCGAGGGGATTTATCCCCGCTGGGGCGCGAAGCGCCCCCAACAATGCAAAGGCTTACACCTTTTTCCAGCTCGCCATTTGGGGGCTGCTTCGCAGCCCAGCGGGGATAAATCCCCTCGCCACAATAAATCCCCTCGCCACAAAGGGGGGAATCAGCGCTGGACCACCCGCATTCCCGCCGGCTCTTTCGGCAAGACCCGCTTGGCCACCACGTAATGGGTGTCCCAGTACGGCTTGTTCAAGGTATCGATGGTCACCGACTTGCCACGACGCGGCGCATGGATAAAGCGGTCGTTGCCCAGGTAGATCGCTACGTGATTGACCCGGCGGCTTTTGAGCTTGAAGAAAATCAGGTCGCCGGGCTTGAGGTCCTTGCGATCGACTTTCTCCCCATGCCCGCTGGCCATTGCATTGGAAGTGCGTGGCAGGTCGAAGGTGGCATCGTTGAAGGCGTATTTCACCAATCCACTGCAATCGAAACCCTTGCTCGGACTGCTGCCGCCCCAGCGATAAGGGGTGCCAAGCACGTTCACGGCGCGGCTCAGGACATTGCTGCTTGTCTTGGCGGCCATGGGCGGCACCAGCTTGCTGTTGGCGGTGCTCACACGCTGGGTGTTCTGCCGGTTCTTGCTCGACGGAGCAGAAACATGGGATTTGGGTGTGAAGCCATTGATGTTGGGAAGACGTTGCTCACGGTTGGTGGCGTGGGCGGCCAGGGGCAATAATAGGCAAAGGGTCAGCCATGTCTTGAAAAATGGACGCATTAGGCAGGGCTCATAAAGGTTAGCGCGCAACTTTATAACAGCTTTTTTTGCGATTCCGAGGCCGTTTGTCGATTCAAAAGGACGCTAAAAAGCGGGTAATTGCGGCACTTTGTACGGATTGTCCGACAGAACCCCCGTATTCCGGGGCTTTCGCCGACGCGCATCATCAGGCACCGCTTGTCGGCTCGACACGAAAAAGTCACAAAAAGTCCCAACAAATTTATCTATCGAGGCAAAAGAGGCCATTCATGAACAGCTATCAGCAGGGCACAGCGCACGATACCCACAGCAAAGTCATCGGGTATCTGCTCTGGATTTTCGGTTTCACCGGTGCCCACCGCTTCTACTATGGCAAGCCGGTGACTGGCACGATCTGGTTCTTCACGCTGGGCTTGCTGGGCATTGGCTGGCTGATCGACTTGTTCCTGATACCGTCCATGGACCGCGAAGCGGACCTGCGCTTCACTCCGGGGCCGATCGAATACAGCGTGGCGTGGATCCTGCTGACGTTTCTCGGTGTTTTTGGTGTGCACCGCATGTATCAGGGCAAGTGGCTCAGCGGTATCGTCTACCTGCTGACCGGCGGGGTGTTCTTCCTGGGGGTGTTGTATGACTTCTGGACGCTGAACGATCAGGTGTCGATTCGTAATGCGCAGAAGCGAGGGGCTTTTCAGTAAGGCGGGAAGACCGAGTCGCCTTTATTCGCGAGCAAGCCCGCTCCCACACTGGATCTTCAGTGATCACATATCTTGTGAGCACCCTATGATCAAATGTGGGAGCGGGCTTGCTCGCGAAGCAGGCGACGCGGTATCAGGCCTGGTGGGTAATGCGTCCATCCATCAAGGTATAGCGCACCACACCCGGCAGGCTATGGCCCAGGAACGGGCAGTTGTCACCCTTGGAGCGCCAGGCTTCGCCGGCCACGGTCGATGCGGACGGGTCGAACAGCACCAGGTCCGCCGCCGCGCCGACGGCCAGTTTGCCAGCCGGCAGCTGCAGCGCCTGGGCCGGGCCGGTGCTCAGGCGAGCCAGCAGGGTCGGCAGGTCCAGCAAACCGTCTTCCACCAATGTCAGGGCCAGCGGTAGCAACAGTTCGACGCTGCTGATGCCAGGCTCAGTGGCACCGAACGGCGCCAGCTTGGCATCGCGCTCGTGGGGCTGGTGATGGCTGGCGATGGCCGAGATCACGCCGGACTTCACGGCTTCACGCAGGCCATCCCGGTCGGCGCGCGTGCGCAGGGGCGGTTGGACGTGATAGACACTGTTGAAGTCGATCAGCGCTTCGTCGGTCAGGATCAACTGGTACAGCGCCACATCAGCGGTGACCGACAGGCCACGGGCCTGGGCCTGGGCGATCAGCGCCGCGCCACGAGCGCTGGTGAGCTGGCTGAAGTGGGCGCGTACGCCGCTTTGTTCCACCAGCAGCAGGTCCCGGGCCAGGGCCACGGTTTCGGCGGTTTCCGGAATGCCGGGCAGGCCGAGGAAACTGGCGGTCGGGCCTTCATGGGCCAGCCCACCGTCGGCCAGGTCATTATCCTGCGAGTTGAAGATCACCGTCAGGCCGAAGGTCGCCGCGTATTCCAGGGCGCGACACAGCGTGCGGGTGTTGCGGAAGTTGTTCAAGCCGTTGCCGAAGGCCACGCAACCGGCGTCACGCAGGGCGATGAGTTCGGCCAGTTGCTCGCCTTCCAGGCCCTTGCTCAAGGCGCCAATGGGGAACACCTTGGTGTTGCCGGCTTCGCGGGCGCGGTCGAGGATCAGTTCGGCCACGGCCGACGTGTCCAGGACTGGTTTGGTCCGTGGCGGGCAGCAGAGGCTGGTCACGCCACCGACGGCGGCAGCGTGTGTCTCGCTGACGATGGTGCCTTTGCGACTGTAGCCGGGCTCGCGCAGGGCGACGTTCAGGTCCACCAGGCCGGGCGCGGCCACCAGGCCCCTGGCATCGAGGGTCTGGGCGGCAGTGAAGCCTGCCGGTGCGGCGCCAAGGGCGGCGATCTTGCAGGCATCGATATGAATGTCGGTCACTTGATCCAGGCCGCTGGCCGGATCGATCACGCGTGCGCCGAGAATGCTGAGTTTCACTGGGCGTTCTCCTGGTCGAATTGGCGCTGGGCCGTTTGTCCGCTCATGGCCATGGAGAGCACGGCCATGCGAATGGCGATGCCGTAGGTCACCTGGTTGAGGATCACCGAATGCGGGCCGTCGGCCACCGCAGACTCGATCTCCACGCCGCGGTTGATCGGTCCCGGGTGCATGACGATGGCATCGGGCTTGGCCCCGGCCAGTCGGGCGGTGGTCAGGCCGAACAGGCGGTAGAACTCGCCTTCGCTGGGCAACAGGCCGCCGGTCATGCGCTCACGTTGCAGGCGCAGCATGATGACCACGTCCACGTCCTTGAGGCCTTCGGTCATGTCGGTGTAGACCTTCACGCCGTATTGCTCGACGCCGATGGGCAGCAGGGTCTTGGGCGCAATCACCCGGATGTCCGGGCAGCCGAGGGTCTTGAGGGCCAGCATGTTGGAGCGGGCCACCCTGGAGTGCAGGATGTCGCCGACGATGGCCACCGAGAGATTCTCGAAGCCGCCCTTGTGGCGGCGGATGGTCAGCATGTCCAGCATGCCCTGGGTCGGGTGGGCGTGACGGCCGTCGCCGCCGTTGATGATCGCCACCTGCGGGCAGACATGTTCGGCAATGAAGTGCGCCGCCCCGGAATCACCGTGACGCACGACGAACATGTCCGCAGCCATGGCTTCGAGGTTGCGCAGGGTGTCGAGCAGGGTTTCACCCTTGCTCGCCGAAGACGTGGACACGTTGAGGGTGATCACGTCCGCCGACAGCCGCTGGGCGGCCAGCTCGAAGGTGGTGCGGGTGCGGGTGGAGTTTTCGAAGAACACGTTGCACACGGTCTTGCCGCGCAGCAACGGGACTTTCTTCACCGCCCTGGCGCCGACCTCAAGGAACGAGTCGGCAGTGTCGAGGATTTCCGTCAGCAGCTCGCGGCGCAGGCCGTCGAGGGACAGGAAGTGCCGCAGCTGGCCCTGATCGTTGAGCTGCAGCGGGCGCTTGGTTTCGAGAGGCGTCATCGCGATGGACTCTTACAAGGGCAGTTAAAGGGCGAGGTCTTGCAGTTCGAGTTGCAGCGGCGCCGGGCCCAAGAGCTTGACCCGCTCGTGGGCGGCCAACGTCAGCGTCGCGCCGACCACGTTCGGGCGAATCGGCAGTTCGGCGGCGTCCAGGTCCAGCAGGCAGACCAGAGTCACGCTGGCCGGGCGGCCATAGTCGAACAATTCGTTCATGGCGGCGCGGATGGTTCGGCCGCTCATCAGCACGTCGTCGATCAGCACCAGGTGCTGGCCCTCGATCTCGAAGGGTAGCGCCGAAGGACGCACTTGCGGATGCAGGCCGTTCTGACTGAAGTCGTCGCGGTAGAAGGATACGTCCAGGGTGCCCAGGGGCGACTGGCTGCCCAATTCTTCGAGCAAGGCCTGGGCGACCCAAACGCCACCGGTGCGGATGCCGATATAGCGCGGCTCGTTGATGCCGCGTTGTTCCAGGTGTGCCTTGAGACGGATCGCCATCTGACTGATCAGTTCGGCAGGATTGGGCAGGCTCATGCTGGCTCCTTCAGGTTTCCGGGCCGGTGTGAGTGGCGCGGTTCATCGCTAAAAGAAAGCGCCTTGGCGGCGCTTTCAAAAATCAGGTGTCGAACAGGGCGGTATTGGCGTCGAGCCAGCCCTGCAACAGCAGAGCGGCGGCGATGGCGTCCACCGGGTTGTCGCGGTAACTGCCTTTCTGCCCTCCGCGCTCTTGGCGCTCGCCCTTGGCTTCGAACGTGGTGAGACGCTCGTCGTGGGTATAGAAAGGCAGGTTGAAACGGCCGTTGAGCCGGCGGGCGAACTTTTCGGCGCGTACGCACATGTCGCTGGGCGTGCCGTCCATGTTCAGCGGCAGGCCGACCACCACGGCATCGGGCTTCCACTCCTTGATCAGCGCTTCGACCTGATTCCAGTCCGGCACTCCGTTCTGCGCCTTCAGCGTGCACAGTTCGCGGGCCTGACCGGTAACGACCTGGCCGACCGCGACGCCGATCTGTTTGGTGCCGTAATCGAAGCCCAGCAGCAAACGCAGGGCCATCAGGCGTGGCCTGCCTGGCTGGTCAGCAGGCTGAGGTTGATACCCAGCCGGCTCGCCGCCGCTTCCAGGCGCAGTTCGCTGCTGGTATTGAACAGGATGTCGGCGTCGAACGGGCAGGTCAGCCAAGCGTTGTCGGCCAGTTCGGCTTCCAGTTGCCCGGCTTCCCAACCGGCATAACCAAGGGCGATCAGGCTCTTTTCCGGGCCGACACCATCGGCGATGGCAAACAGTACGTCCTGGGAGGTGGAAAGCGATATGCCATCAAGCTCCACGGTGGCCTGATAACTCTGCCCCGACGGATGGAGCACGAAGCCGCGGTCAGTCTGTACCGGGCCACCGATGAAAATCGGGACGTGCTGGCACAATAATGGCGGCTCTACATCGGGGCGCAACTGCTCGAGAATGTCCGCCAGGTTGAGCTCCTGCGGCCTATTGACCACCAGCCCCATGGCGCCATTGGCCGTGTGCTCGACGATATAGGTCAAGGTGTGGGCAAAGTTCGGATCGGCCATGTGCGGCATGGCAATCAGGAAATGATGCTTGAGGTAGGTGGGGCTGACATTTTTCATAGGCGCTAGTGTGGCGGTGCAGGGCGGAACTGACAAGCTGGGGATGTGCAGGAAATGCAGCAGTGGGTCCTCATCCCGCTGTGGGAGCGGGCTTGCTCGCGAAGGGGTCAGTACAGTCGATGGCTATCTTGTGACTGGGCCACCGTCTTCGCGGGCAAGCCCGCTCCCACAAAGGTTTTGCGGTGGGTCAGTTGCTCGAAAGCCGGTCACCCCGGGCAAATTTCCAGGTGCGAATGATTTCCAGGCGGTCGATGTCCGACAGGTCCCCGGTGAACGGCGCGAACGGCGCGGCCAGGCGCACGATGCGCTGGGCCGCCTGGTCCAGCAACGGCTGGCCGGAAGACTCCAGCACCAGCACTTCATACAAGGACCCGTCGCGGTTGATCGAAACCATTAGCCGCAGGTTGCCGTAGATCTGCTTGCGTCGGGCTTCGTCGGGGTAATTGAGGTTGCCGATGCGCTCGACTTTCTTGCGCCACTCATCCTTGTACCAGGCGCCCTTGTCGCGCATGGTCGAGGCGGCGCTCAGGCGGTGGATGCGCGGGCGCTTGGCATAGAGTTGCTGCTCCTGGGCCAGTTCGGCCTCCAGGCTGGCGATGTCGCTGGACAATTGGGCGCTGTCGAAGGTCGGTGCCGGTGCCTGGGGCTTGGGATCGGGCTTGACCTCTTCCTTGACCGGGGCTTTTTTCGGTTTCGGCGCTACAGTGGTCACGGCCGCCTTCGGCGCGGCTTCCTGCACTTCCGGCTTGGCTGCCGGGGGAGGGGTGGCCTTTTGCACCTGATTGTCCTGGAAGGGCGCGATCTCGGTGGTCTTGGGGGTCGCCTTCTTTTCCAGGGTACCGCTGCCCTGCTGGTTATCCTGGGCCAGGAAGTCCGCCTGCTTGGGCTTGGTTTCGCTCTTGAAGGTGGCCAGGGTGATTTCCAGGGTCTGGCTGATCTGCTTGGGCTCGACCGTGGCAAACCCGACGCCCAGCAGCAGGGCCAGGTGGATCAGCGCTGCCAGGAATAAAGTAAAACCGAGGCGATCGGCCGGGCGCACGCCACGATGGGCGAGTTCTTGGGGCAGATCGGATGGGAGGGTCATGACAAGGAAACCAGCATCGCGTTTTTTTCAGGCCGGGCATGATAACGCAATGTCGGTTTCCTTCATCAGATCCGGATCAACGAGCCTTGAGCTTCTGATCGATGGCATCCATCAGCAGGCCGCCGATGTCGGTGCCGAAGGCGTTGTCGATCTCGCGGATGCAGGTCGGGCTGGTGACGTTGATTTCCGTCAGGTGTTCGCCGATCACGTCCAGGCCGACGAACAGCAGGCCTTTTTCCCGCAGAGTCGGGCCGACCTGGGCAGCGATCCAGCGGTCTTTCTCGGTCAGCGGGCGCGCTTCGCCCCGACCACCGGCCGCCAGGTTGCCACGGGTTTCGCCCGCCGCCGGGATGCGTGCCAGGCAATAGTCCACCGGCTCGCCATCGATCATCAGGATGCGCTTGTCGCCATCGACGATGGCCGGCAGGTACGCCTGGATCATGATCTGCTGCTGGCCGTGCAGGGTCAGGGTTTCCAGGATCACCGACAGGTTCGGATGGCCGGCGGTGTGGCGGAAGATTGAAGACCCACCCATGCCATCCAGCGGCTTGAGGATCACGTCGCCGTGATGATCGGCGAATTCTCGCAGTACATCCGGGCGCCGGCTGACGATGGTGGGTGGCGTGCAGTGCGGGAACAGCGTGGCGAACAGCTTTTCGTTGCAATCGCGCAGGCTCTGGGGCTTGTTGACCACCAGCACGCCGGCGCTTTCGGCTTGTTCCAGCAGGTAGGTGGAGTACACGAACTCCATGTCGAACGGCGGATCCTTGCGCATCAGGATCACGTCCAGATCGCTCAGCAAAGCATCGCTTTCGGCGCCCAGTTCGAACCATTTCTCCGGGTTGGCGAAGACTTTCAGCGGCTTCATCCGCGCCCGCGCCTGGCCTTCGGCCTGGTAGAGATCGCGCTGCTCCATATAGAACAGCTCCCAGCCGCGCTTTTGAGCGGCCAGGAGCATGGCCAGCGAGCTATCCTTTTTGTAGGAAATGCTGGCGATAGGGTCCATGACAATGCCGACGCGTACGCTCATGGCTTGGTTCCTCGAAATCTGATGGACACGAATGATGTAAAAAAGTGGCGTCAGAGTGGCGCCCGGCGAATTGGCGGTCAAGGAAAAACCATCGCACCGAGCGGCCGATAGCCCGGCGCTGGAGACTGTGCTAAAAAGGCTGCCATGTGGCGCGCGGGCCTTGAACATCAAGGGCTTGCGCCGTCGGTCGCATTTACGCGTTAAAAACCGGTTCGCAGTGGCAATGGCAGAGCATCTTACGCAACAGCAACCCAGCGCCTTGAAGGTCATGGTCATCGACGACTCGAAGACCATCCGCCGCACCGCCGAAACTTTACTGCGCAACGTGGGTTGCGAAGTGATCACGGCTGTCGACGGCTTCGATGCCCTGGCCAAGATTACCGACCATCATCCGGGCATCATCTTTGTCGACATCATGATGCCGCGTCTGGACGGTTATCAGACCTGCGCCCTGATCAAGAACAACAGTGCGTTCAAGGCCACGCCGGTGATCATGCTGTCGTCCCGCGATGGCCTGTTCGACAAGGCCAAGGGACGCATCGTCGGTTCCGATCAGTTTTTGACCAAGCCTTTCAGCAGGGAAGAACTGCTGGGCGCGATACAGGCCCATGTCCCGGGCTTTGCCGCCGCCCAGTCGCACCAGGCACATTAAATGACGCTCGGCCGTTGGGCCTGGGGTCGACAAGAATGGGGAACACCATGGCACGAATTCTGATCGTCGATGATTCGCCGACCGAAATGTACAAGCTGACCGGCATGCTGGAAAAGCACGGCCATCAGGTCCTGAAAGCCGAGAACGGTGCCGACGGCGTGGCCCTGGCTCGCCAGGAAAAGCCCGACGCTGTGCTGATGGACATCGTCATGCCGGGCCTCAATGGTTTCCAGGCGACACGCCAGCTCACCAAGGACCCGGAAACCGGCCATATCCCGGTGATCATCATCACCACCAAGGACCAGGACACCGACAAGGTCTGGGGCACGCGCCAGGGTGCAAAGGATTACCTGACCAAGCCGGTGGATGAAGACACCCTGATCAAGACCCTCAACAACGTACTGGCGGGTTGACGCTGCGGCCATGAGCCCATCCCTGACCGCGTTCGAACTGCTGGCGCAGATTGACCGGCGCTGCCGGTCGCTGGCCGCGGACCTGCCGTCCCAGCCGATCCTGCGCCACAGCTGGAGTGGCATCGGCTTTCGCCTGGGCGAGCATTGGTACGTGGCCCCCATGGATGAAGTCAGCGAAGTGCTGCATGAGCCGCGCCATACGCATCTGCCCGGGGTCAAGCCATGGGTGCGCGGCGTGGCCAACCTGCGTGGCCGACTGTTGCCCCTGATGGACCTGTGCGGTTTTTTCGGTCATGAACTGTCGACCGTGCGCAAGCAAAGGCGGGTGCTGGTGGTGGATCACGACGAGATATTTGCCGGGTTGCTAGTGGACGAAGTCCTCGGGCTGCAGCATTTCGCCCAGGACAGCCTGGAGCCCACGCCTGTTGGCGATCTCGACGGGCCGGAAGCGGTTTTCGTCAAGGGCCGGTTTCGCGGCGAGCGGCAGTGGCAGGTGTTCAGTCCTTTCGCGTTGACGCGGTCGGCGGGGTTCATGGATGTGGCGATTTAACAGACACAGCGCAGCCTCCTGTGGGAGCGAGCTTGCTCCCACAAAAAAGCAGTGGTGAGTTGGAGAACCGATGATCAAAGCAAGCACAGGCAAGCCACTGGAAGCGTCGCGCAGTCGATCGCAGATCATCGTGCTGTTCGTCGCGCTGATCGTCTTCATCATGCTGTTGTTCGCCAATTTCGCCTACCTCAATACCCAGTCGACCTACGACAAGCAGTACATCGGCCATGCCGGCGAGTTGCGCGTGCTGTCCCAGCGCATTGCCAAAAACGCCACCGAGGCCGCCGCCGGCAAGGCAGCGGCATTCAAGCTGCTGAGCGACGCCCGCAACGATTTCGCCCAGCGCTGGGGTTATCTCAAGCAAGGCGACCCGGTGACCGGACTGCCGCCGGCGCCCTCGACCCTGCGGCCCCAATTGCGCGCCGTACAACTGGACTGGGAGCGCCTGCTCAAGAACACCGACGCCATTCTGTCCAGCGAGCAGACCGTGCTGTCGTTGCACCAGGTGGCGGCGACCCTGGCCGAAACCGTGCCGCAGTTGCAGGTCGAGTACGAGAAAGTCGTCGAGATCCTGTTGCAACGTGGCGCGCCGGCTGGCCAAGTGGCCATGGCCCAGCGCCAGTCGCTGTTGGCCGAACGCATTCTTGGCGCAGTGAACACCGTACTGGCGGGGGATGAGAACGCCAGCCAGGCCGCCGACACCTTCGGCCGCGATGCCGCACGTTTCGGCCAGGTACTCAACGGCATGCTGCAAGGTGATCCGACCTTGAAGATTTCTCAGGTCCAGGACCGCGACGCCCGGGCACGCCTCACTGAAATCAGCGAGCTGTTCGAGTTCGTTTCGGGCTCGGTGGACGAAATCCTCGAAACCTCCCCGGAGCTGTTCAAGGTCCGCGAATCGGCAGGCAACATCTTCAACCTGTCACAGACCCTGCTCGACGAAGCTTCGCACTTGACCACGGCGCTGGAGAACCTCGCCGCAGGTCGCTCCGTCCACACCATCGGTGGCTACGTGCTGGGCCTGCTGGCGCTGACGTCGATCATCCTGATCGGCCTGGTCATGGTCCGGGAAACCAATCGCCAACTGCACGAAACCGCGCAGAAGAACGAGCGCAACCAGAACGCGATCATGCGTCTTCTGGACGAAATCGCTGATCTGGCCGACGGCGACCTGACTGTCACGGCGTCGGTCACCGAGGACTTCACCGGTACCATCGCCGACTCCATCAATTATTCGGTGGACCAGCTGCGTGACCTGGTCGCCACCATCAATCTCACCGCCGGCCAGGTCGCCGCGGCGGTCCAGGAAACCCAGGCCACCGCCATGCACCTGGCCCAGGCTTCCGAACACCAGGCCCAGCAAATCAGCGAAGCTTCGACTTCAATCAATGAAATGGCTCAGTCCATCGACCAGGTCTCGGCCACCGCCGCCGAGTCGTCGGCGGTGGCCGAGCGCTCCGTGGAGATCGCCAACAAGGGCAACGAGGTGGTGCACAACACCATTCATGGCATGGACAATATCCGCGAGCAGATCCAGGACACCGCCAAGCGCATCAAGCGTCTGGGCGAGTCTTCTCAGGAAATCGGCGACATTGTCAGCCTGATCGACGACATCGCCGACCAGACCAACATCCTGGCCCTCAACGCCGCCATCCAGGCGTCCATGGCCGGCGACGCCGGGCGCGGGTTCGCAGTGGTGGCCGACGAGGTGCAGCGGCTGGCGGAGCGTTCTTCCGCAGCAACCCGGCAGATCGAAACGCTGGTGCGGGCGATCCAGGCCGACACCAACGAAGCGGTGATTTCCATGGAGCAGACCACCAGCGAAGTGGTGCGCGGCGCCCGCCTGGCCCAGGATGCCGGAGTGGCCCTGGAGGAAATCGAAGGCGTGTCCAGGACCCTCGCGGCGCTGATCCAGAGCATTTCCAACGCAGCGCGGCAACAAACTACCTCGGCGGGGCAGATTTCCCTGACGATGAACGTGATCCAGCAGATCACCACGCAGACATCGTCCGGCTCCACTGCTACCGCCGAGAGCATCGGCAACCTGGCGAAGATGGCCAGTCAGCTGCGTCGCTCGGTGTCGGGCTTCACCTTGCCGGCAGCGCCCGAGGTGGACGAGGACAAGGTGTGACGGTTCTGTCGATTGGGAGTGGTTATGGGTGATCGGCACGACTACGTGGCCCTGGAATGGGTCAAGGGCGAGATTGCCGAAACGCTGAAACAGGCCCATCTGGCCCTCAACCGGCTGGTGGACGATCCGCAGGCGGTGGATGCCCTGGAACACTGTCTTGCCTGCATCCACCAGGTGCATGGCGGCCTGCAGATGGTCGAGTTCTATGGCGCGGCCTTGCTGGCCGAAGAGATGGAGCAACTGTGTGCCGCCTTGCGCGACAACCGCATTGCCCATCGCGACGAGGCCATCAGCCTGTTGAGCCAGGCCCTCGGGCAATTGCCGACGTACCTGGATCGCGTCCAGGGCGCTCGTCGCGATTTGCCGCTGGTGGTGCTGCCGCTGATCAACGACCTGCGCAGCGCCCGGGGCGAGGGCCTGCTGTCGGAAACCAGCCTGTTCAGTCCCGAGCTGCCGGAAATCGCACCACTGAGCGACGCGGCCCTGAAGCGGCTCGAACCGCCGGAGTTGCCCAACACGTTACGCAAGCTGCGCCAGACCCTGCAGATGGCCCTGGTGGGCCTGTTGCGCGAACAGGACGACGCCACACACCTGGGCTACCTGACCAAAGTCTTCCACCGCCTGGAAGGGCTGTGCGCCGGAGCGCCGCTCAATGCATTGTGGCAGGTGGCCTCGGCGCTGGTCGAAGGCATGCGCGAGGGGCGCATCGCCAACAGCCCGGCGCTGCGCAGCCTGCTCAAGGAAACCGACAAGGAGCTCAAGCGCCTGCTGGAGCAGGGCATGCCGGGCATCAATCAACCGGCGCCGCCCCATTTGCTCAAGAGCTTGTTGTTCTATATTGCCAAGGCTGAACATCCCAGCGGGCAGATGCAGATCATGAAAGAACGCTACTCACTGGAAGACGCGCTACCCGACAGCGCCATGGTCGACGAAGAACGCGCGCGCCTGGCCGGCCCTGACCGCGATGCCATGCGTTCCGTGCTCACCGCACTTTGTGAAGAACTGGTGCGAGTCAAGGAGCGGCTGGACCTGTTCGTGCGCAGCGACCGCCAGCACGCCTCGGAGCTGGACAGCCTGCTGGCGCCCCTGAGGCAGATCGCCGATACCCTGGCGGTGCTCGGTTTCGGTCAGCCGCGCAAGGTCATCATCGATCAGTTGGCGGTGGTCCTGAGCCTCGCCCAAGGTCAGCGCGAACCCGATGACGCGACCCTCATGGACGTCGCCGGCGCCTTGCTCTACGTCGAGGCCACCCTGGCCGGCATGGTCGGCACCGTCGAGCCCGAAAGCCCGGAAGACAACCCGCTGCCCACCATCGACCTGACCCAGATCCACCAGATCGTCATCAAGGAAGCCCACACCTGCCTGCAACAGGCCAAGGACATGATCGTCGACTACATCGAGGCCGACTGGAACAGCGAGCAGCTACAGGGCTTGCCCGCCCTGCTCACTCAGGTCCGTGGCGCGCTGGCGATGATTCCCCTGGGGCGCGCAGCGGGCCTGGTGGAAGCCTGCAACGGTTTCATCCGCGATCATCTGCTGCTGGAACGGGCCCAGCCGGGGTGGGAAGAACTCGACCACCTGGCCGATGTGATCAGTGGCCTCGAATACTATCTGGAGCGCTTGAACGACGACCCGCAGAATCCCGGTGAGTCGCTGCTCGATGAGGTGGAGCGAAGCCTGGCGGTCCTCGGTTATTTCCCCGACGAAGCCCGGGTGCCATTGCTCGACGATGTGCTGAGCCCCAACGAGGCGCAGCTCATGCAGGACTTGCAGGAGCTGGATGACCCGCAGACCGTGCAGTCCCTGGCCGAGGTGCTGGCCAGTCCGGTCTCGGCGGTCAACCCCCCGGCGCGCAGCACGCCGGGTAGCCTGTTGCCGCCGCCGGTGGACGAACATCCGGTGGACGACGAGCTGCGTGAAGTCTTCCTCGAAGAAGCCGAGGAAGTGCTGGAGGTGCTGCGCGAGTACCTGCCCCGGTGGACGGCGCGGCCCGACGATCAAGGCATCCTGGGTGAACTGCGCCGGGCCTTTCATACCCTCAAGGGCAGCGGTCGCATGGTCCGGGCACTGGTGTTGGGGGAATTGGCCTGGGCGGTGGAGAACCTGCTCAACCGCGTGTTGGAACGCAGCGTCGAGCCAGGCGCCTCGGTACAACGGTTGGTCGACGACACGGTGCAATTGCTCCCCGCCCTGGTGGCTGAATTCGCCGACCAGCGCCAGCGCCAGCGCGACGATGTCGACCGTCTGGCTGCTCGCGCCCATGCCCTGGCCAGGGGCAGCGACGAGGAGGATGAGGACCAGCGGGACGTGGCCGCCCTGGACCCTTTGCTGCTGAAAATCTTCGACAACGAAGCCCAGGGCCATCTCGCCAGCTTGCGGCGCTTTCTCGACCAGGCCGCCGAACACATGCCGTTGCAGGCGGGCGATGAGTTGCATCGGGCCCTGCACACCCTCAAGGGCAGTGCGTTCATGGCCGGCGTGTTGCCCATCGCCGAACTGGCCGGGACGATGGACCAGCTCGCCCGGGAATACCGGGCGCATCTGATTGCCCTCGACCTCGATGAGGTGGAATGTCTGCTGGAAGCCGAGGGCCTGCTGCGCCTGGGGCTGCGCCAGCTGCAAAGCGATCCGCTGGCGCCGATTCCCGGCGCCGAGGACCTGATCCAGCGAACCCAGGCCCTGTTGGCCGAGCGCCTGCAGGCGGCGCTCAACGCACCGGACAAGGGCCTGCGGCCCAAGCGTGATCCGCAACTGATCAATGATTTCCTTGCCCAGGGCATGGACATCCTGTTGGATGCCGAAAGCCTGTTGCAGCGCTGGCAGCAGCATCCCGGCCAAGGCCAGGAGCTGAGTGCGCTGCTGGACGAATTGACCACCCTCGGTGAAGGCGCGCACCTGGCCGAGCTGCATCCGATGGATGAGCTGTGCGAAGCCTTGCTCGACCTCTATGGCGCGGTGGAGGAAAGCAGCCTGGCGGTCAGCGATGCGTTTTTCCAGCAAGCGCAACTCGCCCATGAGGCGTTGGTCGACATGCTCGATGAATTGGCGGCCGGGCAACAGGTCCATCCGCAGCCCGAGCGGGTGCAGGCCCTGCGTCGCTTGCTCGAGGCCGGTCTCGATCCGTCGGCCACGGGCGTGATCCGCAGCGACGGCAGCCGGACCCTGAGCATTCGCGAACTGGGCGATGCGACGGCCGCGCTGGAACGTGACGATGCGGCCATGGACGACGACATCACCTCGATCTTCCTCGAGGAGGCCCAGGACATCCTGGAAAGCGCCGCCCAGGCCCTGCAACGCTGGCTGGCCGACCCGGACAACGGCGCGCCACTGTCCTCGCTGCAACGGGACCTGCACACCCTCAAGGGCGGTGCCTGGATGGCCGATGTCCGGCCGGTGAGCGACCTGGCCCAGGAGCTGGAAAACCTTTACGAAGGGTTGGTGGACCGCCGCTACAGTTACAGTGACGAGTTGGCGCAACTGCTCAACAGCAGCCATGAGCGCCTTGAGCTGCTGCTCGGGCAATTGCAGCAGGGCCAGGTGCTGGGCGATCCCGTTTCGCTGATCGACGCCATCCGCAGGTTCCGCCAGGACAAACCGCACGCCGTCGAGGCAAGCGGAGCGACTCAGGGCGACGGCACCCATCATGATCCCGAACTGCTGGAGATCTTCCTCGAGGAAGGCTTCGACATCCTCGACAGTTCCGGCGCGGCGTTGCTGCGCTGGCAGGCCGAGCCGTCGAACCGCCAGGCCGTGGAAACCCTGCTGCGCGACCTGCATACCCTCAAGGGTGGTGCGCGGATGGTGGAAATCGGTCCCATCGGCGATCTTGCTCACGAGCTGGAAAACCTATACGAGGGGTTGTCGGCAGGTCTGCTGCAAGCGACTCCGACGCTGTTCACGCTGCTGCAAAGCAGCCATGACCGGCTGGCGCACATGCTCGACGCGGTGCGGGCCGGCCAACCCTGTCCGCCGGCGGACCGGCTGATCGCCCAGATCCAGGCGGTCAACCAGCCACAGGAAAGCCCGGCCCCCGAAGCCGCGGTTGTGCCGGTTCCTGCTCCGATCCCCGCGCCTGCCAAGCCTGAGCCCGGCGCGTCGGGCGAAGGTGCGGACATGGTCAAGGTCTCCGCCGAACTGCTGGACGACCTGGTGAACCTGGCGGGGGAGGCCTCGATCTTCCGTGGCCGTATCGAACAGCAGGTCAATGACGCACGGGTGGCTTTGGGCGAGATGGAAACCACCATCGAGCGCATGCGCGATCAATTGCGGCGCCTCGACACCGAAACCCAGGGACGGATCCTCAGTCGCCAGCAGGTGGAAGCCGAGCGGCTGGGCTACGAAGAATTCGACCCGCTGGAAATGGACCGCCATTCCCAGTTGCAGCAGTTGTCCAGGGCTCTGTTCGAATCCGCTTCGGACCTGCTCGACCTCAAGGAAACCCTGGACCGGGGTAATCACGACGCGGAAAACCTGCTGCAACAGCAAGGCCGTATCAACACCGAACTCCAGGAAGGCTTGATGCGCACGCGCATGGTGCCGTTCGAGCGCATGCTGCCGCGCCTCAAGCGCATCGTCCGGCAGGTGGCCCAGGAACTGGGCAAGGACGTGGAGTTCGTGGTCGATAACGCCGAAGGCGAGATGGACCGCAATGTACTGGAACGCATGGCCGCGCCGCTGGAGCATATGTTGCGCAACGCCGTTGATCATGGCCTGGAGCCCGCCGATGTGCGCATCGCCGCCGGCAAACCGGCGCGCGGCCGCATCAGCCTGGAACTTTCACGGGAAGGCGGCGACATCATCTTCGACATCCGCGACGATGGCGCCGGCGTGCCCCTGGAGGCGGTGCGGAACAAGGCGATCAAGCGTGGGCTGCTGGCGCCGGACAGCGACATCAGCGACCGCGATGTGTTGCAGTTCATCCTGCAGCCGGGGTTTTCCACCGCGGAGAAAATTACCCAGATCTCCGGGCGCGGCGTCGGCATGGACGTGGTCCACGAAGAGGTGCGGCAACTGGGCGGCAGCATGATGATCGACTCCACGCCGGGGCAGGGCGTGCATTTCCGTATTCGCCTGCCCTTTACCGTGGCGGTCAATCGGGCACTGATGGTGCAGTGTCATGAAGACCAGTACGCGATCCCGCTCAACACCATCGAAAGCATTGTGCGGGTGCTGCCCGCCGAGCTGGATGCCTATTACCAACTCGATCCGCCGGTCTACACCTACGCCGGGCAACGGCATGAGCTGTACTACCTGGGCGAAGTATTGAAGACTGGCGCCCGTGCCAAGCTGCTGGGCCAGAGCCAGCCCTTGCCGCTGCTGCTGATGCAGTGCAACGAGCGGCATGTCGCGGTGCAGGTGGACGCCACCCTTGGGACCCGGGAGATCGTGGTCAAAAGTCTAGGTCCGCAATTCTCTTCGGTGCAGGGATTGTCCGGCGCGACCATCCTGGGGGACGGTCGGGTGGTGCTCATCCTCGACTTGCTGGCGCCGATCCGCGCCTTGCCTGGCCAGATCCCAAGGCGCCAGGCACCGGCCGAAGGCGAGGGCGAACATCAACGGCCGCTGCTGGTACTGGTGGTGGACGATTCGGTGACGGTGCGCAAGGTCACCAGTCGCTTGCTGGAGCGCCACGGCATGCACGTGCTTACCGCCAAGGACGGGGTGGATGCCATGGCCTTGCTGAGCGAACACTCCCCGGACCTGATGTTGCTGGACATCGAAATGCCGCGCATGGACGGTTTTGAAGTGGCGACCCAGGTGCGCAACGACCCACGCCTGGCACACCTGCCGATCATCATGATCACCTCTCGTACGGGCCAGAAACACCGCGACCGGGCCATGGCCATCGGCGTCAACGACTACCTGGGCAAACCGTATCAGGAATCGGTACTGCTCGAGAGCATTGCCCGCTGGAGCAGAACCCATGCATGAAGACCGCACTCGTTACCTCACCGGCCTGCTGCTGCCGCTCTCCGATCGGCATCTGGTGTTGCCCAACGTCGCGGTGGCCGAGCTGATCGACTACCAGAGCAGCGCCTTCGATATGGACACCCCGCCCTGGTTCCTGGGCTGGGTCAGCTGGCGCGAACGACAGATCCCGCTGCTGAGCTTCGAATCGGCCTGCGGCCAGAAAACCGTGATCGGCGAACGAGCGCGCATCGTCGTGCTCAACGCCCTGGGCGGACGACCGGAACTGAGGTTCATCGCGCTGTTGGTGCAGGGCATCCCGCGCTCCCACAAGCTCGACAGCCAACTGAGCTACGTCGACGTGCCGCTGTGCGGGTTGGAGCAGGCGGCGGTGCAGATCGGCGAGCATGTGGCAAAGGTGCCGGATTTGTTGGCGCTGGAGGAGTTGGTGGTGGCTGCGGGATTGGCTGAGCACAAAAAATCCTGAGCCATGCCCAGCCCCGCTGTGGGAGCGAGCTTGTTCGCGATAGCGGAGTGTCAGCCAACTCAAAGTTGACGGATCCTTCGCTATCGCGAGCAAGCTCGCTCCCACAGGGGATAAGGCCTGTTTTCCCCACCGTTACTCCAACCGTAACGATCCGTCGCTGAGCTTGATTGATGCACCCGACACGACACTCCTAAGGTAACCCCCACGACAGCGAACCCGTGGAGTGGTCATGACAACAACAATATCCCCCGACTCGCGCTGGACGCGGCGACGCAGCGAGAAGCAGCGGCGGCTCGAACAGGTGAAGGGGCTTGTCGACGGTGTGGTGTTGCCCACCGACAAAATCGTCGCGGCGCTGGAGGCATTGATCCTGCCGGGTGACCGCGTGGTGCTGGAGGGCAACAACCAGAAGCAGGCGGATTTCCTGTCGCGCTCCCTGGTGAAAGCCGATCCGGCGAAGTTGCATGATCTACACATGATCATGCCCAGCGTTGGCCGGTCCGAGCATCTGGACCTGTTCGAACGCGGCATCGCCCGCAAGCTGGACTTTTCCTTCGCCGGCACCCAGAGCCTGCGCATCAGCCAGTTGCTGGAAGACGGCCTGCTGGAAATCGGCGCAATCCACACCTACATCGAGCTCTACGCCCGGCTGGTGGTGGACTTGATCCCCAACGTGGTGCTCTCGGCCGGTTTCATGGCCGACCGGGCCGGCAACATCTACACAGGCCCCAGCACCGAAGACACTCCGGCGTTGATCGAGCCGGCGGCCTTCAGCGATGGCCTTGTCATTGTCCAGGTCAACGAATTGGTGGATGACGTCAGTGAGCTGCCGCGAGTGGACATTCCAGCCTCCTGGGTGGATTTCGTGGTGGTGGCCGACAAGCCGTTCTACATCGAACCGCTGTTTACCCGTGATCCGCGCCACATCAAGCCGGTGCATGTGCTGATGGCGATGATGGCGATCCGCGGGATCTATGAAAAACACAACGTTCAGTCCCTCAATCACGGCATCGGTTTCAACACCGCCGCCATCGAGCTGATCCTGCCGACCTACGGCGAATCCCTGGGCCTGAAGGGCAAGATCTGCCGCAACTGGACCCTGAATCCGCACCCGACCCTGATCCCGGCCATCGAAAGCGGCTGGGTCGAAAGCGTGCATTGCTTCGGCACCGAACTGGGCATGGAACGCTACATCGCCGCCCGGCCCGACGTGTTCTTCACCGGCCGTGACGGCTCGCTGCGCTCCAATCGCATGGTCTGCCAACTGGCCGGGCAATACGCGGTGGACCTGTTCATTGGCGCCACGTTGCAAGTGGACGGCGATGGTCATTCCTCCACCGTCACCCGTGGCCGGCTGGCCGGCTTTGGAGGCGCGCCGAACATGGGCCATGATCCGCGCGGCCGGCGTCACGGCACGCCGGCCTGGCTCGACATGCGCCACGGCGATGGCGAGGCGCCGCTGCTCGAGCGTGGCAAGAAACTGGTGGTGCAGATGGTCGAGACGTTCCAGGAAGGCGGCAAACCGACCTTCGTCGACACCCTTGATGCAGTGGATGTAGCGAAGAAAGCCGGCATGGCCCTGGCGCCGATCATGATCTACGGCGACGACGTCACCCATTTGCTCACCGAGGAAGGCATTGCCTATCTGTACAAGGCTCGCTCCCTGGAAGAGCGCCAGGCGATGATCGCGGCGGTGGCCGGCGTCACCGCCATCGGCCTGCGGCACAACCCGAAAGAGACGGCCCGCATGCGTCGCGAAGGGTTGATCGCCTTGCCTGAGGACCTGGGTATCCGCCGCACCGACGCCACCCGCGAATTGCTCGCCGCCAAAAGCGTGGCCGATCTGGTGGAGTGGTCCGGTGGCCTCTACAACCCCCCCGCCAAGTTCAGGAGCTGGTAAATGCACGCACTCAACCGGCAACCCAAAACGCTGTCCCTGGCCGAGCGCCTGGCGGACCTGGCAGTCGACGCGCTGATCGACGAAGCCGACCTGTCGCCCAAACCGGCCTTGGTGGACCGCCGTGGCAGCGGTGCCCATACCGATCTGCACCTGGGCCTGATGCACGCTTCGGCGCTGTCGCTGTGGCCGGCGTTCAAGGAAATGGCCGAGGCTGCCATCGATTACGCTGAAATCGGCCTGCCGCTGCGCGAAGCCCTTGGACGGATCGGCCGCGAAGGCGAAGCCACGATGCTCGCCACCACGGGCGGCGTGAACACGCACCGCGGCGCGATCTGGGCCTTGGGCCTGTTGGTCGCTGCCGCCGCGCTGGAACCGGAATCCAGCGGTGCGGGCGCCGTCACGTTGCGCGCAGCGCGCCTGGCCTTGCTCGACGACCGCTACGCGCCAAGACCCTTGAGCCACGGCGCCCAGGTCGCCCAGCGCTACGGCGTGCGTGGTGCCCGTGAAGAAGCACAGCTGGCGTTCCCGGCCGTGACGGGCCTGGGCCTGCCGCAACTCAAGCGCAGTCGCGCAGCCGGGGCAGGGGAGCAGAACGCCCGGCTCGATGCCTTGCTGGCGATCATGACCACCCTGGCTGACACCTGCGTGCTGTATCGCGCCGGCGAAGCAGGTCTGCAAGCCATGCAACAAGGTGCCAAAGCCGTGCTCGACGCGGGTGGCAGTGCCAGCCTGGGCGGTCGCCGCCAGTTGCATCTGCTGGATCAACAACTGATTGCCTTGAACGCCTCGCCCGGCGGCGCTGCGGACCTGCTCGCCGCCTGCCTGCTGCTCGACCGTGTCGAGCGTGGCGATGGTTTTTTCCCTGGAGTGTGCTGATGGAAACCTTGTCCTTTGAATTCCCCGCCGGGCAGCCGCCACGGGGCCGGGCGCTGGTGGGCTGTGTCGGCTCGGGCGACCTGGAAGTGCTGATCGAGCCCGGGCCGGCGGGCAAGTTGACCATCCAGGTGCAGACCTCGGTCAACGGCAGCGAACAACGCTGGCAGCATCTCTTTGCTCGCATGTTCGATGGCCAGACGCTGCCGGCGTTGGCGATTGATATCCACGATTTCGGCGCCACCCCCGGCGTGGTGCGCCTGCGCCTGGAACAGGGCTTCGAGGAGATCGGTCATGACTGACAGCGCAACGCTTTTGAATAAACACAGCTTTGTCGAGCTGGGCGCCCGGCAACGGGCCCAGGCCTTGCTGGATGACGGCTCGTTCCGTGAGCTGCTCGATCCGTTCCAACGGGTCATGTCACCGTGGTTGTCGCGCCAGGGCGTGGTGCCGCAAAGCGATGACGGTGTGGTGATCGCCAAGGGCACCCTTGATGGCTTGCCGGTGGTGATTGCCGCCATCGAAGGGGCATTCCAGGGCGGCAGCCTCGGTGAAGTCGGCGGGGCGAAAATCGCCGGCGCCCTGGAGCTGGCCGCCGAGGACAATCGCAAAGGAACTCCGACTCGTGCCGTGTTGCTGCTGGAAACCGGCGGCGTGCGTTTGCAGGAAGCCAACCTCGGGTTGGCGGCCATCGCGGAGATCCACTCGGCCATCGTCGACCTGCGCCAGCACCAGCCGGTGGTCGGCGTGGTAGCCGGCAGCGTCGGCTGCTTTGGCGGCATGTCCATCGCCGCCGGCCTGTGCAGTTACCTGTTGGTGACTCAGGAAGCGCGGCTGGGCCTGAACGGCCCGCAGGTGATCGAGCAGGAAGCCGGTATCGAGGAATATGACGCCCGGGACCGTCCGTTCATCTGGAGCCTGACCGGTGGCGAACAGCGTTTCGCCAGCGGCCTGGTGGATCGCTACGCCAGCGATGACGTCGCACAGATTCGCCAGCAGGTCGGTCAGTTGTTGAACCTTGGCGTGCCCGCCGAACATCGCAGTAGCCAGGCCGAACGGTTCCTGCAATGCCTGGAGCGGTTGGACACCGAGGCGCAAATCGAACCGGCAGCGGTTCGCCAGCTGTATCAGGGAGAACGCTCATGAGTTCGTATTCGTTGAGAGGCCTGCGCTGGTTCGAGGCGTTGAGCAACGGCGCCAGGCTGCTGCATGGCCTGCCGGCTTCGTTGAAAGTGGCCGACACCCAATTGGGCGGACAAGACGTGCGCCTGTTGGCGGTCGTGGCCGATCCGGATAACCGTTTCCCTCGGGCGCGCAACGGTGAGGTTGGCTTGCTGGAAGGTTGGGGCTTGGCCAAGGCCGTGAACGATGCCGTGGAAGCCGACCGTGATGCGCCGGTCAAGCGGCCGCTGATCGCCATCGTCGATGTGCCGAGCCAGGCTTATGGCCGTCGGGAAGAAGCCTTGGGCATCCATCAGGCACTGGCCGGGGCGGCGGACAGTTATGCCCGTGCCCGTCTGGGCGGACACCCGGTGATCGGCCTGCTGGTGGGCAAGGCGATGTCCGGCGCGTTCCTGGCCCATGGGTATCAAGCCAACCGTTTGATTGCGCTGCGCGACCCGGGAGTGATGGTCCACGCCATGGGCAAGGCCTCGGCGGCGCGGGTGACGCTGCGCAGCGTCGAGGCGCTGGAAGCCCTGGCCGCCAGCGTGCCGCCGATGGCCTATGACATCGATAGTTATGCCAGCCTTGGGCTGCTGTGGGAAACCCTGTCGGTGGAGCAGATCGAGCAACCGTCGGCGGCGGATCTGGCGCGGGTCCATGAATGCCTCATCCAGGCCATACGGGACGTCGAAACCGGTTCACGGGACCTGCGCGGTCGGCTGGGCGCCGCCAATCGCATGGCGTCGAGCACAGTTCGCCAGCTGCTGAGAGAACAGTGGTGAACACGTTCCTGGCCCACGACCTGCTGTGGGGCATGACGCCGGAGCAATTACCGGTGGACGCGCCTGCGTGGGCGTACGAAGCCCTGGGTGCCGGTCAGCCGGTGGTGGTTCGGCGTGCCACCACGGCAGCGAACCGTATCGCCGTCGGGGTTCGTGGACGCTTGCGTGAGCAGCGTTATGCCACAACCATGGCGAAGTCCGCGATCACCCGGCGGGTCAGGCCGGAAGAACTCGGCCATGCCGCCTCGGCCCGCGATCTGCCAGCGCTGCACGCATTGGGCCGGCTGAGGCCGATGCTCGACGGTTGCGGTTGGGTGTGGGGTGTCAGCGGCGCCGTCGGGTTCGAACTCGCCAGTGGCGTCGAAGCGTTGCATGAGCGCAGCGACCTCGACCTGATCCTGCGCGTGCCACATCCGCTGGATCGTGGCCAAGCCCGTGAGCTACTGGCGCAACTGGATGCGTCGGTGTGCGTGGTGGACATGCAGTTGCAAACGCCCCTCGGTGCCGTCGCGTTGAGGGAGTGGGCCGGTCCGGCGCGCCGGGTGCTGCTCAAGGACAACCGGCAGGCGCGTCTGGTGTGCGATCCCTGGCAGCCGTCGCTGGAGCCGATGCCATGAAGATGTTCGTGTTCCCCGGCCAGGGCGCGCAGCGAGCGGGCATGCTCCGTGAGCTGGCGCCGCAGGTCCTGGAGGAAGCCAGCGAGGTGCTGGGTGAGGACGTGAAGCAACTGGACAGCGCCGAGGCGTTGCAGTCGACCCGCGCGGTGCAGCTGTGCCTGCTGATCGCTGGCGTGGCGGCGTCTCGACGGTTGCTGGAACAGGCGCCCGCGCCGGATTACGTGGCGGGGCTGTCCATCGGTGCGTATCCGGCGGCGGTGGTGGCGGGTGCGTTGGGGTTTGCCGATGCCTTGCGGCTGGTCAGCCTGCGGGGCGAATTGATGCAGCAGGCGTACCCCAAGGGCTACGGCATGACCGCCATCATCGGCCTGGAGCTGGCGACGGTGGAGACGTTGCTGGCCCAGGTGCACAGCGATGCAACGCCGGTCTACCTGGCCAACATCAACGCCGATAACCAGGTGGTTATCGCCGGCAGCGACGAGGCCATGGCCATCGTCGCCGGACAGGCACGGCGTCAGGGCGCCGCGAAAGCGTGTCGGCTGGCCGTCAGCGTACCGTCCCATTGCCCGTTGCTGGAGGCTCCGGCGCGAGCGCTCGCCGAGGCGTTCAGCAATGTGTCATTGAAACTGCCGGGCCTGGGTTACCTCAGCGGCAGCCGCGCCCGGCCCGTGATGAGCACCGAGGCCCTGCGCGACGACCTGGCATTCAATATGTGCCGCGTCGTCGACTGGCGCGGCACCGTGCAGAGCGCCTACGAGCGCGGCGTACGCCTGCAAATCGAATTACCGCCCGGTGCGGTGCTGACCGGGCTGGCGCGCCGGGTATTTGAACAGGGCACCGTCATTGCGTTCGACGGTGCGCGGCTCGACACCTTGCAAGCCCTGTTGCGTGAGGAGGGAAGCCAACGACTCTAGACCACCGACTCAGGCTTCGAACGACAAAAACAACAATCCCGACGATGCATTTTGAGGACTACGACAATGATTATTTACGGTGTGGCACTGTTGGCGATCTGTACGCTGACAGGGGTGATCCTGGGCGACATGCTGGGCGTGTTGTTGGGGGTGAAATCCAACGTCGGCGGGGTCGGCATTGCGATGATCCTGCTGATTTGCGCGCGCTTGTGGATGCACCGGCACGGCGGCATGACCAAGGACTGCGAGATGGGTGTCGCCTTCTGGGGCGCCATGTACATTCCGGTAGTAGTCGCAATGGCCGCGCAACAGAACGTTGTCACGGCCTTGCACGGCGGCCCGGTGGCGGTATTGGGAGCGATTGGCTCGGTGTTGCTGTGCGGCGTGACCATTGCGCTGATCAGCCGGACCCACAAGGGCGAACCCTTGCCCGACGAACCGGCCGACGTGACGCCGCTCGGCACGCCTGTAGGAGGTCGCTGATATGTGGGATCTCATCGAGAAAGGCTTGGAACATAATGGCCTGATCACGGCGTTCGCTTTTGTCGGCGTGATCATGTGGGTGTCGGTGGTGTTGTCCAAGCGCCTGACCTTCGGACGCATTCACGGCTCGGCCATCGCCATCGTCATTGGCCTGGTGCTGGCCTGGGTGGGCGGAACCATGACCGGCGGGCAAAAGGGCTTGGCGGATCTGTCGCTGTTTTCCGGCATTGGCCTGATGGGCGGGGCAATGCTGCGTGACTTCGCCATCGTCGCCACGGCGTTCGAGGTCCAGGCTACCGAAGCGAAAAAGGCCGGGATGATTGGCGTCGTCGCGCTGTTGCTGGGCACGATCCTGCCCTTCATTGTCGGCGCGAGTGTGGCCTGGGCGTTCGGCTATCGCGACGCGGTGAGCATGACCACCATCGGCGCGGGCGCGGTGACTTACATCGTCGGGCCGGTGACCGGGGCGGCGATTGGTGCCACTTCCGATGTCATGGCGCTGTCGATTGCCACCGGATTGATCAAGGCGATCCTGGTGATGGTCGGCACCCCTGTGGCGGCACGCTGGATGGGCCTGGACAATCCGCGCTCGGCCATGGTCTTCGGCGGTCTTGCCGGGACCGTCAGCGGGGTGACGGCCGGGTTGGCCGCGACGGATCGACGGCTGGTGCCGTATGGTGCGTTGACGGCAACGTTCCACACCGGGCTTGGTTGCCTGCTGGGGCCTTCGTTGCTGTTCTTCATCGTTCGCGGGATTGTCGGTTAACCCCCCCCTGGATTTGTATCGCCTGTTGTGACGCCTTCGCGAGCAAGCCCGCTCCCACAGCCAACCGCGTTCCCCTGTGGGAGCGGGCTTGCTCGCGAAGGTGTCGACACCGTTTCAAGCTTGGCGATTGGCATACATCCGGCATTCGGCGAGCAACGCCAGCAGGTTCGGATCGCGTTCCTTGGCCTTGAGGAACACCACGCCGATGTGCTGCTGCAACCGGTACTTTTCCTGCAACGGGATCAACTTCACCCGGTTTTCGTACACCGCCGCAATCCGCCCCGGCAGCAGGGCATAACCCACCCCCGAACTGACCATGCTCAGCAGGGTGAAGATGTCGTTGACCTGCATCGCCACCTTCGGCTCGAACCCCGCCTGCCTGAACACCCGGATCCCGTCCTGATGCGTGGCGAAGCCCTGGGTCAGCGTGATGAAGGTCTCGTTGCGCACCTCGGCCAGGTCGACTTCGGTCCGTTGGGCAAATGGCGAGTCTGCCGGCGTGGCGAGGAAAATATCGTCGGAGAACAGGGCTATTTGCTCGCAGTCCGGGTCGTTGACGCTGTCGTCCAGAGACACCAGGATCGCGTCGACTTCCATGTTCTTGAGCTTGTACAACAGGTCGATGTTCGAGCCCATGATCAGGTCGATGTTGAGTTCGCTGCGGCGGATTTTCAAACCCATGATCAGCTGCGGCACGGTCTTGACCGTCAGTGAATACAGCGAACCGAGCTTGAAGCGTTCGGCGGAGAACCCGGCCGCCTCGCGGGTCAGGCGCACGCTGTCGACCACGTCCTGGATCAGCTTTTGCGCCCGTTCCTCGAGCACATACGCACTTTCCAATGGCGTGAGGTTGCGCCCCTCGTGCTTGAACAACGGACAACGCAAGGCACTCTCCAGGGAATGGATGGCCCGGTGCACGCTGACGTTGCTGGTCTGCAATTCGGCGGCCGCCCGCGCCAGGTTGCCCGTGCGCATGAAGGCCAGGAACACCTCGAGTTTCTTCAGGGTCAATTCTTCGTCGATCAGCATGGGCGGGGCTCTTGGTCGTGTCATCCGATTGTGCCCCAATACCTCTGGGAGACCTATCTTGTGGCAAACCATTGCACTTTGACGCGCCAGGCCCGAGCCTTGGCGCCTGTTCGGGAATGTGAGGGGGGATGGATGTACCACGGGGAACGACTCAATGCCTGGACCCATCTGGTCGGGGCGGTCGCAGCATTTGTCGGTGCGGTGTGGTTGCTGGTGATTGCCGGGATGGCCGGCGATCCGTGGAAGATCGTCAGCGTAGCGATCTATGGTTTTACCTTGTTGGTGCTGTACAGCGCCTCGACCGTCTACCACAGCGTGCGCGGGCGCAAGAAAGCGATCATGCAGAAGGTTGACCACTTTTCGATCTACCTGCTCATCGCCGGGAGTTATACGCCGTTCTGCCTGGTGACGTTGCGCGGACCGTGGGGCTGGACCTTGTTCGGGATTGTCTGGGGGCTGGCGCTGATCGGGATCCTGCAGGAGATCAAGCCGCGTTCCGAAGCGCGGATCCTGTCGATCGTGATCTACGCCGTGATGGGCTGGATCGTGCTGGTGGCGGTCAAGCCTTTACTGGCGGCGCTGGGCAGCGCCGGATTCGCCTGGCTGGCCTCGGGCGGTGTGTTGTACACCGTGGGTATCCTCTTTTTTGCGCTTGATAAACGACTGCGCCACGCCCATGGCATCTGGCATTTGTTCGTGATCGCCGGCAGCCTGCTGCATTTCGTGGCGATTCTGTTTTATGTCCTTTAGGTGGACAAACGATCCAGTTGCGCCTGTGCCCGCGAGGCGAAAATCTCCAGCAGCGCGCCCAGGGTGTGCACCGGCGCTTCGTTGGCCCGGGTCACGGCATACAGCGAGATGGGCAGTGGTGGCGACAGCGGTCGGATGGCCGTGCGGCTGGCCGAAGCGCCCAGCGCCGTGAACGGGTCGATCACTGCCAATCCGGCACCTGACTCCACCATGGCCCGGGCCAGTGAATAAGTCTGCACGGCAATGCTGACCCGTGGCGGCGGCTCCACGGATTCGAGGTAACCGTTCAGCCTGGCGGACAGTGGGTCGGCACTGGACAAGCCGATCAGCGGCGCATTGGCCAGCGCCTGTAATGGCATCGGGGTACCGACCGCCGCTTCGTCCCAATGCCCTTTCGGTGCCAGCGCCACCAATACGCCGTTGGCCAGGGCCTGGGCCTTGAGTCCGGGATGCTCGGGCGGTTGCAACGTCAGGGCGACATCGATCTCGCGCATCAACAGATTCTGGACCAGCTCGCGGCTATGGGCGCTGGACAATTCGCAGACGATGTCCGGATGACGTTGGGTCCATTGATGAACGGCCTCCGGCAGCAGTGAGAGGGCCAGGGCCGGCGTCGCACCGATGCGCAGACGATGACCTGGCGCGCGGCGCAGGCTCTGGGCCAGCCGTCGCACGCCTTGCAGGCTTTCGCTGACCTTGTCCACTTCGCGCTCCAGCGCCAACGCTTCGGGCGTGACCTGCAACTTGCCGCGAACCCGCAGGAACAGGGCAAATCCCAGTTGCTGCTCGGCATGCTGCAGCACCTTGGTGACCGCTGGCTGGGAGACATGCAGCAATTGCGCGGCACCACTGATGGAGCCGGTCTGGCGGATAGCCTGGAAAACCTCGATGTGACGAAGGCGCATGGCAACCCCATAACCTTTGCTTATAGGTGGTCCATCTTTATTGATTGTTCGGTGGCTGTCACCTGCCCCTAATCTGACGCCATTCGAAACAGGTGTGAGACGGACATGGCTCAGCGGGTTTGCATCATCGGTGGCGGCGTGGTCGGGTTGACGACGGCCTATGCGCTGGTGCGCGAGGGTATCGAGGTGACGTTACTGGAAGCCCGGGACACCCTGGGCAGCGAAACCAGTTTTGCCAATGGCGGCCAGTTGTCCTACCGCTACGTCGCTCCGCTGGCGGATGCCGGCGTGCCATGGCAGGCATTGGGCTGGATGCTGCGCGGTGATTCGCCACTCAAGTTGCGGCCACGCCTGGACCCGGCGCAGTGGCGCTGGATGGCCTCGTTCATCGGCGCCTGCCGGACGTCGATCAACCGACGTAACGGCGCTCATTTGTTGCGCCTGGCGTTGCTGAGCCAGGCGACCTTGCAGGGTTGGCGTGAAGATGATCGCCTCGATGGCTTTGACTGGCGGCGCAACGGCAAACTGGTCACGTTCCGCGATGCCGGGCATTTCGAACATGCCCGCAAGCGGGTGACCGATAACCTCCATCAACAGGTGCTGGGTGCCGCCGAGTGCGCGGAGCTGGAGCCGGCGCTGAACGGCGTGCCCTTCGTGGGCGGCATCTATACGCCGAATGAAGAAGTTGCCGATTGTCATGGCTTTTGCCAGCAATTGGCGGCCCGTTTGCGGGCCTCGGGCCGTTGCGAGTTCCTGATGGGACGGACAGTGACCAGGATTCACCACGCCGATGGCCGGGTGAAAGCGCTGGAGTCGGGTGGACAGCTGTTTCCTGTGGACCACCTCGTCATCGCTGCCGGCCACCGCAGTGCGGCCCTGGGGTTGCCGGGGGTGCGAATGCCACTGTATCCGCTCAAGGGCTATAGCCTGACGGCGCCCATCGGCGCTCGGCATCGGGCGCCGGAGCTGAGCATCACCGACTATGACCGCAAGATCGTCTACGCCCGTATCGGCGAGCAATGGCGGGTGGCGGCGATGGTGGACATCGTCGGCTTCGATCCGTCGCCCGACCCTCGACGCCTGGCCCTGATCAAGCGCCAGGCCCGGGAAACGTTCCCTCTGGCCGCGGATTACGAGCACGCCAGCGAGTGGGCCGGCATGCGCCCGGCTACCCCCAGTGGCGTGCCGCTGATCGGCGCCACCCGCTACCCTAACCTGTGGCTCAATCTCGGCCACGGTGCGCTGGGTTTTACCCTGGCCTGCGGCAGCGCCCGCCTGCTCAGCGAACTGATCCGCCAGCGCGAACCGTCCATCGATCTGCGGGGCCTCGCGCCCCGTGCCGCCTGACCCACCCGCAACGGAGAATAACAATGTCAAAACACACGTTGATCGGCTGTACCCTGAGCCTGTTGTTGAGCTTCCAGGCCCACGCGACGCAAGAGCCCCTGACCGGCACCCTGGAGAAAATCGCCAGCAGCCGAAGCATTACCCTGGGTTATCGCGATGCATCGGTGCCGTTTTCCTACATCGGTGACGGCAGCGGTAAGCCGATGGGCTATTCGGTGGAGCTGGCGAACAAGATCGTCGAGCGCATCAAGACTCAACTGGCGCTGCCGCAACTGGATGTGAAGTACAACCTGGTCACGTCCCAGACCCGCATCCCGCTGGTGCAGAACGGCACCGTGGACCTGGAGTGCGGCTCCACCGGTGTGACCGCCGAGCGGCAGAAACAGGTGGCGTTTTCCTATGGCTTCATCTACGTGAAGGGCCAGTTGCTGACGGCCAGGGACAGTGGCATCCAACGCTTTGCCGACTTGCGCGGCAAAAACGTGGTCACCACCGCGGGCACCACCAACGAACGTTTCCTGAAAAGCTACAACCAGGACAACAAGGCCGATATGTTCGTCATCAGCGCCAAGGACCACGGCGAAGCCTTTCAGATGCTCGAAACGGGCCGGGCGGCGGCGTTCTACATGGACGATGCGCTGCTGTACGGCGAGCGGGCCAAGGCTCGTGACCCGCACAAGTGGGTGGTGGTAGGCGAAGAACAATCGCGGGAAATCTATAGCTGCATGGTGCGCAAGGATGATCCGCAGTTCCTGGCGCTGGTCAACGCGACCCTGGGGGATTTGTACAAATCCGGGGAGATCAACGAGATCTACGACCGCTGGTTCCAGAAACCGATTCCACCCAAGGGGCTGAACCTGGAATTCCCGATGACCACTGAGCTGAAGGCGATCATTGCCAGGCCTGTGAGTGATCCGGTGCAGTAGCGGCTCTCACTGTCCTTTTGTGGGAGCGAGCCTGCTCGCGATGGCGGTCTGTCAGTCGCTATTTTTTGACCGGCCCGACGCTATCGCGAGCAGGCTCGCTCCCACAAGGAAACGCTCGCATTCAAACGTTAGAAATCCCCCCACAGCTGCTGCGCCACCGCGAGCGCCACCACCGGCGCGGTCTCGGTCCGCAACACGCGTGGGCCGAGACGGGCAGCGTGGTAGCCGGCGCTCCTGGCTTGTTCGACTTCGGCGTCGGACAAGCCGCCCTCGGGGCCAATCAAAAACGCCAGGGTCGATGGTCGGGCGTGGCTGACCAGCGGCTCGGCCACCGGGTGCAGAACCAGCTTCAGCTCGGCGTCGGTCTGCTTCAGCCAGTCGGCCAGCAGCAACGGCGGGTGAATCAGCGGCACGGTCGAGCGACCGCATTGCTCGCAGGCACTGATCGCCACCTGACGCCAATGCAACAGGCGTTTGTCGGCGCGTTCGTCCTTGAGGCGCACTTCGCAGCGGTCGCTGAATATCGGCGTGATCTCACTGACGCCCAGTTCCGTGGCCTTCTGGATGGCCCAGTCCATGCGTTCGCCCCGGGACAGGCCCTGGCCGAGGTGGATGTGCAGCGGCGATTGCGGCTGTCCGTCGAACTGCTCGTTCAGTTGTACCCGCACATGTTTCTTGCCGACTTCGGCCAGTACACCCCTGAACTCCTGCCCCGAACCGTCGAATACCTGCACCGCATCCCCCTCGGCCATGCGCAGTACACGGCTGATGTAATGGGCCTGGGCCTCGGGCAGTTCATGCTCGCCGAGGCTCAGGGGGGTGTCGATGAAGAAGCGGGACAGTCTCATTTTGAATCTCTGAAAAAGTTAACGGTGCGATGCGGTTTCTGTGGCGAGGGGATTTATCCCCGTTGGGCTGCGAAGCAGCCCTAAGCCGGACCCCGGAGGGATTCAGGCAAAACGCGTTGGACGCATCTGGGGCTGCTGCGCAGCCCAACGGGGATAAATCCCCTCGCCACACAGAGTTTCAACACAACCCTGCGTTTAGCCCGGGTCGCGATAGCCCGGATGAAAATCCTCTGGCACCGCCACGCTGACCTTGTCCCGGGTGGCGATGTCGATGCCTTCGCTGGCCACTTCGGCCAGAAAGTCGATCTGCTCGGGCGTGATCACATACGGCGGCAGGAAGTACACCACACTGCCCAGTGGCCGTAACAACGCACCGCGTTCAAGGGCGTGCTGGAACACGGTCAGGCCGCGACGCTCCTGCCAGGGGTAGGCGGTCTTGCTGGCCTTGTCCTTGACCATCTCGATCGCCAGCACCATACCGGTCTGGCGCACTTCGGCCACGTTGGGGTGGTCGGCCAGATGCGCGGTGGCGCTTGCCATGCGTGAGGCCAGGGCCTTGTTGTTTTCGATGACGTTGTCTTGCTCGAAGATGTCCAGTGTTGCCAACGCCGCCGCGCAAGCCAGCGGGTTGCCCGTGTAGCTGTGGGAATGCAGGAAGGCGCGCAGGGTCGGGTAGTCGTCGTAGAACGCGTTGTAGACCTCATCGGTGGTCAGGCACGCCGCCAGTGGCAGGTAACCGCCGGTCAGGGCCTTGGACAGACAGAGGAAATCCGGCGTGATACCGGCCTGCTCACAGGCGAACATCGTCCCTGTACGGCCGAAACCGACGGCGATTTCGTCGTGGATCAGGTGCACGCCGTAGCGGTCACAGGCCTCGCGCAGCAATTTCAGGTAGATCGGGTGATACATGCGCATGCCACCGGCGCCCTGGATCAGCGGTTCGACAATCACCGCGGCTACGCTGTCGTGGTGCTCGGCAAGGGTCTGTTCCATGGCCGCGAACATTGTGCGCGAATGTTCTTCCCAGCTCACGCCTTCAGGGCGGTCATAGCAGTCGGGGCTCGGTACCTTGAGGGTATCCAGCAGCAACGCCTTGTAGGTTTCGGTGAACAGCGGCACGTCGCCCACCGACATCGCCGCGATGGTTTCGCCGTGGTAGCTGTTGCTCAGGGTCACGAAGCGCTTCTTCTCGGGACGGCCGCGATTGACCCAATAATGGAAGCTCATCTTCATCGCCACTTCGATACATGACGAGCCGTTGTCGGCGTAGAAGCAACGGGTCAGGCCTTCGGGCGTGATCTTGACCAGGCGTTCGGATAGTTCGATCACTGGCTGGTGGCTGAAGCCGGCGAGGATCACATGTTCCAACTGGTCGACCTGATCCTTGATCCGCTGGTTGATGCGCGGGTTGGCATGACCGAACACATTGACCCACCAGGAGCTGACGGCGTCGAGGTAGCGCTTGCCCTCGAAGTCTTCCAGCCACACGCCTTCACCGCGCTTGATAGGGATCAGCGGCAGTTGTTCGTGATCTTTCATCTGGGTGCAGGGATGCCATAGCACCGCGAGATCGCGTTGCATCCACTGGTTATTCAGGCCCATGTACAGTCTCCTCGAGGCGGCTCGCGGCGGGCGCGGGCCAAACAATCGGGCAAGCCTATGCAATGGCGGCCCCGGGGACAACCCATTGTGTCGGTCCCCGCTACTTTGAGCCAGGCGATAGACGTCGCTGGCGGCGTTATGATGGCTGACGTATTCTTCGCCGTTCTCTGAGCCGGCTGGCTCGAAAGAACAGAAATTTCCCAGGTTTTTATTCCGGAGTTCGCAGAATGTCTGCTGGTTGGCTGCGCACGTGTGCGCTGGTGGTGATAGGGCTGTTCAGCGTTACGGCGCTGGCGAAGGACAAGCAACCGACGGCCATCGTCATCGGTGGCGGCCTGGCGGGGCTCACGGCGGCCTACGAGTTGCAGAATAAAGGCTGGACGGTGACCCTGCTGGAGGCCAAGCCCAGTGTGGGCGGTCGTTCGGGGATGGCCACCAGTGAGTGGATCGGCAATGAAAAGACTCAGCCGGTGCTGAATAAATACGTCTCGACTTTCAAGCTGGGCACCACGCCGGCGCCGGAATTCGTGCGCACTCCCAGCTATCTGATTGACGGCACCTACTTCACCGCCGCCGACCTGACCACTAAGCAGCCGGCCACCGCCGAAGCGCTCAAGCGCTACGAAACCACCCTGGACGAGCTGGCGCGTTCCATCGAGGACCCGCTGAATCCGACGGCCACCAGCACGCTGCACGCGCTGGACCAGATGACCGTATCCGCCTGGCTGGACCGCTTGCAGCTGCCGGCCACCGCGCGGCAACTGGTGAATCAGGAAATTCGTACCCGTTACGACGAACCTTCGCGTCTGTCGCTGCTGTATTTCGCACAGCAGAACCGGGTCAATCGTGGAGTGTCCGACCGCGACCTGCGGGCTTCGCGCCTGCTCGGTGGTAGCCAGGTGCTGGCCCAGGCCTTCCTCAAGCAATTGAAAACCATCAAGACCGACTCGCCGGTGTCGGCCATTTCCCAGGACAAGGACGGTGTGACCGTCAAGGTCGGCAGCGTGGGCTATCAGGCCGATTACGTGGTGCTGGCCGTGCCGCTGCGAGCGCTGAACAAGATTCAACTGACACCGGCCCTGGACGCCCAGCACCAGGCCGCGATCAAGGGCACCAACTACGGCTGGCGCGACCAGATCATGCTCAAGTTCAAGACCCCGGTCTGGGACAGCAAGGCGCGCATGTCGGGTGAGATTTTCAGCAATACCGGCCTGGGCATGATGTGGATCGAACCGGCCCTCAAAGGTGGCGCCAATGTCATCATCAACCTTTCGGGGGATAACGCCCGGTTGATGCAGTCCTTCGGCGACAAACAAATGGTCGATCAGGTGCTGATCCGCCTGCACGCGTTTTATCCACAGGCCCGTGGCGCGTTTACCGGTTACGAAATCCGTCGCTACAGCACCGACCCGTCCACCGGCGGTTCCTACCTGGCCTTCGGCCCGGGCCAGATCAGCAAGTTCTGGCGCCTGTGGGAAAAGCCGCTGCAGCGTGTAGCCTTTGCCGGTGAACACACCGACGCCTTGTATCCAGGCACTCTGGAGGGCGCGCTGCGCAGCGGTCAGCGTGCTGCCAGCCAAGTGCAAGACCTGGCGGCGGGCAAGTCGTTCGAGCCGCCCAAGGTCGTTCCGGCTGCAACGGCAGCAGCTGCCGGTGCGGTCGCGGCGAAGAAGGGCAACTTCTTCTCCAACCTGTTTGGCGGTTCGGATGACGACAAGAAGCCTGAGCCGGTCAAGGCTCCAGAACCGGTGGCTCCGCCAGCACCGACGCCCGCTCCGGCACCTGCACCTGCACCTGCACCGGTAGAAGCGCCAAAACCTGTGGCGCCGGAAAAAGTCGAGCCTGCCAAGAAGGCACCAGCGAAGAAACCGGCCGCCAAGACGCCGGCGAAAAAAACGCCGGCCAAGGCTCCGACAAAAAAGGCCGAACCGGCGAAGAAGCCAGCAGCCAAGCCGGCAGCATCCACACCGGCAGCCACTGAGACCAAGCCTCAGTAAAACAGGTGTTACAAAAAAAGCGCGGCGAGTCAGCCGCGTTTTTTTTTGTCTGGAAAAAACATCGCAAGCAGACTGCTCCCACATGGGGCTGCGGTGACCAGGCGGAATGCGATTCTTGTGGGAGCGAGCCTGCTCGCGATGAGGGGTGCTGTGACTCTGATTACCACAGGTTGTATTCGTTTTAATCTTTCCTTAACCGACCCCAACCAAACTGATGATCGTATTTCTCGATCTTTCAAAGCGAAATTTTCCGCTTTAATTCGATAGATAACTCGCTAGTCTTGATCGCAGTTTTTACAGGATATGAGCAATGCAGCTACGCAACTCTTCTTCCCGCTATGGCTGGGTCAGTATCGTGATGCACTGGGGCGTTGCGCTGGTGGTGTACGGGCTGTTTGCGCTGGGCTTGTGGATGGTCGGCCTGGACTACTACAGCAGCTGGCGCAAAGATGCGCCGGACCTGCACAAGAGCATCGGCCTGGTGTTGCTGGCGGTGATGTTGCTGCGGGTGATCTGGCGCGTCGTCAGCCCACCGCCACCGACCCTGGATACCTATGGCCGCCTGACCCGCGTCGGCGCCAAGCTTGGTCATAGCGCGCTGTATTTCGGCCTTTTCGCCGTAATGATCGCCGGTTACCTGATTTCCACCGCAGACGGTGTCGGGATACCGGTGTTTGGTTTGTTCGAAGTCCCCGCGTTGGTGTCCGGACTGCCCGACCAGGCAGACGTCGCCGGCGAGATTCACCTGTACCTCGCCTGGGCGCTGGTAATTTTTTCCGGCCTCCATGCGTTGGCAGCATTGAAACACCATTTTATCGACCGTGACGCGACCCTCAAGCGAATGCTGGGGCGCCAAGCCTGATGTTCAACCTCGACTCCAAAGGAATAGAAAGCATGTTGAAAAAGACGCTCGCCGCCCTGGCAATCGGTTCCGCCCTGCTGACGGCTGGTCAGGCCATGGCTGCCGACTACGTGGTCGACAAGGAAGGCCAGCACGCCTTCGTCGACTTCAAGATCAGCCACCTGGGCTACAGCTACATCACCGGTACCTTCAAGGATATCGACGGCAAGTTCAGCTTCGACGCGGCCAAGCCGGAAGACAGCAAGATCGAATTCAACGTCCGCACCGCCAGCGTGTTCACCAACCACGCCGAGCGTGACAAGCATATCGCCAGCAAAGACTTCCTGGACGTAGGCAAGTTCGCCGATGCCAAGTTCGTATCGACCAGCGTCAAGTCCACCGGCAAGAACGCCGATGGCAAGGACACTGCGGACGTAACGGGTAACCTGACTCTGCTGGGCGTGACCAAGCCGGTCGTGGTCAAGGCCACCTTCCTGGGTGAGGGCAAGGATCCATGGGGCGGCTACCGTGCCGGCTTCGAAGGGACCACCAGCATCAAGCGTTCCGATTTCGGCAAGCAAATGGACCTGGGTCCGGCTTCCGATGTGGTTGAGCTGTACGTGACCTTTGAAGGTGTCAAAGCGAAGTAATTTTCGCGCCTGAAAAAAAAACGCCCCCGGCCTTGCGGTCGAGGGGCGTTTTTTATTGCGCGGATTCCCCGCCGCACAGGCCCTCCTGTGGGAGCGGGCTTGCTCGCGAAAGCGATGTATCAGGCGACACACCTATGTTGAATGACAATCCGCATTCGCGAGCAAGCCCGCTCCCACAGGGGGGTGTGGCGATCGAATAAAAAAATGCCCCTGATCGCGGGATCAGGGGCATTTTCTACGGCTTGGAAAAACTCAGCGATTACGGGTCAGCAGCGCCGGTTTTTCGCCCCGAGGACGGCTTGGCAGTTGATCCAGCTGTTCAGGCGTCGGGAAACGATCGAGCTTCGATTCCTTGTGCATGATTTTCGGCTGGTTGCCGCGTGGGCTCTGCACGGCTGGTTCCTGGCGTGCCTGGTCATCGCGGGCCGGGCGGCGAGGGCGGGAGTCCTCGCGGCGAGCCTGACCGTCACGAGTGCCACCGCTACGTGGACCACTGCGTTTGCCCGATGGATTACCGCTGGAGGAGCCGCCGCCGTTGCGCGGGCCGTTCTGACGACCCTGGGACTGACCACCGCGTGGAGCGCCCGAGCCCTGGCCCGGGGCGCCTGAGCGGCGGCCGCGACCTTGAGCGGGTTTCTGCTGCGGCACGTAGTCGACGCGGTTGCCAAAGTTATCGATATCGTCGTCCAGGAACTCATCCGGGGCGCGGTCGGCGGCCGGGCGAGGAGGTGTCTGGCGCTGCGCTTCGCGGGCCGGGGTGCCTTCGCGAGACTTGTGTTCACGGGTCGGACGTTCACCACGGCCGTTGCCGGCCGGTTTTTCCTTACCCTTGTCTTTGCCTTTGTCCTTGCGACCACCGCCGCTGCCGTTCGGGCCGTCGCCGCGTGTGCCACGGGCATTGCGTGGGTTACGCACGTCCGGACGTTCACGCACTTCAGGCTTCTCGGCCTCGATCGTGCTGGCATCGAAGCCCATCGGATCGCCGTCCGGGATCTTCTGCTTGGTCATGCGCTCGATGCTTTTGAGCAGCTTCTCTTCATCCGGCGCGACCAGCGAGATTGCCTCGCCCGAACGACCGGCCCGACCGGTACGGCCGATACGGTGCACATAGTCTTCGTCGACGTTCGGCAGCTCGAAGTTGACCACGTGGGGCAACTGGTCGATGTCCAGGCCGCGGGCGGCGATGTCGGTGGCAACCAGGATGCGCACCTCACCGGCCTTGAAGTCGGCCAGGGCTTTGGTGCGGGCGTTCTGGCTCTTGTTGCCGTGGATCGCGACGGCCGGCAGGCCGTGCTTGTCCAGATACTCGGCCAGGCGGTTGGCGCCGTGCTTGGTACGGGTGAACACCAGAACCTGTTCCCAGGCACCCGTAGTGATCAGGTGTGCCAGCAACGCACGCTTGTGGCTGGCCGGCAGGCGGAATACACGCTGTTCGATACGTTCGACCGTGGTGTTCGGCGGCGTGACTTCGATGCGCTCCGGGTTGTGCAGCAACTTGCTGGCCAGGTCGGTGATGTCCTTGGAGAACGTCGCCGAAAACAGCAGGTTCTGGCGCTTGGCGGGCAGGCGGGCCAGGACTTTTTTCACGTCATGGACAAAGCCCATGTCCAGCATGCGGTCGGCTTCGTCCAGCACGAGGATCTCGACGTGGGACAGATCGACGCTGCCTTGGCCGGCCAGATCCAGCAGGCGACCGGGGCAGGCCACCAGCACGTCGACGCCACGGGCCATGGCCTGGACCTGAGGGTTCATGCCGACGCCGCCGAAAATGCAGGCGCTGACGAATTTCAGGTCGCGAGCGTAAACCTTGAAGCTCTCGTGCACCTGGGCGGCCAGTTCGCGAGTGGGCGTCAGGACCAGTACGCGCGGCTGGCGCGGGCCGTGACGCTGGGATTTGTCCGGGTGACCATTGGGGAATAGCCGCTCCAGGATTGGAAGGGCGAAACCGCCAGTCTTACCAGTACCTGTCTGTGCTGCGACCATCAGATCGCGACCTTGCAACACGGCGGGGATGGCCCGCTGTTGCACCGGGGTAGGCTCGGTGTAGCCGGCGGCTTCGATGGCGCCGACTAAAGCCTCGGAGAGACCGAGGGAAGCAAAGGACATGAGTAATCCTGTTTTAGTGAGGGCCTGGCCCAAGGGATGTCTTGCCTGGCGCGAATGACGTTCAACAAGACGTCATCCCGTCCGGTCCTGCCGGGTCTGGAAGGCGGGACCGGACAAGGCTCGCACGGGCTGAAAGCTGCGCTGTAGCGGTGTCGGGGTGCCTTTTGCAAGACCGGGCGTCCGGGCGTGAGCCTGGCGGGAAGGGGCGAGTATAACAGAGCAATCGCCTTGCGTTGCTTTCCTGCTGCTCAACGGCTGATTTCAGCGTCGCGCCGCTGGGGTGCTGTCATAGCGAGCGCTCAGCTCGGCATAGGCGGGTTCACGCTTGAACCGTTTGAGTTCGGCGCTGAAGCGTTGCGCCAGCAAATCCATTCCGGCCTTGCGTCGTACCGCCAGATATTGGCTTTGGCGGCTCACGACCGTCGGGTTTTCGGTGATCTGGTCGTCCAGTTGCATTTGTTTGAGCAATTGCCGGCCCACTCGTCGATCGGTGATGAGCAGGTCGATCCGGCCCAGTTGCAGCTTGCCGAAGTTGGCTTCGTGGGTGGGCGCCGTTTCGCGCTTGAACAAGGTCGATTCCCGGAAGGCCTGGCTGTACAGGTAGCCGGGGGACGTACCGACGGTCAGGCCGTTCAGGTCGTCGAGGGTGCGAAACGGGTGGGGTCGTGCGTTGGCATGGAACAGCACGAATTCGACTTGCGACAACGGTTCGCTGGGGTAGAGCAGCAGGGCTTCGCGCTCGTCGCTGCGAAAAATGTCCAGAGCCCCGTCCGCCAGCCCCTGCTCCAGCATCGCAAGGCAGCGTTTCCAGGGCAGGAGCTGCCATTCGACATCGATTCCCAGCCGCTTGAAGACAATGACCGCGGTTTCGTAGTCCAGGCCCATGACCTTGCCGCCTTCCTCGTAGACGTAAGGTGCCCAGGGCTCGGTGACAATGCGCAACTTCTCGGCCCGGGCAGCCATGCTCAGGCACAAGAGAAAAAAGACAGTCAGTAACCGGGCAATGATGGGCATGGCCGGAGGTTACGACGAGTGCACTACAAATAGCCAGAGCGCTCTGGCTTGCGGGTCAGTTGCCTTTTGCCTGCATCAGGTGCTGATAAATCGCTTCGCGCCGCCGGCCCAATACCAGGCGGATCAACGGGTGGTTGAACCAGCGTTTTAGTTCATGATCTTCCAACGGTTTTTTCAGGCGGTGCTCAACGTTTTCCAGGGCCTTTTCCCACCAGACCGGGGCGCAGGCCTGGTCGAACTGATTGGCGTGGCGATAGCAACCGTAGAGAATTTCGCGCATGAACTGCCGTTTTTGGCCGGGCAATGCCACAGTGACCAGCTTATAGAGCAGGCGCTGCATGGTTGGGGGACGGGGAAGGGTGGCGGTGACCTGCCGTGTTTCATCCAGGGCTCGCTGACATACGGGCGCAGCATGGTGTTTATCGAGCCAGGCCTTTGTCTTGGCGCGGAACAGCTGCTTGCGGCTCCAGTAGTGGTGGATCAGGTCCGGGCACTCGCGTACCTGCACCTGGCCATAGGCCGCCACTGACAGGCAGAACTCTTCCAGGGTGTAGGCACCTTGGGCCATTGGATAAAACTCATCCATCAGGGCAATGGAGCGGTCCAGCACGTGTGCGTCGCTGCAATGCAGGCCGATCACTCCGGAGTTGAGCAAGGGCATGTCATCGTCCGCCAGTTGCCGTTGCTGCAGGGCTTGCGACAGGGTCACGTAAAGCTCGGCATCCTTGTTGGCGCCATAGTTCAGCGTGATTGCGTTACAGAGCAGCGTACCTGGCTGGACGCGCCGGAACAGCTCCAGGGGCGAGCAATGGAAGAAGGTATCGGTATCGATCAACAGGGCCAGTTCAGCTTCTTCGAGTACCTTTTGCATGACCACATGCTTGGCGCGAAAGTGATAGCCGTGGGGCTGGATCCAGGTTTGGCGGGTTTCGTTGTCCAGGGCGCGCAACCGCACCGGCAGCCCGGCGTAAGGCATCGGGTTGTCGGTAAATACCTGGATGTCCAACGTTTCATCCGGCGTCTCGCGCAGGCCGGCGATGGCACTGGCGATGCTGAATACTGCTTCCTGGTGATAGGTCTCGGCCCCGTAGACCAGATAAATGAGTTGTGGGGTCGTTGACCTTTGACCGTTTGGCATCGGCTGCAATCCTTGGTGTCATTGGATAGTAAAAAGGCCTTGGTTTTCGCCAAGGCCTTGATTACCACCACATTAAGCGTTAACGCGGCAGCTTGAGGTTGTTCCAGACCGCAAGACTGGGCTCGGCCTGATTCAGGGTATAGAAATGCAGCCCTGGTGCACCACCCTGCAACAAACGCTCACACATTTGCGTGATGACCTCTTCACCGAAGCGCTGGATGCTGGTGGAGTCATCGCCGTAGGCCTCCAGTTGCTTGCGGATCCAACGCGGGATCTCGGCACCGCAGGCATCGGAGAAGCGCGCCAGCTTGCTGTAGTTGGTGATCGGCATGATTCCCGGTACGACGGGGATGTCCACACCCAGCTTGCGCACACGCTCGACGAAGTAGAAATAGCTGTCGGCGTTGAAGAAATACTGGGTGATGGCACTGTTCGCGCCAGCGTTTGCCTTGCGTACGAAATTGAGCAGATCATCTTCGAAATTGCGCGCCTGAGGGTGCATTTCCGGATAAGCGGCTACTTCAATGTGGAAATGATCGCCGGTTTCCTCGCGAATGAAACTCACCAGGTCATTGGCGTGGCGCAGCTCACCGCTGGCCATGCCCATGCCCGACGGCAGGTCACCGCGCAGGGCAACGATACGCTGGATTCCGGCGGCCTTGTAACGGGTCAGGAGGTTGCGCAAATCGTCCTTGCTGTCACCCACGCAGGACAAGTGCGGAGCGGCGGGAATTCTGACCTCGCTTTCCAGCTGCAGCACGGTGTTCAGGGTGCGGTCACGGGTCGAACCACCCGCGCCATAGGTGCAGGAGAAGAAGTCGGGGTTGTAGCTGGCCAGCTGACGAGCAGTGGCGATCAGTTTTTCATGTCCAGCATCGGTCTTGGTCGGGAAGAACTCGAAACTGTAGCGACGGTCTTGGGACATGGAGGAGGTCTCCAGCTGTGAGCTTCAAGCTACAAGCTGCAAGAGGGCGGTGCGCCGAATTCTTGTGCTTCAGCTTGCGGCTTGCAGCTGCGTAATAGCGATGAAGAGGTAAGCCCCAAGCCACAAGTAAAATAAACTGCTTTCACTCGTGGCTTGAAGCTCAAGGCTTGCAGCTGCTGTCAGTACCGATAGGCGTGCGGCTTGAACGGGCCTTCGACGGTGACGCCGATGTAGTCAGCCTGTTGCTTGGTCAGTTTGGTGACCACGCCGCCGAAACCGCGGACCATTTCCAGGGCCACTTCTTCGTCGAGTTTCTTGGGCAGTACTTCCACGGTCAGGCGCTCGGCTTTCTGGGCCGGTGGCAGGTCGGCGTATTTCTGGCCAAACAGGAAGATCTGGGCCAGGACCTGGTTGGCGAACGAACCGTCCATGATGCGGCTTGGGTGACCGGTGGCGTTGCCCAGGTTCACCAAGCGGCCTTCGGCCAGCAGGATCAGGTAGTCATCGTTCTGCGGGTCGAAGCTGCCAGCGCCGGTGCGGTGAACCTTGTGGACCTGTGGCTTCACTTCTTCCCACGCCCAGTTCTTGCGCATGAAAGCCGTGTCGATTTCATTGTCGAAGTGGCCGATGTTGCAGACCACGGCGCGCTTCTTCAGGGCCTTGAGCATGTTGGCGTCGCAGACATTGACGTTGCCGGTGGTGGTCACGATCAGGTCGATCTTGCCCAGCAGTGCCTTGTCGATGCTGGCCTCGGAACCGTCGTTGTTACCATCGATGAACGGCGAAACCACTTCGAAGCCGTCCATGCAGGCCTGCATGGCACAGATCGGGTCGACTTCGGACACCTTGACGATCATGCCTTCCTGACGCAGGGACTGGGCCGAACCCTTGCCCACGTCGCCGTAGCCGATCACCAGCGCCTGCTTGCCCGACAGCAGGTGGTCGGTGCCACGCTTGATGGCGTCGTTCAGGCTGTGACGGCAGCCGTACTTGTTGTCGTTCTTGCTCTTGGTCACCGAGTCGTTGACGTTGATGGCCGGGATTTTCAGCTCGCCCTTGGCCAGCATGTCCAGCAGACGGTGTACACCAGTGGTGGTTTCTTCGGTCACGCCGTGAACCTTGTCCAGGACGGCCGGGTACTTCTTGTGCAGCAGCTCGGTCAGGTCGCCACCGTCGTCGAGGACCATGTTGGCGTCCCATGGCTGGCCATCCTTGAGGATGGTCTGCTCCAGACACCATTCATATTCCTGCTCGGTCTCGCCTTTCCAGGCGAATACCGGGATACCGGCAGCGGCGATGGCGGCAGCGGCCTGGTCCTGGGTCGAGAAGATGTTGCAGGATGACCAGCGCACTTCGGCACCCAGGGCAACCAGGGTTTCGATCAGCACGGCAGTCTGGATGGTCATGTGGATGCAGCCGAGGATCTTCGCACCCTTGAGCGGTTGCTCGCCGGCGTATTTGCGACGCAGACCCATCAGGGCTGGCATTTCGGATTCGGCGATGATGATCTCGCGACGGCCCCAGGCAGCCAGGGACATGTCGGCGACTTTGTAATCGGTAAAATCTGCAGGCGTGATGACAGCGCTCATGAAGAGCCTCCATTCGTAATGTATGCGAATGGGCGCCGTTGTGCGTTTAGTGTCCGTGCGGGTAACCCGTACGAACAACGCCCCATCCGAGCCTGACAGGTCGAGCCTGCTGCAGCGCCCCTCGGACAGGTGGCGGGAACGGCCCAAATGGGAGGACCGGATAAAACGGGGCGATTATAACGGGCTAATCGGATCTTCCAAAGGGTTTCTGTCGGCAAATCAAAATTGCCGATGGACGTTATTGAAACAGCGACGTAGAGCCTGCCTGTCCGGTCTGCCATGATGCGGCTATTCAGCGGTCGACACTCAGGAGTGATCATGAATTTCCACACCCGCAAATGGGTCAAGCCCGAAGACCTCAACCCCAATGGCACGCTGTTCGGCGGCAGCCTGTTACGCTGGATCGACGAAGAGGCGGCGATCTATGCCATCGTCCAGCTCGGCAACCAGCGAGTGGTCACCAAGTACATCTCGGAAATCAACTTTGTCAGCGCTTCTCGCCAGGGCGACATCATAGAACTCGGCATTACCGCCACCGAGTTCGGTCGCACTTCCATTACCCTGACGTGCGAAGTGCGCAACAAGATCACCCGCAAGAGCATCCTGACCGTTGAGAAGATGGTCTTCGTCAACCTGGGTGAAGACGGCCTGCCGGCCCCCCATGGCCGGACCGAAATCAAGTACGTCAAGGACCAGTTCAAGGACGGTATCGCCGAGTGAGATCGGCGGCGCGGCCATCGCGAGCCTGCTCGCGATGAGGCCTCCAATGCCATCGCGAACGTCGCGTCATCACTGAACAGCGCCGAACGCCGCGTGTCGTAGCTTCATCACGTCACCGGTACAGGCGCCTTATGGACACTCACAAAGACGGCAAGACCCCTGACCTGTCCCCACAGGAAAAGCATGAAGTCGACCGCAACCAGCCACCGCGGGCCGCAGTGTTGCATGAAATCATCCGCACCCAGGGCAACCAGGAGCTGGAGCGTAGCATCACCGCGCTCTGGTGGTCGGCCCTGGCCGCAGGGTTGACCATGGGCCTGTCGCTGATGGCGATGGGGCTGCTCAACTCCCGGTTGCCGGATCACGAAGGCTTCAAGGTGATCGCCAGTTTTGGCTATTGCGCAGGCTTTCTCGCGGTGATTCTCGCCCGCCAGCAACTGTTCACTGAAAACACCCTGACCGCCGTGCTGCCGATCATGAGCAAGCCGACGCTGGACAATGTCGGCCGGCTGTTGCGTTTATGGGGTGTGGTGCTGGTGGGCAACCTGTGCGGCACCCTGTTGGTGGCGTATGTCATGCTGCATTTGCCGATTTTCGACCAGCGTACCGACCTGGCTTTCCTGGAGATCGGCCGCAAGGTCATGGAGAACGACACCGGCCAGATGTTCGCCAAGGGCATCATTTCCGGCTGGATGATTGCCACGATGGTCTGGATGATTCCTTCCATGGAAAGCGCCAAGATGTGGATCATTATCCTGATCACTTACCTGATGGCGCTTGGGGACTTCACCCATATCGTCGTCGGCTCGGCCGAAGTGTCCTACCTGGTGTTCGCCGGCCAACTGTCCTGGGAGGACTTCTGGCTGGTATTTGCCGCACCGACCCTGGCGGGGAATATCATGGGCGGCAGCTTCATTTTCGCCTTGCTCAGTCATGCACAGGTGCGCAGCGAGAGCGGCACGCCTAGTCGGCCGCACCCAGCGGGATCTCCTGACGACGCTGGCGGTAAATGAAGTACAGGGCGGTCAGCACGGTCAGACCGCCGACAAGGGCGCCGGTCCACGGCAAGTCAGCCAGATTGACGCCACTGGACACCACCAGGCCGCCGATCCAGGCACCGGCCGCGTTGCCAAGGTTGAACGCACTCTGGTTCAGGGTCGAGCCGAGGTTCGGCGCTTCGTGGGCCTGATCGATGATCAACAGTTGCAGGATCGGGCACAGGGCGAAGGCGAATATTCCCCACAACACCAGCGTGATCGCCGCCGGAATCACGGATTGGCTGGTCTGGCTGAACGCCGCCAGTACCAGCACCAAGGCCAGGGCCATGCCGACCAGCGACGGCAGCAGGCGTCGGTCCGCCAGGCGCCCGCCAAGAAAGCTGCCCGCCGTCAATCCGACCCCGAACAACAGCAACATGATCGTGATGCCGTGCGGGCTGACGCCGGTAATGTCCTGCAGAATGGGCGCGATGTAGGTGAAAACGCTGAACAGGCTGGTGGATGCCAGCACGCTCATGCCCAGAGCGAGCAGCACGTTGGCCTTGCCCAGAACCTTGAACTCGCTGGCGAGGTTGGCTTTTTCCATGGGTATCTCCCTGGGCAGCCAGGCCCATTGGGCAATGGCAGCGATCACGCCGATCACCGACACCGCCCAGAACGTCGAACGCCAGCCGGCGTATTGTCCCAATGCCGTGCCCAGCGGTACGCCCAGGACATTGGCCAGGGTCAGACCGGTAAACATCATCGCGATGGCCTGGGCCCGTTTGTTCGGCGCCACCAGTCCGGCAGCTACCACCGAGCCGATACCGAAAAATGCGCCGTGACATAACGCGGTGATAACCCGCGCAGCCATCAGGGTGAGGTAGTTCGGGGCCAGGGCGCAGAGCACGTTGCCCAGAATGAACATTAATGTCATGCCCAGCAGCGTGGCCTTGCGCGGCATGTTGGCGGTGCCGACCGCGAGCACCGGCGCGCCGAACACGACGCCCAGCGCATAGCCCGTAATCAACAGCCCGGCCTGGGGGATGCTCACGGCCAGGTCGCGGGCGACATCCGGCAGCAGTCCCATGATGACGAATTCGGTGGTGCCGATGCCGAAAGCGGCAACGGCCAGGGCAAGCAAGGCGAGTGGCATGCGCAAGGTCTCTGTCTGTAGTCTTGACGCTCTGATCAGGCATACGCATGCCGATGCCCTTCGAGCAAACGGGGGCAGCAGCGAAATTATTGGAATTGATTTATGCGCAACTGAATGCGGCGTGGTCGTTTGCAGTATAAACAGATGTTGGTGGCGGCGCTGTTGTATGCGCTATTTGAAAGAACCTTTTGGTCGGCTGCGGCTCTTAGCCTGCGCACTGGTGCTGGTCAGCATGTGGGTGATGCAGCGCTGACCGGAGACTGGATCCCTGATTTATCCATGAAACCCAAAGAAGGAACTGCGTCATGACGGTTGCCCTGTGGTGTATTTTGATCGCCATCATCCTGCCTTATGTGTGCATTGCCATCGCCAAGATCGGCGGAAGGTACCGGTTGCAGGATAACCACGACCCCCGGGATTTCCTGGAGAGTCTCGAAGGCGCACCCCGGCGTGCCTACGCCGCGCACCTGAACAGCTTTGAAATCACCCCGGCATTCGCCGCCGCGGTGATCGTTGCGCACCTGGCCGGCAATGCCGAGTTGGTGACCATCAACGTGCTGGCGGTGCTGTTCATCACCAGCCGTCTGCTCTACATCATTTGTTACCTGGCGGACTGGGCAATCCTGCGCTCCCTGGTGTGGCTGGTGGGGTTGGGGCTGATCGCCAGTTTCTTCTTTGTTTCGATCTGAGCCTGTCTGATTTCGTGTTGCCTGTGGGGCCCCACAGGCAACACGACGCTCAAGGATTGGCTGTTACGGTATTCGACACCTGCGGCATTTGCGGCAATGGCATGCCCTTGGGCCAGAGCATCCAGATCTGGCCCTGTTGCTTCATGTCCCCGGCCAGTTCCCCCGCGGCTTCGCCGGTTCCCCAGAACAGGTCGGCCCGGACCTCGCCGGCAATGGCGCCACCGGTGTCCTGGGCGGCGACCGGTCGATTCAGCGGGCTTCCATCGGGTCGAGTGGTGGACAACCACAACAGGCTCCCCAGGGGGATCACCTTGCGGTCTACCGCCACGCTATAGCCGGCAGTCAACGGTACGTTCAGCGAGCCGCGTGGCCCTTCGTTGCTGTCGGGGTTGCGGTTGAAGAACACGTAGCTGGGATTGCTGCCCAGCAATTCGGGAATCCGGGTCGGGTGGGCTTTGGCCCAGGCGCCGATGGTGCCCATGGTCACCTCTTCTTTCTTCAACTCGCCCTGTTCCACCAGCCAGCGGCCGATGGGTCGGTAAGGGTGGCCGTTCTGGTCGGCATAGCCGATGCGCAACAGGCGACCATCATCGAGTCGAATGCGGCCCGAGCCCTGGATTTGCAGGAATTGCAGGTTCATCGGGTCGGTCAACCAGGCGATCACGGGCGCCTTCACGCCATTGTTTTCGATGGTGGCCGCGTCGTCGTAGGGCTTGAGCACCCGGCCCTCAAGGCGGCCGCGCAGGCGTTTGCCCTTGAGCTCGGGGTAGATGCTGTCCAGCGACACAATGATCATGTCGTCAGGTACGCCGTACACCGGCACGTTGGCAGTGGCGGTTCGGGTCAGGCTACCAGGGTAAACCGGCTCGTAATAACCGGTGATCAGACCGTTGGGGCTGTTATCCCCGGAACGCAGGCCATAGACATCCAGGTGTAGCTTCAGGAATTTGCGTACATCGGCGGCCGCCAGCGGCACATTGGCCGCTGCCGCGCAGGTCGCGCCCCAGGTCGCATCGGCCTTGAGGCGGGTGCATGCACTGCGCCAGGAACCGAAACCGGCCAGCAGGTCTTCATCGGAGACTTTCGGCAACGCTTCCCACGGTGCACTGACATAAGTGGCGAGCGCGTGGGTCTTGGGCTCCTCGGTCTTTTCGCCGCGGTTGCAGGCGCTCAACAAGGCAATGAGCGAGAGGGACAGCGCCAGGCTTTTATGCCAGGTCTTGAAGCGGTTCATGAAAATGTCCTTCGCGGATGGCGTGCACGTTCAGGGCATGCAGACAACCCGCATTGTGAATAGGGCTATTGGTCTTTGTCGGCGACACGAGGATACTGGCTGCCGTTTCCCGACCCGAGGCCAAGATGTTTGCAAAACGTTTTTCCGTGGCTGTGCTGGCCTGCCTGATGCTCTCCGCCTGCGGCGGTGTCGACCCCAACTCTCCATTGGGCCAGCGCAAGGCTATCTTCAAGCAGATGCTCAAGACCAACGAAGAGCTGGGCGGTATGTTGCGCGGTCGCGTTCCGTTCGATGGTCCGCGTTTCGCCGAAGGCGCGGTGCAACTGGACCAGCTGTCCCGCGAGCCGTGGAAGCATTTCCCGCAAGTGCGCGAGGAAGATCACACCAGTGCCCGGGATGAGGTCTGGCAAAAGCAGGCGCGCTTCCAGGAACTGGCCCGTAACCTGGAGGCCGCCACCGCTGAATTGGTGGTTGCCAGCAAGGTTCAGCCCTACAGGGCCAGTTACCTGGGCCCGGCGGTGCAGAAAGTGGAAGACGCCTGCAGTGCCTGCCATAAAGAGTTTCGGGATTACTGAAGCCGTTCGTTCATTTATCCAGCTCATCCACGGCTTCCTGCAATTCCTTGCGGGAAGCGGCCAGTTTGTCCTTGCGCTTGTTGATCCGCTCCGGATCACCTTTTTTCATGGCTTTCTCCAGGTCCTCCTGGCGACGACTGACCTCGTGCTTGGCTTCGAGCACCTTGTTTTCACGCTCCTTGCGCAAGGAAGCGTCGGTGCAATGGGTGGTGACCTCGTTCAGCGCCGTTTCCAGGCCGGCCTGCTGGTCCTGGTTGCCCTGGGACTTGGCCAGTTCGATCTGGTTGACGATGCCTTGACGCTTGGCGGCGCAGCCAGTGAGTTCCGGCGCTTGCTCGTCCGCCCACAGGGGGGCGGCCATGACGCTGCATAAGGCCAGCAGGATAGCGGGTGGCAGGAAATTCATAGCAACTCCAAAAAACAAATCCGTGAAAACGCGCGAGTCATCCGGCTCAGGTGCGCTGTTGGAACGCACGCGTGCCCCTTGGGTTCAACCGCACGGGCCGATCAAAAACCGTCGATCCCGGCAGCCCGCAATACTTCGCTCAACGCCTGTACCTGCGGGTGGCGGAAAAAAGCGCTCAATTGCGCAGCACGTTCCGGCCCGATACCGGCCTCGGCTTGCCACTGTTCGGTGTCACGCTCGGCCAGCGCGTGCCATGGCCCTTCCAGCCGGGCTTCGCCGACAGGCGGCAGGCCCAGCGCCTTGAGCCATTGTCCGAACGGCCGTTGGCGGGCACTGTGCAGACCTTCGAGCAGGTGGGCTCCGCTGCGTTCGCCGAAGCCGGTCATGTTAGCAAGCTCGGTGGCATCGAGTGTCATCCAATCCAGCAATCCGTCGAGTCGGCCCGCCGCCAGGAGTTTTCCCCAGGTGCCAGGGCCGACATGGGGCAGGGCAAGCCCCTGCTTGCCGCTTAGCCAGTTCAGGCGCGCAAGAAATTGGCTCTCGCAGCCCGGTGTCGGTTGCCAGCAGCTCAGGAAGTGATGGTTGGCTGCCACCGGGACATTGACGTCCTCCCGCACGATGCTGCGCAGCACGACGCTGTCGAGGCGCGGAATGGTCAGTCCGGCCAGGCTGATGGCGACCTGGTCGCCGGGACGGATGTCCATTTCCTCCCATTGCTTGAGGGAGCTGACGCTCACCCGGCGGATCCGGCGGTCGTCGAGCAGGACGGGCTCGAGTTCCAGTACGGGGGTGATGCGCCCGGTTCGACCGATGTTGAAGCGTACCTTCCTCACCCCGGTCAGGGCTTGGGCATAGGGGTATTTCCAGGCCACGCTCCAGAACGGTGGCCGGGCTTGCCAGCGGTTGGCCGGTGGGCGGCGGCTCTGGCGCAGGACGATTCCGTCGCTGGCGAAGGGCAGCGGAGTGCGATACCAGTGGTCACGCCAATGTTCGGCATCGGCCAATGCCCGGACAGGTTGGTTGTAGTCGAGGGTGCCGGCGAAACCCAGCTCAGCCAGCGCAGCCATCCGTTCGGGCAGGGTGTCAGGCCCTTCCGGCCATTCCCAGACAAAAAGGCCGATATCCGACGCCTCCTGCGCGGTGAGATTGCCGCGTGCTATCAGGCCCGCCACGGTCCCGCGGGCGTTGAGGCTGCCGTTATCAGCCTGGACATGGTGGCCCAGACGCCAGTACAGCTCGCCCTGCACGAGCAGGTTCACGGGCTGACGCAACTGCTGCGCGATGGCGCCGATTTTGCGGGCGTTGGACGTCCAGTCCTGACCCTGGGTGCCATCCCCGCGGCTGATCGCCTGGTGCAGGCGTCCGTCGCGGTAAACCAGGGTTACCGCCACGCCGTCGACTTTCGGTTGGACCCAGACGTCTTTTCGACCATTCAGCCAGGCTTGCACTGCAGTCGCATCCTTGAGCTTTTCAAGGCCGGTATGGACCACCGGGTGCGGCACTTTTCCCCGCGCCGTTCGTAAGGGATCGGTTGGCGTGTGCAGGTCGACGCAGCTGCGCCAATGCTCCAGTTGTGCGCGGGACTGATCGTAAAGCTCGTCGGCCACCAGCGATTGGCCGAGGCGGTGATAACTGTCGTCCCAGGCGTCGATCTGCCGTTGCCGGGCTTCGATTTGTGCCTGGGTACGTTCGGCCGGCCAGTCAGGACAGGGCGCCGCGATAGCAGGGGCAGCGATGAAAAGTGAATAGAGCAGTGCGTGAAATAACGGTGGCATTGAAGCATCCTTGCTTGGTCAGGTCTTTCAAGGCTAGCCACGGTTGCGCAAGCAGCGAGGCCTGGAGCGTTACCGAACGTTGCGGTGCCCGATGGCAACGTCGTGGCGGTACAGTGCAGGGTGATTTAGCCGTGCAACTGTCCCTTGCGCCTGTCGTTGGCCGGGGCAGAATGACGTTTCGATCCACCCTCCCAGGAGTGCCTGCGATGGACCTGACGACACTCGCCGTTTTCATTCCGGCCTGCTTCGCGCTGAACATGGCGCCTGGGCCGAACAACCTGCTGTCCATCAGCAACGCCTCGCGTTATGGCTTCGTGCGGGCGTGCAGTGGCGGCATCGGTCGGCTGCTGGCATTTGCGATCATGATTGCCCTGGCCGCGGCCGGACTGACCGCAGTGCTGCACACCTCGGAACTGTTGTTCCTGGGGATCAAGGTTGTTGGCGCCGGCTATCTGTTCTATCTCGCCGTACAGCTGTGGCGTGCGCAACCTCAGGCCGGTGAAGAAATGGCGGGCGGCTCGATGGGCATGGGGCGTCTGGCGCGCCAGGAGTTTCTGGTGGCCATCGGCAACCCGAAGGCGATCCTGCTGTTCACGGCGTTCCTGCCCCAATTCGTCGACCGTTCCGGCACCGTCATCCAGCAGTTCTCTGTATTGGGCGGGCTGTTCCTGGCGTTGGAGTGCATCGCCATCGGTTTGTATTGCTACATGGGGATCTACGCGCGGCGACTGTTCGCCCGCCCCAGTGGCAAGCGCCTGTTCAACCGGCTGTGTGCTGGCTTGTTGGCCAGTGCGGCTTCGTTTTTACTGGTGGCCCGGCGGACATAGCATTGCTCCCTCTTCGCTGGAGGGAGAAACATCCAGAATGAAAAAGCCCCTGGCGAACGGGTCGCCAGGGGCTTTTTCATCTCAACGGGTATTACAGGCCGGCAGCAGCGCGCAGGGCGTCGGCGCGGTCGGTTTTTTCCCAGGTGAAGGTGGTGAAGGTATCACCATCGACAGTCTTGGTCTGCGGCGTACGGCCGAAGTGGCCATAGGCTGCGGTTTCCTGGTACATCGGGTGCAGCAGGTCAAGCATGGTGGTGATGGCGTATGGACGCAGGTCGAACACTTCGCGGACCAGCTTGATGATCTTGTCGTCGCCGATCTTGCCGGTGCCGAAGGTGTTCAGCGAGATCGACGTAGGCTGGGCGACACCGATGGCGTAGGACACCTGGATCTCGCAGCGCTCGGCCAGGCCGGCGGCGACGATGTTCTTGGCCACGTAGCGACCGGCATAGGCCGCCGAACGGTCGACCTTCGATGGATCCTTGCCGGAGAACGCGCCACCGCCGTGACGGGCCATGCCGCCGTAGCTGTCGACGATGATCTTGCGTCCGGTCAGGCCGCAGTCACCCACCGGACCACCGATGATGAAGTTGCCGGTCGGGTTGATGTGGAACTGAGTGTCCTTGTTCAGCAACTCGGCAGGCAGCACGTGCTTGACGATCAGCTCCATCACGCCTTCGCGCAGGTCCTTGTAGGACACTTCCGGGTTGTGCTGGGTCGACAGCACGATGGCGTCGATGCCAACCACCTTGCCATTCTCGTAACGGCAAGTGACCTGAGATTTGGCATCCGGACGCAGCCATGGCAGCAAGCCGGACTTGCGGGCTTCGGCCTGGCGCTGCACCAGTTGGTGCGAGAACGTGATCGGTGCCGGCATCAACACGTCGGTTTCGTTACTGGCATAACCGAACATCAGGCCCTGGTCGCCGGCGCCCTGGTCTTCAGGCTTGCTGCGGTCAACGCCTTGGGCGATGTCCACCGACTGCTTGCCGATGATGTTCATTACGCCGCAGGTTGCGCCGTCGAAACCGACGTCGGAGCTGTTGTAGCCGATGCCCAGGATGACGTCGCGGACGATCTGTTCCAGGTCGACCCAGGCCGAAGTGGTGACTTCGCCGGCGATGATCGCCACGCCCGTTTTCACCAGAGTCTCGCACGCCACGCGGGCGAACTTGTCTTCAGCAATGATGGCGTCCAGCACCGCATCAGAAATCTGGTCGGCGATTTTGTCCGGATGCCCTTCAGACACGGACTCGGAGGTGAAAAGGGAGTATTCGCTCATCTCGATGTTTTCCTACAAGTTACCGATGGTGAGTGTCACCAGCCGGCCGCTGAAAATGGCGGACCTGGATCTGGAAACCATTTCGTAAGCCTACATAGAGGCTTTCCCCGGGCACGAGGCCCGCAGTGGTGGCCCAACGGGCCAGGTCGTCCTGTTCGAACCCCAGCCAGAGATCACCGCAGGCCTCCCTGGCCCAGCTCTGATTGTGGCTGCATAACTCTGTCACCAACAGGCTTCCGCCCGGTCGCAACAGGCCGGCCATGTGCTTGAGTGCATCGGCCGGAGCGGCGAAATGATGAAGGACCATGTTCAATACGACGCAGTCACCTTGCAGGTGCACGCCATCCAAGGCATCGGCCAAACGCAGGCTGACATTAGTCAGGTTTTCACGTTCACACACCTGGCGAGCCAGCTCGAGCATGGCCGGGCTGTTATCCAGCGCCGTGACCTGGCTGAAACGGCGTGCCAGTTCCGGCAGGAACGCACCGTCGCCGGGGCCGACCTCGATGGCAGTGGCTGTAGGCTCGAAGTTCAGTTTGTCGAGCAGCGCCAGGACACTTTCGCGGTATTGCGGCAACCCTGCGATCAGGTCTTGCTGGGCGCGAAATTTTTCCGCCACGCGTGCGAAAAAATCCTGGCTGGCCGCGGCCCGTTGCCCGTGCACCTGGGCGATACGGGCCTGAACGTCCGTCGGCAGGCTCAGTTCGTCCACTTCCTCAAGCAATGCAGCGTGCAGCTTGCCACCCATAAGATCGGTGTGGGGCAGGGCGCGGCGGTAGAAAATGGCGTTGCCTTCACGGCGGGTCGCCACCAGGTCGGCCTGGGCCAGGACCTTGAGGTGATGGCTCATGCCAGACTGACCGATGCCGAAGATCTGCGCCAGTTCCAGCACGCCGAATGAGTCATTGGCCAGGGCGCGCAATACATTGAGCCGCAACGGGTCGCCACCGGCCTTGCAAAGGGCCGCCAGTTCGTCGCTATGGTGATGCTGGATGGAGGGCGCGCGTAAGTTCATAACGCGGCAGTCTAGACAGGGGGTGGCATCACCGCAAGTTCAATATCAAAAACTTTTGATATTGCTCGATAAATGGCACTTCGCTGGTCTTTATGGACTCTACAAGCTTCCAGTGGACAGGTTTCACTTGGCGAAAGCGACTTTATCCACCCGAAAAACCGCTCTGGACGTCTATCTGTCATTGCTCCCAGGGGGTGGGTGAGGGAAAATGCACGCCTTTTTTCAGTTTCGTTATTCACTCTACTCAATTCCCGCAGGAGAACAGCGATGCCCAGCCGTCGTGAGCGTGCCAATGCCATTCGTGCCCTCAGCATGGATGCCGTGCAGAAAGCCAACAGCGGCCACCCCGGTGCCCCGATGGGCATGGCGGATATCGCCGAGGTGCTGTGGCGCGACTACCTCAAGCACAGCCCGGCCAATCCGGCTTTCGCTGACCGTGACCGCTTCGTGCTGTCCAACGGCCATGGTTCGATGTTGATCTACTCGCTGCTGCACTTGACCGGTTATGACCTGTCGATCGACGACCTGAAGAACTTCCGCCAGCTGCACAGCCGCACCCCGGGCCATCCGGAGTACGGCTACACCCCAGGTGTGGAAACCACCACCGGTCCGCTGGGCCAGGGCCTGGCCAACGCCGTGGGCTTCGCCCTGGCGGAAAAAGTCCTGGCGGCGCAGTTCAACCGTCCGGGGCACAAGGTCGTCGACCATCACACCTACGTTTTCCTGGGTGATGGCTGCATGATGGAAGGCATTTCCCATGAAGTCGCTTCCCTGGCCGGTACCCTGGGCCTGGACAAGCTGATCGCTTTCTACGACGACAACGGCATTTCCATCGACGGCGAAGTCGAAGGCTGGTTCACCGACGACACCCCGAAACGCTTCGAAGCCTATAACTGGCTGGTGATTCGTAACGTCGACGGCCACGATCCGGAAGAGATCAAGACCGCCATCGAAACGGCTCGCAAAAGCGCCCAGCCGACCCTGATCTGCTGCAAGACCACCATCGGTTTCGGCTCGCCCAACAAACAAGGCAAGGAAGACTGCCACGGCGCCCCGCTGGGTGCCGAGGAAATCGCCCTGACCCGTGCCGCGTTGAAATGGGAACACGGTCCATTCGAAATCCCGGCCGACATCTACGCCGAATGGGACGCCAAGGAAAAAGGTCGTGCGTTGGAAGCCGACTGGGATCAGCGTTTCGCCGCCTATTCCGCCGAATTCCCTGAGCTGGCCAACGAGCTGGTGCGTCGTCTCAGCGGCGAGCTGCCGGCCGACTTCGCCGAAAAAGCCTCGGCCTACATCGCCGAAGTGGCTGCCAAGGGCGAAACCATCGCCAGCCGCAAGGCCAGTCAGAACACCCTGAACGCCTTCGGCCCGCTGTTGCCGGAGCTGCTGGGCGGTTCGGCCGACCTGGCCGGTTCCAACCTGACCCTGTGGAAAGGCTGCAAAGGTGTCAGCGCCGAAGACGCCAGCGGCAACTACATGTACTACGGCGTGCGTGAGTTCGGGATGAGCGCGATCATGAACGGCGTAGCCCTGCACGGCGGCCTGGTGCCTTACGGCGCCACCTTCCTGATGTTCATGGAATACGCCCGCAACGCCGTGCGCATGTCGGCGCTGATGAAAAAACGCGTGCTCTACGTGTTCACCCACGACTCCATCGGCCTGGGCGAAGACGGCCCGACTCACCAGCCGATCGAGCAACTGGCCAGCCTGCGTTGCACGCCGAACCTGGACACCTGGCGCCCATGCGATGCCGTGGAGTCGGCGGTGGCCTGGAAATACGCCATCGAGCGCAACGACGGCCCATCGGCGCTGATCTTCTCCCGTCAGAACCTGCAGCACCAAGCCCGCGAAGCCGGCCAGATCGACGAAATCGCCCGTGGCGGCTACGTGCTCAAGGACTGCATTGGCGAGCCTGAGCTGATCCTGATCGCCACCGGTTCGGAAGTCGGCCTGGCCGTCCAGGCTTATGACAAGCTGACCGCACAGGGCCGCAACGTGCGCGTGGTGTCCATGCCGTGCACCAGCGTGTTCGATGCTCAGGACGCCGGCTACAAACAGTCGGTGCTGCCGCTGCAAGTCAGCGCCCGGATCGCCATCGAGGCCGCTCACGCCGATTATTGGTACAAGTACGTGGGCCTGGAAGGCCGCGTGATTGGCATGACCACCTACGGTGAGTCCGCGCCTGCGTCGGCATTGTTCGAGGAATTCGGTTTCACCCTGGAGAACATCTTGGGTCAGGCTGAAGAGCTGCTGGAAGACTGATCCGAAAGTTGCGTCGTCCGGATTGACGTCATCGCGAGCAGGCTCGCTCCCACTAGGATCTTCACCGACCCTGTGGGAGCGAGCCTGCTCGCGATAGTGTCGGTCCAGTCGACGCGCCCTGATGGACTCACCCTGGTCAGAGAACCCCCCCATGCCCCAACCGCGTCCCTACAAAGTTGCACTCAACGGCTACGGCCGGATTGGTCGTTGCGTCTTGCGTGCGTTGTTCGAGCGAGGGGCGAAGGCCGGGTTCGAAATTGTGGCGATCAACGATCTGGCCGACATGGCCAGCATCGAATACCTGACACGCTTCGACTCCACCCACGGCCGGTTTCCCGGTGATGTGCGGGTCGACGGCGACTGTCTGCACATTAATGGCGACTGCGTGAAAGTCCTGCGCAGCGCCACCCCCGAAGGCATCGATTGGGCGTCCCTGGGTGTCGATCTGGTGCTCGAGTGTTCCGGTGCCTATCACTCCCGCGAAGATGGCGAGCGTTTCCTCGCGGCCGGTGCGCCGCGGGTGCTGTTCTCCCAGCCGATGGCCAGCGAAGCGGACGTGGATGCCACCATCGTCTACGGTGTGAACCAGGATTGCCTGACCGGGCATGAGCTGCTGGTGTCCAACGCCTCCTGCACCACCAACTGCGGTGTTCCGTTGTTGCGTCTGCTGGACCAGGCCATCGGCCTGGAATACGTATCGATCACCACCATTCACTCGGCGATGAACGATCAACCCGTGATCGACGCCTATCACCATGAAGATTTGCGCCGCACCCGTTCGGCGTTCCAGTCGGTGATTCCGGTGTCCACTGGTCTGGCGCGTGGTATCGAACGGCTGCTGCCGGAACTTGCCGGGCGAATTCAGGCCAAAGCGGTGCGGGTGCCGACGGTGAACGTGTCCTGCCTCGACATGACGATGCAGACCGTGAGCGATACCGACGCCACCGAGGTCAACCGGATCCTGCGCGATGCCGCCACCAGCGGCCCGCTCAAAGGCCTTCTGGCCTATACCGAGTTGCCCCATGCCAGTTGTGATTTTAACCATGACCCACATTCGGCCATCGTCGATGCCAGCCAGACCCGTGTCTCCGGGCCACGGCTCGTGAACATCCTGGCCTGGTTCGACAACGAATGGGGTTTTGCCAATCGAATGCTGGACGTTGCCGAACATTATCTGCAAGCAGCGACTTCGCGTTCTGCTTCCAACAAACCTGCTCTCTAACCAAACAGTTATCCAGGAATTGCGACCCATGACCGTGTTGAAGATGTCCGACCTCGATCTGCAAGGTAAGCGCGTACTGATCCGCGAAGACCTCAACGTCCCCGTCAAGGACGGTGTCGTCACCAGCGACGCGCGTATCCTGGCTTCGCTGCCGACCATCAAGCTGGCCCTGGAAAAAGGTGCGGCCGTGATGGTCTGCTCCCACCTGGGTCGCCCGACCGAAGGTGAGTTCTCGGCCGAGAACAGCCTCAAGCCGGTGGCCGATTACCTGAGCAAGGCCCTGGGCCGCGAAGTACCGCTGGTGGCGGATTATCTGGGCGGCGTTGACGTGAAGGCCGGCGATGTCGTGCTGTTCGAAAACGTACGCTTCAACAAGGGCGAGAAAAAGAACGCCGACGAACTGGCCCAGCAATATGCTGCCCTGTGCGACGTGTTCGTGATGGACGCGTTCGGCACCGCTCACCGCGCCGAGGGCTCGACCCATGGCGTGGCGAAGTTCGCCAAGGTCGCGGCGGCGGGCCCTTTGCTGGCCGCTGAACTGGACGCACTGGGCAAGGCCCTGGGCGCACCGGCCAAGCCAATGGCGGCTATCGTCGCCGGCTCCAAGGTGTCCACCAAGCTCGACGTGCTGAACAGCCTGAGCCAGATCTGCGACCAGTTGATCGTCGGCGGCGGCATCGCCAACACCTTCCTCGCGGCGGCCGGTCATCCTGTCGGCAAGTCCCTGTATGAACCGGATCTGCTGGACACTGCCCGTGAAATCGCCGCCAAGGTCAGCGTGCCGCTGCCCGTGGATGTGGTGGTTGCCAAGGAATTCGCTGAAAGCGCTGCCGCCACCGTCAAGGCCATCGCCGATGTCGCCGAAGACGACATGATTTTGGACATTGGCCCACAGACCGCGGCCAACTTCGCCCAATTGCTGAAATCTTCCCAGACTATTCTGTGGAACGGTCCGGTCGGTGTGTTCGAGTTCGACCAGTTCGGCAACGGCACCAAGGTCCTGGCCCTGGCCATCGCCGAAAGCGCTGCGTTTTCCATTGCCGGGGGTGGCGACACCCTGGCGGCCATCGACAAGTACGGCGTGGCCGAGCAGATTTCCTACATTTCGACGGGCGGCGGTGCGTTCCTCGAATTCGTCGAAGGCAAAGTGCTGCCGGCGGTGGAAGTGCTGGAAAGCCGGGCCAAGGCCTGAGACCAGGTGACCAGGCAAAGGAGTGTTCCGATGGTCAAAACGTGGATGCTTTTGTCACTGACCGTGGCCCTGGCCGCTTGCGGCAGTCAGCCGCAAGCCACCCCGGAGCCGGTCCCCAGTGAGCCCGCGTCGGGCTGCTACCAGGCGGACTGGCAAGCGGAAACCAACCCGGTCCTGAACAAGCGTTCGGGGCCGGACGGTCTGGACAAATACGAAACGCAAACCCCGGCCAAGGAACATGGTTGTCCTTGACGGGTCTGACCCTTTAACTCAGGGCTGGCGGCGTGTGTCGTCAGTCGAGGAACACGGATGAAAGGCTTTATCGCCGTCGTGGCGTTGGCATTGCTGGCCGGTTGCGCGCAGTTGAATCTGCTGCATCCGTCCGAGCCTGTGGCGGGCTGGACCACCTGGACTTGCGACAGCGAGGCCAAGGTGATCTGGCGCTACACCGATGACGCCCACAAGGCCGTCGACGTCCGCCTCGGCGGCGCCGAGCAGGTTTATCGCCTGAAACTGGAACCGGGGGCGTCGGGTGCGCTGTACAGCGACGACATGCTGGCGTTCCACATCAAGGGCGAGGAAGGCCTGGCGTACTGGGTTGCGACCAATGACTTGATTGGGCGTGGCTGCAAGGCCGATTGACTCACAGAGATCCGGTGTGGGAGCGGGCTTGCTCGCGAATGCAGTGGGTCAGCTTGCATTTTTGTTGAATGTGAAACCGCATTCGCGAGCAAGCCCGCTCCCACAGGGGCCTCTATAGTTTCGAGAATTCTGCTTCACCGAACACCCGGGCCGGGGACAACCCCCGATCCGCAATGACTTGAAGAGCCGCCGCCGCTCCGGCAGGCTGGCACGATTAACGACCCTCGACCGGGAGAGACACACAATGGCACTTATCAGCATGCGTCAGATGCTGGACCACGCAGCCGAGTTCGGCTACGGCGTTCCAGCCTTTAACGTCAACAACCTCGAGCAGATGCGCGCCATCATGGAAGCCGCTGACAAGACTGACTCTCCGGTGATCGTCCAGGCTTCGGCCGGTGCTCGCAAATACGCCGGTGCGCCATTCCTGCGTCACCTGATCCTGGCTGCGATCGAAGAATTCCCGCACATCCCGGTGTGCATGCACCAGGACCACGGCACCAGCCCGGACGTCTGCCAGCGCTCCATCCAACTGGGCTTCAGCTCGGTGATGATGGACGGCTCCCTGGGCGAAGACGGCAAGACCCCGACCGACTACGAATACAACGTGCGCGTCACCCAGCAGACCGTTGCCATGGCTCACGCCTGCGGCGTTTCGGTGGAAGGCGAGCTGGGTTGCCTGGGCTCGCTGGAAACCGGCATGGCCGGTGAAGAAGACGGCATCGGCGCCGAAGGCGTGCTGGACCACAGCCAGATGCTGACCGACCCGGAAGAAGCCGCCGACTTCGTGAAGAAAACCCAGGTCGACGCCCTGGCCATCGCCATCGGCACCAGCCACGGCGCCTACAAGTTCACCAAGCCGCCTACCGGCGACGTGCTGGCCATCGACCGCATCAAGGAAATCCACAAGCGCATCCCCAACACCCATCTGGTGATGCACGGCTCGTCCTCGGTGCCGCAAGAGTGGCTGGCGATCATCAACCAGTACGGTGGCGACATCAAGGAAACCTACGGCGTACCGGTTGAAGAAATCGTCGAAGGCATCAAGCACGGCGTGCGCAAGGTCAACATCGACACCGACCTGCGCCTGGCCTCCACTGGCGCGATGCGCCGCCTGATGGCGACCAACCCGAGCGAATTCGACCCACGCAAATTCCTCGGCGCCACCGTGACTGCCATGCGGGATGTGTGCATCGCGCGCTATGAAGCATTCGGCACCGCCGGCAATGCTTCGAAGATCAAGCCGATCTCGTTGGAAGGGATGTTCCAGCGGTATCTGAAGGGCGAGTTGAACGCTAAGGTCAACTGAGTTTCAGGTGTCATAAAAAACCCGCAGAGATGCGGGTTTTTTTATGGCGGCGTGTTCACTTACTGAAGTTTAATTGCCGAGCCTTTGTCACAACTTAGTGATGTGATTTTATTGTTCTTGTCAGTGTAGATGTTAAGACGATCCTGAACGAAGTCCTTTGTTGCTATGCCTGGCGGTGGGATTGTTCTGGCAAGGCTTGCGTTCGCGGTTTTAACGGCTTCTTCCACGGTTGTGGCGTCTGCTACCTTGCCCACGAAGCTTTGGACCAAAGAGCTGTCGCAAGCCGCATGCGTTTGAGTGGCGGCGCCGAGCAACAGCGGTAGCGCCAAAAGTAAAGGTTTGCTGATCATGATGCTGAACTCCTGTTTTTGAATGCTTACCCATATGGGTAAACTCAGTCTGGAGAATGCAGCGTTTTGGGCTACTGTAATAAGTAACAGTTCTTTAGAGTTTTCCGACTTTACCCTTTTTTTTGTTGCTCTTGATTGGTATAAGCAGGGGGTATAAGGAGTGCCAACTCTTACAGTTGTTTTATTCTACTGACCCGGCCATCGCGAGCACTTTATTGCTCTTCAAGTCCGCGTCGTTCAATCACTGCGAAAACATCCGCCACGTCCTGGACCATGATCCGGGCGATATTGGTGATGGTGTTGATGTCGTTCCCGGCCGAGTCGCGCAGGGTGGTGCAGGCCATTAGGGTCAGGTAGTCGAGGGTAGCGTGCAGGCGTTCGCTGGCGCAGGCGTGGAGTTCGGACAGGGGGCTGCGCTGTCGATGAACAGAACGGGATTGGTGGTCGCGATTGGAGTTAAGGGGGCGAAGCGGCTGGATGATTCATTCGTTGTCATTAAGGTTAGGCTCTATCAAGGAAATAGAATTGCCACCTTTTTGCTGCGAAACAAATGGGTGGCAGTTGCGTGCGGGTTCGCAGACCGAGGAAGAGACCAAACCCGGCAGACCCGAAGGTCTCCCACACGCAACCGCCATAAAATGAACGCCGGCAAGTTTGCCTGAGTTTTCATTCGACGGTGCAAGGTATCATTCTCTTTTTTGGGCTGCGAAACCCCGTCACCGACCAAAGCCAGCGACGCCCCTAACTATAGAGCGGATTTAGAGCGGATTTTTGACGCAACAATCGACCTGTAGGACGCCCGTGAACCCCGTGGCGAGGGCGCTTGCTCCCGCTCGGGGGCGCAGTCGCCGTAAACATTGGACATCGGCTAGGCCTGACAAAAAGAAGGGGCCGCTTCGCAGCCCAGCGGGAGCACGCTCCCTCGCCACGGTGCGTGTTTTCCTACGAGGTTTTCAGAAGGGCAGGTGCCCAGTATTTTCACTGTCGCAACGCCTGGGCTGGTGCTTTGGTGGATTAGGTACAGCCGAGGGAGTTTGGTCGGCTGTGAGGCCGCCTTCGCGAGCAAGCCCGCTCCCACAATTGGAGCGGAGTGCAACCGTAAAGAATAGGCCGACCCAAGGCCGCAAGGGCGCCTCGCTTTTGCTTTTGATCTTGGGCGCCCCGTTAACCACAAGGGCCGAACGCAGGCATTGTGTAGTGGGCAACCCGGCATGGATGCCGGGTTAGCCGCGCTGGGCCATGGATGGCCCTTCGCGGCGGGCCCACTGAGCAATGCCGGAGTGAGGGAACACCTCGCGTAAGCGAGGTGCCCAGTGGTGGGGCAAGGCGCTTTTGGTTACTTTTGGCGCCTTTTCAAAAGTAACCCGCCGTAAGGGCGGAACCCTAAGCCGCCGTTACCGAAGAAACGGATATACACACCCATCCATATCAGGTGTTGTGATCAATATCCAACCGACTGAACGTCACTTTTCCGCCTTCGCTGGTATAGCCCGTATTGTCCTGCACATACGCCCCAGCCTTGAAGTACAACGGCTTGACCCGCCAAGTGGAACTGATAGTGGTATACCAGCTCCGCCCCGCCGCCGTGATGCCCAGATCACCGGTACGATCCAGATGAATACGGTAGGAAAACGCCTGGGAAAGCTTTACCCCGCTGGCAACGGTGATAATCCGGGCCGTGCTGTCATCGGGACGCATGCGGACCTTGGCAACGATGTCACCGAGGTTGTTGGTGTCCTTGTACTGGTACTCCAGTTTCACCATGGGTTTGTTGCTGTCTTTGGTATGGATCTGACCGATCACCACCTTGCCACTACTGGGCACTTGGTTGACGGTCAGGGTGGCATTCAGAAAGTTGTCGGCTTCAGGGTATAACCAGTTGCGCAAGGTGCCGTCTTTGTAGGTCTCGCGCAGTTCGGTGCGCGGATAGATAGCGTTTTCAGTCTTTGTCCCGGTGACCGGTGCCCAGAAATACACCGTGCTGCCTTCAGAGTTGAAGTATTTATCCTGGAAACCATCCACCAGGCGGGGTGTTTCGATGGTTTTCGGCGGGCTGCCTTCGGGGATGCTCAAGTTCCAGGTGGCTAGATCGACCATGTACGGATCCTTATCTTCGGAGTTAAAAGCTGAAAGATCTGACGAAGGCTCTATGTCGAGCATTCCAGGGGCCTTGATAGGCGCGGATGAACTTTTTCCAGTCCGTCAGAGTGGTCTTTGGCGCTTTTGTGCCCGAGAAAAATGACCGTTGGTCGGCGACTTCGATTTGGAATTGAACGATGGCGCTATGGCACCTGTCGCTTTCGGGTGTGACGCAAGCAGCGATCCTTGCTGCTATAGGCTTGCTGCGCGGCCTTAAATGGCGTGCTTGATTTCCAGCAAGCTGAACGTCACTTTCCCGCCTTCCGTCGCGTATCCGGTGTTGTCTTGCACATAGACGCCCGCCTTGAAATACAGCGGTTTGTCCTTCCAGCTCGGGTCGATGGTGGTTCTCCAGTTGTAACCCGCCGCGCTGATGCCCAGGGCGCCCTTCGGGCTGAGGTGGATCATGTAGGAGAAATTGCGGTCGAGCTTCACGCCGGTGGCGACGGTGATGACCTGACCGCTTTCATCATCGGGACGCATGCGTACCTTTGCAACGATGTTGCCAGTGGAGCTGTAGGCCTTGTACTGGTATTCCAGTTTCACCATGGGGCTGGTGCTGTCCTTGGCGTGGATCTGGCCAATCACGATTTTGCCGGTGCTGGGCACCTGGTTGACGGCCAGGGTTGCCCGCAAGGTGTTGTCCGCCGCCGGATACAACCAGTTGCGCAGGGTGCCGTCGCTGTAGGTTTCCCGCAGTTCGCTGCGCGGGTAAATCGCGTTGGCGGTCTTGGTGCCGGTTACCGGCGCCCAGAAGAATGCGGTGCCGGTTTCGGCATTGAAGTATTGGTCTTTGAACCCTTGTGCCAGACGCGGGGTTTCGATGGTGATCGCTGGGCTGCCTTCAGGGATGCTCAGGTTCCAGGTGTTAAGGTCAATCATGTTCAGATCCTGTCGTTAAAAATGTTGCACGCCACAGCGAAGGCTCTAACCCGCGCTTTCGGGGCGCCCTGATAACACCGGAATGAGCTTTTTGTGGTTCTGTCGGCGGATGTTTGACGTCAATTGAGCGTCGCGAACAGTCATTGCAGTTTTTGTGCCCGAGAAGGGTGACCGTTAGTCGGCTATTTCGGGCTTTGTCAGGATGATGGCGCGATGACAGCTACTGCTTTTTGGAAACCCGGTCTAGAGTGAGATCACAGTAATTTGTCCGTTTTGCTACTTAAAACGGACATGGCGCCCCGATAAGAGAAGCAGCATGGAATGCGTGCAACCTACGCTTGGTGAAGACAGCTCCGTCCTTCTGGTTGTTGATGATTACCCTGAAAACCTGCTCAGCATGCGTGCGTTGTTGCAGCGTCAGGATTGGCAGGTCATGACCGCGTCCTCGGGTGTCGAGGCCCTTAATCTGCTGCTCGAACATGACATCGATCTGGTGTTGTTGGACGTGCAGATGCCGGACATGGACGGGTTCGAGGTGGCCCGCCTGATGCGTGGTAGCCAGCGGACCCGGCTCACGCCGATCATTTTTCTGACCGCCAACGAGCAATCCCAGGATGCGGTGATCAAAGGCTATGCCAGTGGTGCCGTGGATTACCTGTTCAAGCCCTTCGATCCGCAGATCCTCAAGCCCAAGGTCCATGCCTTGCTGGAGCACCAGCGCAATCGACGGGCCTTGCAGCGCCTGAGTCAGGACTTGGAAGCGGCCAGGGCTTTCAACGCCTCGGTGCTGGACAATGCCGCCGAAGGGATCCTGGTGGTGGATGAAAATGGCGACATCCGTTTCGTCAACCCATCGGCCTGCCGCCTGCTCAACGCTACCGCCGAGCAGCTCCAGGGCATGCCGCTTCTGGATTTCCTGCAGAAGCCGCACATTCCCCGATGGATCGATTCCGAGATCCATGCCGCGTATTGCCGAGGGCAGACCTGGCGCTTGCATGACGCGGTGTTGCGCACAGCGCCCGGCCAGCAGGTGTCGGTGGCATTGTCCTGCGCACCGTTGCCGTCGGAGCAGAAAGCCATGGTGGTGACTCTCCAGGACATGTCGGTGGTTCGTCACCTGCACCAGCAACTTGAATTCCAGGCTGTCACGGACCCGTTGACCGGTTTGCTCAATCGCAGGGGCTTCTATCAGACCGCCGAGAACCTGCTGATGCGCAGCGAGCGGCTGGAGAGCAACTGGGTGCTGTTGTACCTGGATCTTGATGGCTTCAAGCGGGTCAACGATTCGCTGGGCCATGATGCTGGCGACCGGGTGTTGCGCTGGGTTTCCGAGCAGTTGAAAGCCTGTCTGCGACCGTTCGACATCCTGGCGCGGCTCGGTGGTGATGAATTCACGGCCCTGCTGGATCTGGAGCATCCGGAGCAGGCCGCCAAGATTGCCGAAATGCTGATCGAGCGTGTCTCGATCTGCCAGCAGATCGAGGGCATGGATGTCACGCTGGGGGCCAGCATCGGTATTGCGACGTATCCGGATTGCGGTGCCAATCTCGACGGCCTGTTGCGCGCGTCGGACATCGCCATGTACGAGGCCAAGCGCGCCGGTCGCCAGCAATACCGCTTCTACGACCACGAAATGAACGGTCGGGCTCGTTCGCGGCTGATGCTCGAAGAGAGCGTGCGCTCGGCCATCGAGAACCGCGATTTCAATATGGTCTACCAACCTCAGGTGAGCATCGGCGATGGGCGTATCCGCGGGTTCGAAGCGCTATTGCGTTGGCAGCATCCGAGCGTCGGCGATGTGCCGCCGGGCCTGTTCCTGCCATTGCTGGAGGAGGCGCGATTGATCAGTCGGCTGGGCAGTTGGATCTATCATCGCAGCGCGGCCCAGCGCAAAGTCTGGGAGCGGTTGTTCTCCGATGATCTGGTATTGGGCGTGAGCCTGAGCAGCACCCAGTTCGGTATGCCCAACCTGGTGACCGAACTGCGCCAGGTGTTGGAGCGCCATGCCTTGAAACCTCGACAGCTGGAGGTCGAGGTGACGGAAGATGCGCTGATGCGCAACCCTGACGAAACTCACAAGCAGTTGCGCTTGCTGCGTCACCTCGGAGTGCGGGTCGCGCTGGATGATTTCGGCTCGGGGCCGTGCTCGTTAACGCACTTGCGTGACCTTGAACTCGATACGCTCAAGCTCGACCGGCACCTCATTGCCCGATTACCGGGTTCGCCTCGGGACGCAGCGTTGGCCGCCTCGGTGATCGACCTGTGCTCGCAATTGGGCTTGCGGGTGATCGCCGAAGGGGTGGAAACCGTGGAGCAGTATCAATGGCTGCAAGCACACGGCTGCGAATATGTGCAGGGGTTTCTCGTGGCTCACCCTCTGATGGCCGAAGACACCGATGCCTTCGCCAAGCCGTTTGACTGGAGCACGGTCCAGGCTTGAATTCGCTAAACTGTCAGCCTTTTTCCGACGTTCCCGTGCCGATGACCGCGCTCAAATACCTCCAGGCGTACCCCGCCGCCCTGCAAGCCCAGGTGCGGCAATTGATTGCCCAGGACCGCCTGGGCGATTACCTGCACCAGCGTTATCCCGGCCGACATCCGATCCAGAGCGACAAGGCCCTGTACGGCTATGCGCTGGATCTCAAGCAACAGCATCTGCGCAACGCACCGGCCATCGACAAGGTGGTGTTCGACAACCGCCTCGACCTGACGCATCGGGCTCTCGGCCTGCACACCACGGTGTCGCGTGTACAGGGCAGCAAACTCAAGGCCAGGAAAGAGATCCGCATCGCATCGCTGTTCAAGGAGGCGGCGCCCGAATTCCTGAAGATGATCGTGGTGCACGAGCTGGCTCACTTCAAGGAGTCGGACCACAACAAGGCGTTCTATCAACTCTGTGAGCACATGCTGCCGGGGTACCACCAACTGGAATTCGACTTGCGGGTGTACCTGACCTGGCGCGATCTGCAATCACAAAAGGAATGACCGGATGGATGTCAGCAAGACAAAAAGCAGCTTTTATCGCCGCTTGTATGTGGCCTATCTGATCGACAGTGGCGTGGCCCGCAACGTTCCGGCGCTCACCGAAGTCACCGGCATGCCACGGCGTACCGCCCAGGACACCGTCGCGGCGCTGGCGGACCTGGACATCGTGTGCGAGTTCGAGCAGCAGGAGGGGGCTCGTCACCATGCCGGGTGTTATCGGATTCGCGATTGGGGAGCGATTGACCGGCGGTGGATCGAGGGAAATCTGGAGCGGATCAAGGCGGTGCTCGAGTATCCCTGACTGTTGGGCTTTGTCTGGACTGGCCTCTTCGCGGGCAAGCCGCTCCCACCAAAAGCACGCGGTGCGGTGTGAGAGCAAGCCTGCTCGCGACGGCGTATTCAGGGACGATGCATACCGATGTGTGGAATCCCGTCTTCCAGATACTCGACCCCCACCGCTTGAAAGCCGTAGCGCCCGTAATACCCCTGCAAATGCGCCTGCGCAGACAGTGAAATCGCCGTTCCGGGCCAATGCTTTTCGGCGTGCTTGAGTCCCTGTTCCATCAGCGCGTGGCCCAGGCCCTGCCCACGAGCCTGTGGCGCGATCACTACGCGTCCGATGATCACGTCGCTGTTTTGCGAATGGGGGTCGAGCAAGCGCAGGTAGGCCACCAGGTGATCATCCTGCCAAGCCATCAAGTGGCAGGTGTCGCCCGCCAGATCCAGGCCGTCGACGTCCGGATAGGCGCAGTTCTGCTCGACGACGAATACTTCGGCACGCAATTTCAAGATGGCGTACAGCTGTTCCCTGCTCAGGTCACTGTGGTGTTTGCAGACCCAATCGATGCCCATTTTTGAATTCCCTGAAGAAACCGATGCCGATATTAAGTGCCCTGTCACCGCATGTCTTTTTTTGTCACGACCGGAAAAAACCTGGAAAAGGCCAAAATGCCATTATTCATTTGTCACGGTGCTGTCGCCTTTATGTAATCTGTTGGCAGGCGCTGCGCAGTGGCTTCAATGAGCTAATGTTAGAACGCAGGTTTCGGGCTGTGCCTGAGTTTCGGCTAAAAACACGGGCTTTGCACCCTTCAAGGATGTTTGGCATGCCGCGATTGCATCGAGCTCTTGTTTTGATCGGGTTGCTGTTATGGGGCTACGACGCCTGCGCGCAGAAATTGCGCCTGGTGGGCGATGGATGGCCACCTTTTACCGATTCGACGCTGGTCAATGGGGGACTGGCGACCGACATCGTCAGTACCGCGCTGGCGCGGGCGGGTTATGCCAGTGAATTCGAGCAGGTACCCTGGGCCCGAGCGATGCTGGGGATCAGCGAAGGCCGTTATGACGTGCTGGTCAATGCCTGGTACAGCGAGGAGCGCACCCTGATAGGCCAGTTCTCCGCCGAATACCTGCTCAACCGCGTGCGCTTTCTCAAACGCAAGGATGCCACCGTCGAGTTCGACAATCTGCAACAGCTATACGCCTATCCCATCGCCGTGGTTCGCGGTTATGCCTATTCAAAGGCATTCGATGAAGACCAGCAGTTGCAGAAAGTCCCTGTGCATAATTTTGCGATGGCGGTACGCATGCTCGCCGCCGACCGGGTGAAGCTGACTTTGGAAGATGAGTACGTAGCCCGTTACTACCTGACCCGAGAGTCGGCCAAGGTGCGCAATTCCGTAGAGTTCCTGCCCAAGCCCCTGAGCGAAAACAGCCTGCATATCTTGGTCAGTCTGAAGAACCCGGAACATGAGCAGATCGTCGCGGGGTTCGATCGGGCGATCGCCGCGATGAAGGCGGATGGAAGTTATGCGCGGTTACTGAAGCAGCATGGGATGTAGAGGCTGTTGCGGCCTCATCGCAGGCCTCAAGCCTCGGCCGCATCCTTGATCAGGTGCGCCGCCAGGGTGCGCAACGGGCCTAGCTGGCGGCAGATCAGCGCCAGTTGCGTCTGCACCAGTCGCTGACCTTCATCGATTTCGTCAGGCATCTGTTCGAGCTCATTGGCCAGGGCTTCTTCCTCATCGCTCTGGATCGCGATTGGCGTCTTGCTGGTCAGACCCTGGGCGATCTCGTCGATGCTGGAGGCCAGCTTCGCCCCGGCCCCCTCGATCAAATGTTCGCGCACATCGCCCGGCAACTCCGTGCCCCGGTGGGCGCCCAGGCCCGAGAGGTAGCTGAGCAGCGTGTGCGACAGCACCAGGAAGCGGAATCCGACGTCGGCCTCCTTACGGAAATGCCCCGGCTCCATCAGCATGTTCGCCAGGGTGGTAGACAGCGCGGCGTCAGCGTTATGGGCGTTGCGGCGGGCCAAGCGGTAGGCCAGGTCATCGCGCTTGCCGGCGGCGTATTGCTGCATGATCTGGCGCAGGTAAATGCTGTTGCAGGTCAGCGTATTCGCCAGCACCTTGTTCAACCGGCGACCCTGCCAGTCCGGCAGGAACAGGAACACCGCCAGCCCGGCGATCAGGCTGCCCAGCAGGGTATCGAACAGGCGCGGCAGCAACAGCCCATAGCCGTCGCCGACCTGGTTGAAGCAGAACAGCACCATGATGGTGATCGCGGCCGTCGCCAGGGTGTAGCGGGTCGTGCGATTGGTGAAGAATACCACCCCGGCGGCAATGGCGAAGCACGATTGCACCAGCGGGTTGGGAAACAGGTCGAACAGCGCCCAGGCCACGGTCAGACCGATGGCGGTGCCGATGATCCTCTGGCCGAGCTTGCGTCGGGTCGCGCCGTAGTTGGGTTGGCAGACAAATAGAGTGGTGAGGATGATCCAGTAGCCCTGGGACGGGTGGATCAAATGCACCATGGCATAGCCGACGCTCAGCGCCAGGGGCAGGCGCAGGGCATGGCGGAACAACAGCGAGGTGGGCGTGAGCTGGGTACGCAGGCGTAGCCAGACATCCTTGAGGTTACGCGGCGAGCGGTCGAGCAAGCTGCTGTCGGTGGCGTCGGCCAGGGCGTCGGGGTTGCTGGCATCGCTGAGCAAACGGTCCATGGTGCCGAGGTTCGCCGCCAGTGCCCGCAACGAACGCAACAAGCCACGCCAGGCCGGGTTGCTCTGGATACGCAAGTGTTCGAGGGACGCGTGCAGGTCGTTGAGGGCTTCGGCAAACGTGTCGTCGTAGACGAACGGCTGGCGCATCTGGATCGACTCGGCCAGGGCCTGGCAGGCCTTGCCTTGCTGGCGCAACAGGCGTTGGCAACGAAAGAGCACATCGCTGTGGAAGAACGCCTCGGCCAACGCGTTGTAAGGGTAGTGGGAGGAACTGGCGCGTTCGTGGATGTCCTGGGCGAGGAAATACAACTTCAGGTAGCGGCTGACCTTCGAACCCGGTCGGCCATTGCCGACGCGGTGCAGGATGATTTCCTTCGCCGTGTTGAGCGCCGCCACCACCCGGCCGTTCTGTTGGGCCAGCTCCAGACGCCGGGCTTCGATGTCCAGTTGGCGAATCGGTTCGAGCAACGACGACTTGAGTTTCAAGTAGCGACCCAGCTCGCGAAACAACCGCGCCAGGCTCTGTTGCACCGGCTGATTGGAAAACAGCACGTGCCACAGCACCGACAGCATGCCATACCATGCGGCGCCGGCCACCAACAGCAGGGGTTCGTGCCAGAAGTCATTGACCGCGCCGCCACGCTGGTCCACGCCGATCATGGTGTAGACCGAAAGAATCAACGTGGCCGAGGCAATCGCGCCGTAGCGTTCACCCAGGGCGCCGAGCATGGTCAGGCCAAAACTCGCCAGGGCCAGGGCGAAGATGAACAGGACGGGGTAGGGAAACAGCAGTTCCACCGACAGCGCGGCAACGCTGAAGCAGACCAGGGTCACGGCAAGTGCGTTGAGACGGCCCTGCCAATTGTCATCGGTCTCGGCCAGGGCGCTGGCGATGATGCCCAGGAACAAGGGAATCAGCAGGGTCATTTCGTCCAGGTACCAGCACAGCGCCATGCTGCCGGTCAGGGCGATGAATACCCGCACGCTGTAGCTGAATTTATCCAACGCCCAAAGGCGACGCAGAGACTGACGGAACGAGGTCGATGACATGAAATGCACAGGCCTGACGGGCAATGACACTAACTTGAGGCAGTAATGACGCCGACGCAATGGGGGCGATCACATCCGACAGCAAAAAGTGTTCCGCGACCCACCGCGTAACTAATGTGGGAGCGGGCTTGCTCGCGAATGCGGTGTGTCAGTCAGCATCGAATTGACTGACACACCGCATTCGCGAGCAAGCCCGCTCCCACAGGGGTTAGTGACCACATTCAAATCATGCCAGGTCAGACGTACTGCGCCGCCGCATACCCCGATGCCCACGCCCACTGAAAGTTGAACCCGCCCAGGTGGCCGGTGACGTCCAGCACTTCGCCAATGAAATACAGGCCGGGGCTTTTCAGCGATTCCATGGTCTTGGAGGAGACTTCCCGCGTGTCGACGCCGCCCAGGGTGACCTCGGCGGTGCGGTAGCCTTCGGTGCCCGCCGGGATGACGTTCCAGCTCGCCAGCTTCTCGGCGATGTCCGCCAGCTCCGCGTGGGTGTACTGCTTCATGGGCTTGGAGACGAACCAGGCGTCGGCCAGCAGATTGGCCATTTTCTTGGTGAACAACTCGCCCAACAGGGTTTTCAACTCACTGTTGGGGCGCTCGGCTTGCTGTTGTTGTAGCCATTGCGGCACGTCGTGATCCGGCAGCAGGTTGATCTGCACCGTGTCGCCTGGCTCCCAGAACGACGAGATTTGCAGGATCGCTGGGCCACTGAGGCCGCGATGGGTGAACAGAATGTTCTCGCGAAAGCTCTGGCCGTTGCAGCTCACCAGGCAGTCCACCGACGTGCCGGAAAGTTCGGTGCACAGCGTCTTGAGTTGATCGGTAATGGTGAATGGCACCAGTCCGGCGCGGGTCGGCAGCAGTTGGTGGCCGAACTGCCTGGCCACCTGATAACCGAAACCGGTGGCCCCCAGGGTCGGGATCGACAGCCCGCCGGTGGCGATGACCAGGGATTGGCAGGCGACGGCGCCGAGGGTGGTTTGCAAACGATAGCCGCCGTCGGTTTTTTCGATCTGCTCGATGGAGGTGTCCAGGTGCAGGTTCACACCGGCCTGGTCGCACTCGTCCAGGAGAACGCCGAGGATGTCGCTGGACTTGTTATCACAGAACAATTGACCGAGTTTCTTCTCGTGATAGGGCACGCCGTGCTTGGCCACCAGGGCGATGAAATCCCACTGGGTGTAGCGAGCCAGGGCTGATTTGCAGAAATGCGGGTTCTGCGAAAGAAAATTGCCCGGTTCTGTGTACATATTGGTGAAATTGCAACGCCCGCCACCGGACATGAGGATTTTCTTGCCAGCCTTGTTGGCGTGGTCCAGCAACATGACCTGTCGACCACGCCCGGCGGCGGTCATCGCGCACATCAACCCTGCGGCGCCAGCGCCAATGATCACGACTTCGGTAGAGCGCAAAACGGTGTCCTCTCAAATCGCCACAATTGAATGTGGGAGCGGGCTTGCTCGCGAAGGCGGCGTGCCAGTCAGCATTGAATGCGCTGATACTCCGTCTTCGCGAGCAAGCCCGCTCCCACAGGGGGATCTTCGTTGGATTGAAGATCGTTTTTACAAAATCCGCACCCGCAACGACCGACCCTTGATCTTGCCTTCGTTCAGGCGCTTGAGTGCCTGTTTGGCGATGCCACGTTCCACGGCCACGTAAGCCTGGAAGTCGAAGATCGCGATCTTGCCGACCTGGGTGCCGGGAATGCCGGCTTCACCGGTCAGGGCGCCGAGGATGTCGCCGGGGCGGACCTTGTCCTTGCGTCCGGCGGCGATGCACAAGGTGCTCATGGCCGGCAGCAGCGGGCCGCCGCCCTGGGGCTTGAGGTTGTCCAGTTGGTCCCAATTCAGTGGGGACTTCTGTAACTGTTCGATGGCCTGGGCGCGGTGTGCTTCGGACGGCGATACCAGGCTGATCGCGATGCCTTTTTCACCGGCGCGTCCGGTGCGGCCGACGCGGTGGATGTGGATTTCCGGGTCTCGGGCCAGTTCGACGTTGATGACCATGTCCAGGGCATCGATGTCCAGGCCACGGGCCGCCACGTCGGTGGCCACCAGCACCGACGTGCTGCGGTTGGCGAACATCGCCAGCACCTGGTCACGGTCGCGCTGTTCCAGGTCGCCATGCAGGCCAACGGCGGAAATACCCTTGGCCGTCAGGTGATCGACGGTTTCCTGCACTTGCTGTTTGGTGAAGCAGAAGGCCACGCAAGAGGCCGGACGAAAATGCGCCAACACCTTGACCACGGCCTCCATGCGCGCTTCAGGGGATATTTCGTAGAAGCGTTGCTCGATCTGCGCGTCGGAATGCAGGGCCTCGGCCTTGACTTGCTGCGGGTCGCGCATGAATTTGGAGGCCAATTGCTTGATGCCTACCGGGTACGTGGCGGAGAACAGCAACGTCTGACGGCGCTCCGGGGTCTGCTGGATGATGTCTTCGATGGCATCGTAGAAGCCCATGTCGAGCATGCGGTCGGCTTCGTCGAGCACCAGCGTGTTCAGGCCGTCGAGCACCAGCGTGCCCTTGCTCAGGTGTTGCTGGATGCGCCCCGGGGTGCCGACGATGATGTGGGCGCCGTGTTCGAGGGAGGCGATCTGCGGGCCGAAGGACACGCCGCCACACAGGGTCAGGACCTTGATGTTGTCTTCGGCCCGGGCCAGGCGGCGGATTTCCTTGGCGACCTGGTCGGCCAGCTCGCGGGTCGGGCACATCACCAGCGCCTGGCAACCGAAGTAGCGCGGGTTGATCGGGTTCAGCAAGCCAATGCCGAAGGCTGCGGTCTTGCCGCTGCCGGTCTTGGCCTGGGCGATCAGGTCCATGCCCTTGAGGATCACCGGCAAGCTTTGCGCCTGGATCGGCGTCATCTGGGCATAACCGAGTGATTCGAGGTTAGCCAGCATGGCAGCGGACAGCGGCAAAGTATTAAAAGCGGTGGCGATGGTGGTCACGGGGCGGGCCTGCAAAACAAAATGTCGCGCAGTGTAGCAGCCTCGTGCCACTTCCTTCGAACCTTCTGGACGAGCTGTGGGTTCAAAGTTCTAGTGCTCGATATGCTCATCGGGACGCTTGCGCCGCCGGCCATCCTCCTTCGACAACTGGGAGAAAATCGTCGCCGCCAACATTGCCATGATCCCCACCGTCACGAAGGTCAATTGGAACGCGCCCAGTACGGTGTCCACGCCGTCATTACCGACCTGGGCCGTGAAACCACCGAGCAGGGCACCGGCGCAGGCCACGCCCAGGCTCAGGGATAGTTGCGCCACCACGGACAGCAAACTGTTGCCGCTGCTGGCGCTGGCGTCGTCGAGGTCGATCAGGGTCACGGTGTTCATCGCCGTGAATTGCAACGAGTTGATGGCTCCCAGCACCGCCAGTTGCGCCAGCAGCAGCCAGTACGGCGTCTGTTCGCTCACCAGGCCCATGCTCGCCAACATGATGCCCAAGGCCAGCGTGTTGCCGGTCAGGACGATGCGATAGCCCAGACGCTCAATCAACGGTCGGGCCACGGACTTGGCGACCATCGCCGCGGCCGCCAGGGGCAACATGCTCATCCCGGCCTGAGACGGTGAATAACCCAGGGCGACTTGCAGCAACAACGGCACCAGGAACGGCAAGGCGCCGCTGCCCAGGCGGGCGAACAGGTTGCCGAGGATGCCCACCGCGAAGGTCCGGGTCTTGAACAGCGAGGGCGGGAACAGGGCATTTTCGACGTGCCCGGCCCGCAACCAGTAGGCGGCGAGGCAGGCCATGCCGCCGAACAGCAGCAACATCACCCGCAGGTGCGGCAAATGCAGTTCACCCAAGCCTTCCATGGCGATGGTGATCAACACCATTGCCGCGCCGAACAGCAAGAAGCCCAGCCCATCGAACCGCGTGCGTTCGCTGCCACGCAGATCGGGGATGAATTTCCACACCGCATAGCAACCGATCACGCCCACCGGCAGGTTGATGAGGAAGATCCAATGCCAGGTCAGGTACTCCACCATCCAGCCGCCCATGGTCGGGCCGATCAATGGGCCGAGCAGGCCGGGAATGGTGATGAAGCCCATGATCCGCACCAGTTCCGAGCGCGGGTAAGCGCGCAGCACCACCAGCCTGCCGACCGGCAGCATCAGCGCGCCGCCCAGTCCCTGGATCACCCGTGCGCCCACCAGCATGGTCAGTGAGTTGGACAAGGCGCACAGCAGCGAGCCGAAGCTGAACAGCAGGATCGCGCCGAAGAAAATCTTCTTCGTGCCAAAGCGGTCGGCGATCCAGCCCGAGGCCGGGATCAACAACGCCACGGTGAGCATGTAGGCGATGATCACGCCCTGCATGCGCAGCGGGTTTTCCGCCAGGTCAGTGGCCATGGCGGGCAGGGCCGTGTTGAGAATAGTCCCGTCCAGGGACTGCATGAAGAAAGCGATCGCCACCACCCAGGGGAGCCAGCGGGCAGTGACGGCATCAAGCGGGGCGCGGTTGGGCATGGGGCCTCTTGGGTGATGTGTTGATCAGGAACAGGTGTCGCTGTTGTGGCGAGGGGATTCATCCCCGCTGGGGTGCGAAGCAGCCCCAAAACTGTCGCCTCGGTGAATCAGGCTGATTGTGTTCATTTGATTTGGGGGCGCTTCGCACCCCAACGGGGATGAATCCCCTCGCCACACATCATCTGCACCACAGGTTTGCATCTGGTTCACAGCGTCAGCGTCAACCGCTTGACCAACGCCCCCGGCAGCAGCATCGAGGCCGTGGCTCTTTGGCTGTAGGTGCTGGCCGAGAGCAGAAGTTCCCGCTCCCGGGTCAGGCCTTCGAGCTGCGAACCCAGCAGGCTGTAGACACTGTCGTCGAAGCGCATGGTGCTGACCGGCGCCACAATCCGGCCATTCTCGACCCAGAACGTGGCGAAGCGGGTCATGCCGGTCAGGCGGGCGGCGGCTTGATCCGAGTAGTTCAGGTACCAGAGGTTGCTGATATACAACCCGGTGCCGAGCTGCTCAAGAATGTCCTTCTGCGCCAGGTGGCCTTCTTTCATGTCCAGCGCCGTGGGGTACTCGTAGCTGCTTGCACCGTTGGCGGCGAGGCCATATTCGGCGGCGCTGCGGGAGTTGACCAGGCGATCGTGCGCCGTGCCTTTGGCGATCAATGCCAGATCGTCGCGTGGATAACCCTCATCGGAGAACGCCGGGCTCAGTGAGCCACTGACCTGCTCGCGCAGCCACACATTGGGGCTGAAATGCGCTTCGCCGGCGTAGAACTTCTGCAACGGGCTCTGCTTGCTGCCAATCGCTTGGGCCGAGAAACCGCCCCAACTGAGCATGCCCATGATTTCTTCCAACGCGGCCGGCGCCAGATAGGCGCGGTACTCGCCGGGTGGCAGCGTACGCAGCGGTTGACCCAGGAATGCCAGTTGCTGGCGTGCCAGTTCGAAGCGCTGGGCAAAACCTTCGGTGCTCCACTGGTGTCCGGCGTAGCTGGCCTTTACGGCCTGGCCGTTTTCATGGAACAGGCTGAAGTCGAAATTGAAGCTGTTGGCTTGATGCCAGCCGAACGCGCCCGCAGAGCTGGCGAAACCGCGACTGATGGGCCCGGCGGCATAGATCCCCACCAGATCCAGGCCTTCGGCGGCGCCAGTGATTTCGGCAACGGCCTGTTCGGTGTCCGGCAGCGGATGGGCCTGTACGTTGTCGCTATGCCAGTGGTTGTGGTTGAGCAGCAGGTACGGATCGGCTGGCAGCAGCGGCAGGGTATCGCGCAGTTGTTGCAGCCCTTCGGCCAGGCGTTGCAGGTCCGTCGCGGTGTCGCCGGACAAGGTGATCTGCAAATCGGCATGGCGACCGTCGTCGATCAGTTTGAAACTTACGTTGGCCTGTTGCACCTGCCCGGCCTGACGGACCTTGCCATGGTTGAAGCGCACGAAGGCCGAGGATTCGGCGGCATAGCCAAGGGTGAACTGTTCGGGCGCACGCAGTGCACCGTGCAGCCAGTCGACCAGCGTCTTGAACGCCTCGGCCTGATTATTGACGGTACTCATCAGGCGTCTCCCCCAAACACATCAACGTTGCTGAACACACACGCCGGCGATGCATGGCCGACGCGGATGACCTGGTTCGGCTCACCCTTGCCGCAGTTCGGCGTGCCGAGGACCTGTCGGGTAGCGGCATCGCCCACGGCCCGCAGGCTCTTCCAGAACTGCGCGGAAATGCCCCGGTAGTTGGGGTTTTTCACCACGCCCTTGAGTTCGCCGTTCTCGATCAACTGTCCCCATTCACAACCGAACTGGAATTTGTTCCGCGCATCGTCGATGGACCAGGAACGGTTGGTGCGCATCAGCACGCCGTGCTCGATGCCCTGGATCAGTTGCTCCAGAGACTGATCGCCCGGCTCGATGTTGAGGTTCGCCATGCGATCGATAGGGGGGCGGTTCCAGCCACAGGCGCGGCTGTTGGCGACACCGTCCAGGCCGGCACGGAACTGCGACAGCGCACCCCCCAGTGGACGCAGCAGCAGGCCTTCGCGGATCAGGAACTGTTTGCTGGCGGGGCTGCCGTCATCGTCATGGCTGTAGCTGGCCAGTTCCTCGGGAATGTCCGGGTCGAAAGTCACGTTCAGCAGGCTGGAGCCATATTGCAGGTGCCCGAAATCACTGGCCTTGACGAAGCTGGTGCCGGCGTAATTGCGCTCGTCCCCCAGGATCCGATCCAGCTCCAGCGGATGGCCGATGGACTCGTGGATCTGCAGCATCATCTGGTCGGGCATCAGCAGCAGATCCCGAGGGCCTTGCGGGGTGTTCGGTGCCAGCAGCAGTTGCAGGGCCTGGTCGGCGATCTTCGGTCCGGCACCGACCAGGCCGCAACGCTGGATGACGTCGAAGCCGCCCTGCTGGCCGAAGTTCTCGCGCCCCAGGGTGCGGGTCTGGCTGTCATGGCCGTCGAAGGCGGTAACTTCCAGGGCCGGGTAGATGAAACGTTGGGCCTGGCGCAGTTCGGCGCCGGCGCTGTTGAGGTAGATCTGCTCGACCTGGGTCAGGCCGATACTGACTTGCCAGTTCACCAGGCGCTCGTCCCGGGGGACCGCTGCCGATTCGTCGCCCAGCAGTTGGTAGCAATCGCTCAGCGAGGGGAACGCCTGGTCGAAATGGGGCGAGAAGTAATCGGCGCGGTCGCTGGATACCGCTTGCTCGCGCAAGTCGAGCAAGGCATGGGGCTTGAGTCGGCGGGCTTGCTGCTCGGCCCGTTCCAGCGCCGCTTGCAGGCCGGCCTGGGACAAGTTGTTGGTGGCCGCGTAAGCCTCGACACCGTTCACCCGGACGGTAAGCATCGCGCCTTCGTCACGGTTCAGGCTGGGCGGTTCGGCGATGTTCTTGCGTACCGACAGATGCTGGCCGGACTCGCGCACATAACGCAGGGAAAAAAATTCGGCGCCCGTGCGCAAGGCAGCGAAGCGCTGCTTGAGCTGGGGGTGGAAGTCGAACATGGAACCTCCTTGTTGGAAGTGACGGTGCAGCGAGGTGTGGCGCATTGACGCGGCGGCTCTAGATTAGGCCTGGGTGGGGGAGGGATCAAGGGATGGTGGAGGTCAGGGCGGGCACAGGATTTGTGTCCGCCGCGGATCCCTTGTGGGAGCGGGCTTGCTCGCGAAGGCGGTGTGACAGGCGATGAAGATGTTGGATATGCCGGCCTCTTCGCGAGCAAGCCCGCTCCCACAGTTTGATCTGTGTCGGACACAAAATCTGTGTCCGCCGAGAATCCTTGTGGGAGCGGGCTTGCTCGCGAAGACGGTGTGACGGTTACTGCGCGTCACGCACCGGCTTGCCCCGCACCGGCGCGTCGCCGGCGACATAATACGGCGCGGTGCTGCGGGGCAGGGGCTGGCGGCCGCGAATTTTGTCGGCGATTTTCTCGGCCATCATGATCGTCGGCGCGTTCAGGTTGCCAGTGGTGATGATCGGCATGATCGAAGCATCCACCACGCGCAAGCCTTGCAGGCCGTGCACACGGCCTTCGCCATCGACCACGGCCATGTCGTCGGTGCCCATCTTGCACGAGCAGGACGGGTGGAACGCGGTTTCGGCGTGTTCGCGGATGAACTGGTCCAGTTGCTCGTCAGTCTGCACCTCGATGCCCGGGCTGATCTCGCGGCCGCGGAACGCATCGAGCGCCGGCTGTTGCATGATTTCGCGGGTCAGGCGGATGCCGTCGCGGAACTCTTGCCAGTCCTGCTCGGTGGCCATGTAGTTGAACAGGATGCTCGGATGCTGGCGCGGGTCCTTGGACTTCAGTCGGATCCGGCCGCGGCTCGGCGAGCGCATGGAGCCCATGTGCGCCTGGAAGCCGTGTTCCTTCACACCGTTGCTGCCGTTGTAGTTAATCGCCACCGGCAGGAAGTGATACTGAATGTTCGGCCACTCGAACTCCGGTCGGGTGCGGATGAAGCCGCCGGCTTCGAACTGGTTGCTGGCGCCAATGCCGGTGCCGTTGAACAGCCACTCGGCACCGATCGCCGGCTGGTTGTACCAGAGCAGCGAGGGGTACAGCGAAACCGGTTGGGTGCAGGCGTATTGCAGGTACAGTTCGAGGTGATCCTGCAGGTTCTCACCCACGCCCGGCAGGTCGTGGACCACCGGAATGTCGAGGCTCTTGAGCAACTGGGCCGGACCGACGCCAGAGCGTTGCAGAATTTGCGGGGAGGCGATGGCGCCGGAGCACAGCAGCACTTCCCGGCGGGCACGGGCCTCGACGCGTTCCTCGGCGGCACCTACCAGGTAACGCACACCCACGGCACGCTTGCCTTCGAACAGGATCTTGTCGGTCAGGGCGTGGGTGATGATGGTCAGGGTCGAGCGCTTCTTGGCGACGTCCAGGTAACCGCGGGCGGTGCTGGCGCGACGGCCATTCGGCGTGACCGTGCGGTCCATCGGGCCGAAGCCTTCCTGCTGATAACCGTTGAGGTCTTCGGTGCGCGGGTAACCGGCCTGGACGCCGGCTTCGACCATGGCCTGGAACAGTGGGTTGTTGCCGGGCTTGGGCGTGGTCACGCTGACCGGACCGTCGCCGCCGTGGTAGTCGTTCGGGCCGATGTCACGGGTTTCCGCCTTGCGGAAATACGGCAGGCAGTCCAGATAGGTCCAGTCTTCGAGGCCAGGCAGTTTTGCCCAGTTGTCATAGTCCAGGGCGTTGCCACGGATGTAGCACATGCCATTGATCAACGAAGAACCACCCAGCCCCTTGCCGCGACCGCACTCCATGCGGCGGCCGTTCATGTGCGGCTCCGGGTCGGTCTCGTAGGCCCAGTTGTAGCGCCGGCCTTGCAGCGGGAACGCCAGGGCGGCGGGCATCTGGGTGCGGAAGTCCAGACGATAGTCCGGGCCGCCGGCTTCGAGCAGCAGGACGGTGACGCCTTCGTCTTCGGTCAGGCGGGTTGCCAGGGTGTTACCGGCCGAGCCGGCACCGATGATGATGTAATCGAATTCTTGGGACATGAAATGCACCCTCTTTTAATGGGTTCAGGTCGCGGTTGCCTTGGCGCCGCGCAACTTGTGGCGAGGGGATTTATCCCCGCTGGGCTGCGAAGCAGCCCCGGAACCTGGGATCTCGGTGTGTCAGGCAGAATGAGTTCGCAGCTTTTGGGGCTACTCCGTAGCCCAGCGGGGATAAATCCCCTCGCCATAAAAGCCTCCGCCCGTCCCCAGGTCCAACGTCAGATCAGAACACCGACGCGTAATTGCCCAACTCGACCTGTACCGATTTGATGCGCGTGAAGTTGTTCAGCGAGCTGATCCCGTTCTCGCGGCCCACGCCCGATTGCTTGTAGCCACCGACCGGCATCTTGGCGTCGGACTCGCCCCAGGCGTTGATCCAGCAGATACCGGCTTCCAGTTGGTGAATGATGCGGTGGGCGCGGTTGAGGTCGCGGGTCACGACGCCGGCAGCCAGGCCGAAATCAGTATCGTTGGCGCGGCGGATGACTTCTTCCTCGGTGTCATAGGTGAGGATGCTCATCACCGGGCCAAAGATTTCTTCGCGCACGATGGTCATGTCGTCTGTGCAGTCGGTGAACACCGTCGGAGCGACGAATGCACCCTTGGCAAACTCGCCGTCGGTCAGGCGACCGCCGCCGCACAGCAGGCGTGCGCCTTCAGCCTTGCCTTTCTCGATGTAGCCCAACACGCTCTCCATGTGGGCGAAGCTCACCAGCGGGCCGAAGTTGGTGTTTTCGTCCTCTGGATTTCCCACGCGGATGCGCGCCACGCGTTCGGCAATCTTGGCTTCGAATGCAGCCTTGAGATGGCTCGGTACGAACACGCGGGTGCCGTTGGTGCAGACCTGGCCGGAACTGTAGAAGTTGGCCATCATCGCAGTGTCGGCGGCGCGATCGAGGTCGGCGTCGTCGCAGATGATCAACGGCGACTTGCCGCCCAGCTCCATGGTCACGTCCTTGAGCGACGAGCTCGAAGCGCTGGCCATGACTTTCTTGCCGGTGTCGGTACCGCCGGTGAAGGAGACTTTCTCGATGCGTGGGTGCTCGGTCAGCCAGGTGCCGACTTCACGACCGCTGCCGGTCAGGACGTTGAAGACACCCGCCGGAACGCCTGCTTCGGTGTAGATCTCGGCCAGCTTGAGGGTGGTCAGCGAGGTGACTTCGCTTGGCTTGAAGATCATCGCGTTGCCGGCCGCCAGGGCCGGGGCGGATTTCCAGAGGGCGATCTGGATCGGGTAGTTCCATGCGCCGATACCGGCCACCACGCCCAGGGGCTCGCGACGGGTGTAGACAAAAGAGGTGTCGCGCAGCGGGATCTGCTCGCCTTCGATGGCGGGCACCAGGCCGGCGTAGTACTCCAGCACGTCGGCGCCGGTGACGATATCCACGTAACGGGTTTCGGAGTAGGCCTTGCCGGTGTCCAGGGTTTCCAGCGCGGCCAGTTCATCGTTGCGCTCGCGCAGGATGTCCACGGCGCGGCGCAGGATGCGCGAGCGCTGCATGGCGGTCATGGCCGCCCAGACTTTCTGACCCTTTTCGGCGCTGACCACGGCGCGCTCGACGTCTTCCTTGGTCGCGCGTTGCACCAGGGCGAGCACTTCACCGTTGGCCGGGTTGATGGCTTCGAAAGTGGCGTCGCCGCTGGCATCGCTGTACGCGCCATCGATGTAGAGTTTTTGCAGTTCGAAACGGGCCATAAAGTCCTCGCAAGTGCATAAGTGGTTGGCGTATCCACCGGGCGCGTCCTTCACAGCTGACTACGCGGGTCGGTGGCGGTTCAGGAGTCGAGCGGTTCTGTGTGCTCTGGCGCCCCTGACTTGGCCAGTTGGAAATCCATGTATTCGTAAGCGATCCGGTGTGCCTGGGCGGTGTCGAACGCGTCTCCCGACAGCGCGCCGCGCAGCCACAACCCGTCGATCAGAGCGGCCAGGCCCCGTGCCGCACTGCGCGCCTCATCGACGGGCAACACGCGACGGAACTGGCAACACAGGTTGGAATACAGACGGTGATCGTTGATCCGCTGCAACCTGTGCAAAGACGGGTGATGCATGCTGGTGGCCCAGAAGGCCAGCCAGGTTTTCATTGCCGGGCCGTTGACCTGGCTGGCGTCGAAGTTGCCTTCGATGATCACCTTGAGGTGCGCCCGCGGGCTCGTATCCTCCAGCGCCTGACGGCGCGCGGTGACGTTCTCGCTCAGGACAGTCATCAGGTACTGGGCCGTGGCCGCGATCAGGCCATTCTTGTCCTGAAAGTAGTGACTGATGATGCCATTCGAGACACCGGCCAAGCGGGCAATCAGCGCAATGCTGGCGTCCCCCATCCCGACCTGATCGACAGCCTGCAACGTGGCTTCGATCAATTGCTGGCGGCGTATGGGTTGCATACCGACCTTGGGCATCTGCACATCTCCTTAGGCCATCCGGCGGACGGGTCACGTCCAGCCATCGAGGGCCAGTCTATTTTGTTTTGATTGAACGTTCAATCAACAAAGAATAAGCTCTGCGACAATTCGTCGCGATTTACCGAAATTTCCTACGTGTAAATGGCGCAGAAACAAGACATCCGAAGCCTATGACCCACGATTTGCGGGGCAGGCGCTTTGCGGGTGTCTTTATAACACCCGCCGGTCGGCTGCCCACTTACCGATTGGTCGGGGATTGCGTGTCATGTCCTTCTCTCGCACTGCCTGGAGCATCCGTGCAATGAGTTCTGCCTCTCTAATAAAAAACCCACCGCAGAAGGTGACGGTCAACGGTTGGGTGTTCTACACCTCCACCGTGTTGATCCTGCTGCTGACCGCCGTCCTGATCGCCACGCCGCAGGAGGCCGGTCGGTTGCTCGGCATCGCCCAGGCGTGGCTGTCGCGCAGCTTCGGCTGGTACTACATGGTGGTGATTGCGGCCTATCTGGTCTTCGTGGTCGGCCTGGCATTTTCTTCCTACGGCAAGCTCAAGCTGGGCAGCCGGGACGATACGCCGGACTTTAGCTACGGGGCCTGGGCCGGGATGCTGTTTTCGTCGGGCATCGGTATTTCGCTGCTGTACTTCGGCGCCTCCGAGCCGTTGGATCACTTCTTCAATCCGCCGGAGGGCGCGGCCGGTACCCATCAGGCGGCGCGTCAGGCGGTGCAGCTAACCTTCCTGCATTGGGGCCTGCACGGTTGGGCGATCTACGCTCTGGTCGGCCTGGCCGTGGCGTATTTCGCCTACCGGCATCATCAGCCACTGGCCTTGCGTTCGGCGTTGTATCCGCTGGTGGGCGAACGTTGGGTCAAGGGGGCTGCCGGACACGCCGTGGACGGTTTCGGCATGTTCGTGACCTTGCTGGGGTTGGTGACGAACCTGGGGATCGGTTCCCTGCAGGTCGCGTCCGGGCTGGAAAACCTGTTTGGCATGGCACACAGCAACACCAACCTGCTGATCGTGATCATCGTCATGAGCACCGTGGCGACCGTCGCGGCCGTGTCCGGTGTGGAAAACGGCATCCGCCGGCTGTCCAACCTGAACATCGTGCTGTTCAGTTGCTTGCTGATCTTCGTCTTGCTGTTCGGTCCGACCCTGCACCTGCTCAACGGCTTCGTGCAGAACATCGGCGATTACCTCAACGGCGTGGTACTGAAGACTTTCGACCTGTACGTGTATCAGGGCGACGGCGCCGAGGCCGACCGCTGGCTGGGCCTGTGGACCCTGTTCTACTGGGCCTGGTGGATTTCCTGGGCGCCATTCGTGGGCATGTTCATTGCGCGTATTTCCCGTGGCCGCACGGTGCGCGAACTGGTGGCCGGCGTGTTGTTGATTCCCCTGGGCTTTACCTTGGCCTGGCTGTCGATCTTCGGTAACTCGGCCCTGGACCTGGTGATGAACCAGGGCGCCGTGGAACTGGGCAAGACGGCGCTGGAACAGCCCTCCATGGCGATCTACCAATTGCTCGAGCATTACCCGGCGTCGAAAGTGGTAATCGGCGTGTCGATCTTTGTCGGTTTCGTGCTGTTCCTGACACCGGCGGACTCCGGTGCCGTGATGATGGCCAACCTTTCGTGCAAGGGCGGCACGGTGGATGAAGATGCGCCACATTGGCTGCGGATCTTCTGGTCGGTGGTGATTACGCTGGTGACCATCGGTCTGTTGTTTGCCGGTAACTTCGAAGCCATGCAAACCATGGTGGTGCTGGCCGGATTACCGTTCTCGGTGGTGCTGGTGTTCTTCATGTTTGGCTTGCACAAGGCCATGCGCCGGGATGTGCAGATCGAGCAGGAACAGGCCGCGTTGGCGACCCGTGACTGGCATCGTTTCAGCGAGCGCATGATGCAACTGGACCGACAGTTGTAAACACTGTTGTGGCGAGGGGATTTATCCCCGTTGGGCTGCAAAGCAGCCCTAAAACTGCCGCCTCGGTATATCTGGTTTATTGCATTCAACCGTCTTGGGGTCGCTTCGCAACCCAACGGGGCGGTGCGACGTTTCGCTAAATCCCCTCGCCACAGGGGCGGTGTTTGGCTTGAACACCGCACCAACAAAAACGCCGCGATCTCTCACGGCGTTTTTGTTGGGGTGGGCTCAGCCCAGGTTCTTGCCGAGCAGCGCGTGGTACAGCTCGCTGTCGCCGAGGATCCCGACCACTTTCTGGTTGTCGTGGAGCACCAGTTTGTTGCCGGTCTGGTAGCGAATCTGCAACGCATCGCGCATGCCGATGTTGGAGTCTACCAGTGTCGGGCGACGACCCAGGCCGTCGACGGGTTGCCCCTGGACCCAGTTCTGCAGATCCAGTGCCGCTCCGTTCTGGCGTGCACCCTTGATGGTGTTGCCCTCGGCCAGGTCGAGCCAGGAGTCACCGCCCGGATCCAGGCACACCGAACCGTTGATGCGCTTGCAATTGTCCAGGGTGCGCATCAGGCTGCGACCGCAGAGCACGTTGAGCGGGTTGGTATGGGCGACGAAGGTGCGCACATAGTCGTCCGCCGGGTTCAGCACGATCTCTTCCGGCTTGCTGTACTGGATGATCTTGCCATCCTTCATGATCGCGATACGGCTGCCCAGTTTCAGGGCTTCGTCCAGGTCATGGCTGACGAACACGATGGTCTTCTGCAGTTTGCGTTGCAGTACCAGCAACTCATCCTGCAGGCCTTGGCGGATCAGCGGGTCGAGGGCCGAGAAGGGTTCGTCCATCAGCAGAATGTCGGCGTCCATCGCCAGGGCACGGGCCAGGCCCACCCGCTGCTGCATACCGCCGGACAGCTCGTTGGGTTTCTTGTTGCGCCACTGGGTCAGGCCCACCAGCTCGAGTTTTTCATCCACCAGCTTGCGTCGTTCCTTCTCGGGGCGGCCCTGCATTTCCAGGCCGAAGCTGATGTTCTCGCGCACGGTCAGCCAAGGCATCAGGGCGAACTTCTGGAACACCATGGCGATGCGCTTGGTGCGCATCATCTTCAGTTCGGCAGGGGAGCAGGAGGCGATGTCGATCTGCCGTCCTTCGTGCTCGACGAACAACTTGCCACGACTGACGGTGTTCAAGCCGTTGATGCAGCGCAGCAGGCTGGATTTGCCAGAACCGGAAAGGCCCATCAGGACGCAGATCTCACCTTTCTCGATGGACAGGCTGGCTTTTTCCACGCCAACGATCAGGCCGGTCTGCTGCAGGATCTCCGGACGCGAAAAACCTTTGTCCAGCAGGTCCAGTGCGGCCTTGGGGCGGTTGGAGAAAATGACATCGACGTCTTCGAAACGAATGATGCTCATGCGTCACCCCCTGCTTTTGCGTCGGGTTGTTTGCAGATTCGGTCGAGCATGATCGCCAGCAGTACGATTGCCAGGCCTGCTTCGAAGCCCAGGGCGATATCGGCGGTGTTCAGTGCGTTGACCACGGGTTTGCCCAGGCCATCGGCGCCCACCAGCGCGGCGATCACCACCATCGACAACGACAGCATGATGCACTGGGTGACACCGGCCGCGATGCTGGGCATCGCATGGGGCAGTTCGATGCGCGACAGGAGCTGGCGACGGGAGCAGCCGAAGGCCTTGCCGGCGTCCATCAGTTCTTCCGGAACGTCGCAGATGCCCAGGTAAGTCAGGCGGATGGGCGCGGCAATCGCGAACACCACCGTTGAGATCAGGCCCGGGACCACACCCAGACCGAAAAGGGTCAGGGTAGGAATGAGGTACACGAAGGTCGGTACGGTCTGCATCAGATCGAGCACCGGACGCATCATCGTGTAGAACATCGGCTTGTGCGCGGCAACAATGCCCAGCGGCACGCCGATCACTACGCAAACCAGGGTGGCGAACATCACCTGGGCGAGGGTTTCCATGGTTTCCTGCCAGTAACCCAGGTTCAGGATCAGCAGGAACGACGCGATGACGAATACCGTCAGGCCCCATTTGCGCTGGATGAAGTGTGCCAGCAGGGCGATAAGGCCGATCAACGCCAGCGGGTTGAACCAGGTCAGCGCAAATGTCACGCCGTGGATCATCGCTTCAAGTGACGCGGCGATGGCATCGAAGGTACTGGCGCCGTGTTGCGTCAGCCATTCGACGAAGCTCGCGATGTACTGGCCTAAGGGTATTTTCTGATCAATCAGCATGGTATGAACGTCCGCATGCAAGGGATAAACAGCCCGGGCGGGCGAACCCGCCCGGCATAACGATTACTGGGCGAGCTTGGCTTTCACGGCTTCCAGGCCAGGTTTACCGTCAATGGTGGTCACGCCAGCGAGCCAGCTATCGAGTACTTGTGGGTTTTTCTGCAGCCAGGCCTTGGCGGCGGCCTCCGGCTTCATCTTGTCGTCGAGCACGTTGCCCATCAGTTTGCTTTCCATGTCGACGGTGAACTCAAGGTTCTTCAACAGCTGGCCGACGTTGCTGCATTCCTGGACGTAACCCTTGCGGGTGTTGGTCGCCACGGTGGCTGCGCCAAATTCCGGACCGAAGAAGTCATCGCCGCCGGTCAGGTACTGGATCTTGAAGCGGGTATTCATCGGGTGCGGTGCCCAGCCGAGGAACACCACGTCGGTGCCGCGTTTCGAGGCCCGCTCAACCTGCGACAGCATGCCCGCTTCGCTGGATTCGACAACCTTGAAGCCGGCGTCCTTCAGACCGAAGGCGTTCTTGTCGATCATGCTTTGGATCAGCCGGTTACCATCGTTGCCCGGCTCGATGCCATAGATCTTGCCGTCGAGTTCTTTCTTGAATTTGGCGATGTCGGAGAAATCATGCAGGCCCTTGTCGTACAGGCCCTGGGGCACGGCGAGGGTGTACTTGGCCCCCTTGAGGTTGGTGCGCACGGTTTCCACGGTGCCGGCATCGCGGTAGGGCTTGATGTCGTTCTCCATGGTCGGCATCCAGTTGCCGAGGAATACATCCATGTTCTTGCCGTCGGCCAGGGACTTGTAGGTCACCGGTACGGAAATCATGGTGGTCTTGGTCTTGTAGCCCAGGGCCTGGAGAATCACGCTGGTGGTGGCGGTGGTCACGGTGATGTCGGTCCAACCGACGTCGGAGAAGTTGACGGTGCTGCATTGTGCGGGTTCAGCAGCGTTGGCCAGCATCGGAAGACTCAGCATGGCGGCCAACAACAACGGCTTGGAACCTTTCATGAGTGGACTCCTGGTGTTTTATCGGCGGTGTCCGGTCGGACAACCGCGCTTTGTATGAGTGTTGCGGTTGGTGGCGCGTGAACACTGTCTCGACACGCGGCCTTGAAAACGAGCCGTAACCGATCATGTACCAGTGCAAATCTGTCGCCTACAGGGTGGGTCGTATCCAGTACAGGGATGGTCGCATCCAGTGTCGGTGACGTCGTTTACAGATTTTTTCCGCCCCTGGCCGGTCCCTGACACGCAAAAAAACGGCGCAGGAGCCGGTCGTAAACCAGGCGACGTTGGTGGGCATGATTGCGTCGGTGTCAGACGTCGAACCCCAAGGCAAAAGCCGGATGATGCGGCCATCCCGGCGTTGAGCGTAGCAGCTCCGTCACTGGGCGCTCCGGTGCCCGTTCTGGAGGTTCTAGGCAATGGCAATCAGTGTTTTCGACCTGTTTAAAATCGGTATCGGTCCGTCCAGTTCCCACACCGTGGGGCCCATGCGCGCCGCGGCGCTGTTCGTTGAGGCGCTGCGCGGGATGTCGCTTCTGGAGAATGTGCGCCGGATCGAAGTGCAGTTATACGGTTCGTTGTCGGCCACCGGTATTGGCCATGGCAGCGACAACGCGGTGATCATGGGCTTGATGGGAGAGTGGCCGGACGCAATCGACCCGTCGCAGATCGGCCCGCGCATCGAGCGGCTGCGGGAAACCGAAACCCTGCTGCTGGATAACCGCCTCTCGGTGCCATTCATCTGGGCACGGGACATGCGCCTGATCGATGAAAACCTGCCGTTCCACCCCAACGCAATGACGCTGGTGGCCGAAGGCGACAACGGCGAGTTGCACCGTGACACTTACTATTCGGTCGGCGGCGGCTTCGTGGTCGATCAGGCCCAGGCGTCCAGCGGCGTGGTGGACCTGGACACGACCGAGTTGCCTTACGATTTTTCCAGTGCCCAAGAGTTGCTTGAGCTGTGTCGCACTCACAACCTGCGCGTCGCCGAGTTGATGATGGCCAACGAAAAGGTCTGGCGTTCGGAAGAAGAAATTCGCAGCGGTCTGATGAAACTCTGGCGCGCCATGCAGGAATGCGTCGAGCATGGCCTCAAGCATGAAGGCATTCTGCCCGGCGGTTTGAACGTGCGTCGGCGTGCGGCCAAGTTGCACCGCAGCTTGCAGGAGTTGAACAAGCCCAATGTCATCGGCTCGACGTTGAGCGCGATGGAATGGGTCAACCTGTACGCCCTGGCGGTCAACGAGGAGAACGCTGCCGGTGGGCGCATGGTGACGGCGCCGACGAATGGCGCGGCGGGCATCATTCCGGCGGTGCTGCATTACTTCATGAAGTTCAGCGAGGACGTTACCGACGCCAACGTGGTGGATTATTTCCTCGGTGCGGCGGCGGTGGGCATTCTCTGCAAGAAGAATGCGTCGATCTCCGGCGCCGAAGTCGGCTGCCAGGGGGAAGTGGGCTCGGCCTGCGCCATGGCAGCGGCAGGGCTGGCGGAGGTGTTGGGCGCTACGCCGGAACAACTGTGCAACGCGGCGGAAATCGGCCTGGAACACAACCTCGGCCTGACCTGCGATCCGGTGGGGGGCCTGGTACAGGTGCCGTGCATCGAGCGCAACGCCATTGCCGCCGTGAAAGCTATCAACGCTGCACAGATGGCGCTGCGCGGCGACGGCCAGCATTTCATTTCCCTGGACCGGGTGATCCGTACCATGCGGGATACCGGCGCCGACATGCATGACAAATATAAAGAGACTTCGCGGGGCGGGTTGGCGGTCAGTGCGGTGGAGTGCTGACAACACCCGGCACCTGTGGCGAGGGGATAAATCCCCGTTGGGCTGCGAAGCGGCCCCTCATTCAAATGACTCGCTGTATCAGAAAAAACTGAGGGGCCGCTTCGCGCCCCAACGGGGATAAATCCCCTCGCCACAAATGCTTTCAAATCGCTCGAAAAATGAGCAGCAGGCCCCAGGCACGCCACCTTTTAGCGCGTCGCTAACAGACAAGACGCCGTTTGTCGGGCCAGCCGTTTTACGGCGCCCGACCGTTGGTCACCCATCCTATGGTGATACCGGTTGCGCAAGCGGCGCAGCCCAGTTACCACAAGTGCTACCGAACTGCTCACCGCCCACCGTGACAGCCGTCGCCAGCCGAGAATAGTGCTGATATCCGTACTCGATGCGCACCTTGTTTAGACAGGGCGCGATGTCGTTTTCAGGAGTTATTGAACACACATTCAACTTTAGGCACGGCAATTGCTCTATCACCGAAAAGCCCGTCTCTGGCAACAGGACGATGGCAATAACAAGAGCCTCCGCCTGAGGCCATCACCCGCTTTGTGTGAGGAGATACCGCGATGACGACGTCCAACTCCGGGGCCCAACCCCAGAACCGTGCGCCTCAATCCATCGGCTTTTTGCTGCTGGACAATTTCACGCTGATTTCCCTGGCGTCCGCGGTAGAACCGCTGCGCATGGCCAACCAGTTATCCGGTCGCGAGCTGTATCGCTGGACCACCCTCACCGTCGACGGCGGGCAAGTCTGGGCCAGTGACGGTCTGCAGATCACCCCCGACGCCTCCATGCACAAAGCACCACACCTGGACACTGTCATTGTGTGTGGCGGTATCGGCATCCAGCGCACTGTGACCCGTGAGCACGTGTCCTGGCTGCAAGGTCAGGCACGCCAATCGCGCCGCCTGGGCGCGGTCTGCACCGGCAGTTGGGCCCTGGCCTGCGCCGGCCTGCTGGACGGCTTCGATTGCAGTGTGCACTGGGAATGCCTGGCGGCGATGCAGGAAGCTTTCCCGCGGGTGTCGATGAGCACTCGTCTATTCACCCTCGACCGCAACCGCTTCACCAGCTCTGGCGGCACCGCGCCGTTGGACATGATGCTGCACCTGATCAGTCGCGATCATGGTCGCGAGCTGTCGGCGGCGATTTCCGAAATGTTCGTCTATGAGCGCATTCGCAACGAGCAGGATCACCAGCGCGTGCCGCTCAAGCACATGCTCGGCACCAACCAGCCGAAGCTGCAGGAAATCGTTGCGCTGATGGAGGCCAATCTGGAAGAACCGATCGACCTGGACGAACTGGCGGTGTATGTCGCCGTGTCCCGACGTCAGCTGGAGCGCCTGTTCCAGAAATACCTGCACTGCTCGCCGTCGCGCTATTACCTCAAGCTGCGACTGATCCGGGCACGGCAACTGCTCAAGCAGACGCCGATGTCGATCATCGAAGTGGCCTCGGTGTGCGGTTTCGTCTCCACGCCGCACTTCTCCAAGTGCTACCGCGAATACTTCGGCATTCCGCCACGAGACGAGCGCGTCGGCTCCAACACCACGCAACAGGTCGCCATGGTGCCGCTGCCACAGGCCATGGTGCTGTCGCCATTGTCCGGCCCGCTGTCGGCGTTGAGCCAGGCGCGTAATGAGTCGACGTTTGCCAGTGTGAGGCTGTAGACCGAGGCGCTTTCATCGCGAGCAGGCTCGCTCCCACAGGGGATGTTGCGGATGCCATAAGTAGTGTGCACACCGCAGGTCCTTGAGGGAGCGAGCCTGCTCGCGATTGGTTTCAGGTGTTGTGGTTTTTCTGGTAATCCGCCAATGCCGGCAACAACTGCTCTTCGATCGCCTGGCGCACGGCCGGCAGTATGGTTGCGCTGCTGGTGTACATGTCCCTGACCATCCGACGCAGGTCGTTGGCGCGAGCGTTGTCCAGGCCGCGCACGGCGCACAAGCAGGCCTGCTCGGCGGTGTAACCGTTGGGTATCTGCAGGCCCAGGGACTTGAGGTGGCCCAACAGGTCTTCCTGGTCGATCAAATCGGCGTACATCATGACGCTTTTCCTTGTTCGGGGATTGGGGTCTGCCTCGATTCTGGTAGCCACCCGAAGCGGCGGCAAGGGCAGATTGTCGCAATGGCACGGATACCTATGAACAGGTCGTTTTCGGTTAACTCCTCACGGCGGCGACTGGGGCACACTGGCCTCAAGCTGGATCACGATGGTTTGGTCACCCTCGCGCGAAAGCTCCTCCAGTAATGCAACCTGCCCCGATCCTGTCACGGCTTGATCGGGGATTTTTTTGCCTGCTTGAATCAGGGATTGTCGGGTTGTCGGATAGACCGCTATCGCGAGCAGGCTCGCTCCCACAGGGGACCGCATATCCCTTGTGGGAGCGAGCCTGCTCGCGATGAACGATGACGCGGTCTAGCGCTGCAACACCAGAATCCGCGACAACAGCTCATCCCGATCCACATAGCAACCCTGGAAATGCCTGCCTCCGGTAGCCGGGTCGAAGGCATTGCGGGCGTGCAGGGTGCGGCGGTTGTCAAAGCACCAGAGCTGGCCGGGCTCCAGGCGCCGCATGACCCGGAATCGTGGCTCGCGGGTCAGGGCGATGAAGCGGCGATAGGCGCGATAGAGTCTCGGCATCTGCTCGACCGACGTGTCGAATGGCCCGCGCAGGAAGTTCGCCATGCGGATTTCGGCCACCTGCCCCAGGGCATCCAAAGCGATGATGGGCGCCAGGCAGCGGTAGTCGCTGTGGCGGTCCTTGTTGCGAAATTCCACCGGGATCCGGCACAGCGCATCGAAGGCCTCCGGGTCTTCCTGGCGCAGGGCCTCGGCGATGGCAAAGCCGTCGACAAAAATGCTCTCGCCGCCCTCGGCGTCGTTCACCAGGCAATGCAAAAACTGCAAGCCCGGCTGCAATTCCCGGGTTGGCAAGTCGCTGTGCAGGGGCAGGTTGAAAGCGGTGTACGCATTGCTGTCGGCGTCGGCCTTCGATTGCACGTTGAACAGCACGCCGAAGTTGCTTTCGCGAATGAAGGAGATCTTTTGGGCGACCTGTTTCAGCGAACCGGGCTCGGTGGGGACGCCGCGCACCTGGGTCAGGCCGATGTCGCGTACTGCCAGCAGCCATTGCAGCAAGGCGCCGGGCTCGTCCATCAGGGCCTGGTAATCGAATACCGGTATTTGCAAATCGTGCTGCCAGAGCTGGCGCCGCGGTCTGCCCGCCAGGCGCTCGGCCCTGGACTGGTCGTCGTAGGCATGGGCGCGCAGCCAGCCTGGATCGAAGCGGCTCTGGTGACCGTCCTGCCAATCCACGCACAGGCAACCTTCGTCGTCGAGGCGTGTCGCGGTCGGTGCCAGGTCTTCAGGCACATCGACGATTTCCAGCACCTGTTCACGGGTGACGGTGTAGACGCATACCGGGCAAGGGCAATTGTCCCGCAACCATTGATGGTGAAACGGACTGATCCGGCCATCGGCCCAGGTAACCTGCACCCGGTCGGTCAGGGACGTTGCGGCGGTCAGTGCCTGGACCAACGGGTAACGGCGGAAGTCGGCAAACGCGGCGGCGGTGTTCATGACGGTCTCCAGTCCTATCGGGCAGGGGGCAGGGCGATGACCCGACCGATGTAGGCCGGGGTCGGCAGGTCGGCTTGAGCTTCAAGCAAGGCCTTGAGTTTGCCCAGGGTCGGTTCCGTGAAAGGCGCCGAGTGCGGGCCGGCCAGGTCGACGTGCAGCAGCATTTGCTCATTACCCGCCAGCGCTTTATCCCCGCCGGCCAGGTGCAGGCTGTGGTAGAGGTGCAGGCGCTTCGCATCATGGCCGATGATTTGCGTGCGCACTTCCACGTCGACGTCCACCTTCACTTCGTGCAGGTAGTTGAGGTGCAGTTCGAGGGTGAACAGCGAATGGCCGCTGGTGTCACGGTTCAGGCTGTCCATGCCGAGCAGGTCCATCAGCGCGTCGGTGGCGTAGCTGAAAATCAGCAGGTAATAGGCGTCGCGCAGATGGCCGTTGTAATCGACCCATTCGGGGCGGATGTGGGTTTGGTAGGTGGTGAGGGTGGGCATGGTTCAGTTTCCGACAGTTGTTTGGCTGGACTGGCGCTATCGCGAGCAGGCTCGCTCCTACAGGGGATCTGCTGGGTGAAATCAATGGTGTTCACACCGCCAAACCTGTGGGAGCGAGCCTGCTCGCGATGAGGCCAGATGACTAGGCCCGGAAATCCAGGATTACTCGGTGAAGGCCATCCCATGTTTTTCTTTTGTGACCTTCACCGCTTCCAACACCGCCAGCAAGCAATCATCACGATAGCGCTCCAGGGCCGGGATGCTGTGGTTGCCCAGTTGTTCGCGCGTTCCGTCTACCACATCGTCGATCAGTTTCTCGGTCAGTTCCGGGGCCGGCAGGTAGGTCCACGGCAGTTGCAGGGCCGGGCCGAACTGGGCCATGAAGTGGCGCATCCCGGCGTCGCCGCCGGCCAGGGTGTACGTCAGGAACGTGCCCATGAACGACCAGCGCAGCCCTGCGCCAAAGCGGATGGCGTCATCAATCTCACCCGTGGTGGCCACGCCGTCGTTGACCAGATGCAGCGCCTCGCGCCACAGCGCTTCGAGCAGTCGGTCGGCGATGAAGCCGGGTACTTCCTTGCGCACGTGCAGGGGCCGCATGCCCAGTGATTCATACACCTGCATGGCGGCCTGGACCGCCTCGGGCGCGGTGTGCCTGCCGCCCACCACCTCTACCAGCGGCAACAAATACACCGGATTGAACGGATGGCCGACCACGCAGCGCTCCGGATGGGTGGACCCTTCGTAGAACTCGCTCGGCAACAGTCCCGAGGTGCTGGAGCCGATCAATGCGTCTGGCTTGGCGGCGGCACTGATCTGGCTGTGCAGCTCGAGTTTGAGTTCCAGGCGTTCGGGAGCGCTTTCCTGGATGAAATCGGCGTCGCGCACGCATTCTTCGATAGTGGCGACGAAACGCAGGCGGTCCTGGGAGGCGCCGGGCGCCAAGCCTTGTTTTTCCAGCGCGCCCCAGGCATTGGCGACACGCTTGCGCAGGGCTGCCTCGGCGCCCGGCGCGGGGTCCCAGGCCACGACGTCCAGGCCATGGGCCAGGGCGCGGCTGACCCAGCCGCTGCCGATCACACCGCTGCCCAGGGCGGCGAAGGTTTTGATGTCCGTGATAAAGCGCATGGTGATTTCCTGAAGTGTGTAGCGATCTAAATGTGGGAGCGGGCTTGCTCGCGAAGAGGCCGGTACATCCAATGGCTATCTCGTGAACGGAATACCGTCTTCGCGAGCAAGCCCGCTCCCACCTTTGTTCTGTGGTGTACAAAAAATCTGCGTCCCCAGCAGGTGTGATGTGCGGGTTCGGTTCAACGCTTGGTCAGCCCCATCTTCTTACGCCCTTCAGCCGGGGTGAGTACCCGTGCCCCGAGGCGACTGAGAATTTCGCTGGCGCGTTCGACCAGTTGCCCATTGGTGGCAAGCACGCCCTTATCCAGCCACAGGTTGTCTTCCAGCCCGACCCGCACGTTGCCGCCGAGCAGTACCGCCTGGGCGGCCATCGGCATCTGCATGCGGCCGATACCGAAGCCGGCCCACACCGCGTCCGCCGGCAGGTTGTCGACCATGGCTTTCATGGTGGTGGTGTCGGCCGGCGCACCCCACGGGATGCCGAGGCAGAGTTGGAACAGCGGGTTGTCCAGCAGGCCTTCCTTGATCATCTGCTTGGCGAACCACAGGTGGCCGGTGTCGAAGATTTCCAGTTCGGCCTTGACCCCCAGTTCGGTGATGCGCCTGGCGCCAGCCCGCAGCTGCGCCGGGGTGGAGACATAAATGGTGTCGCCGTCGCCGAAGTTCAGGGTGCCGCAATCCAGGGTGCAGATTTCCGGCAGCAGCTCCTCGACATGGGCCAGGCGGGTCAACGGGCCCACCAGGTCGGTGTTGGGGCCGAACTCCATGGGGCGTTCACCGGCACCGATTTCCAGGTCGCCCCCCATGCCGGCGGTGAGGTTGACGATGATGTCCACGTCCGCCTCGCGGATGCGCTCCATCACTTCGCGGTACAGCGCCACATCGCGGCTGAACTTGCCGGTCCGAGGATCGCGAACATGGCAATGCACCACGGTGGCGCCGGCCTTGGCGGCCTCGACGGCGGCCTCGGCGATCTGCTTCGGAGTGACCGGTACGTGAGGGCTCTTGGCGGTTGTGTCGCCAGCACCGGTGAGTGCGCAGGTGATGATGACGTCGTGGTTCATGGTGCGGTTTCCTTCAGGCGTGTTGAGTCACTGCGCAGCCGTTCGGCGCTGCGCAGATGGAGAACGTTCGGTCAGTTACTGGTCAGTTTCAGGTTGTCGGCGGCCGGCTTGCCGTCGAAGGTGGTCACGCCTTCGAGCCAGCGTTGTTTGTCCTGCGGATGGTCCTTGAGCCATTGCCGGGCCGACTCCAGCGGATCCTTGTGATCGAGCAGCGGCTGCATCATCCGGCTCTCGTCTTCGGCGCTGAAGGTCAGGTTGCTCAGCAGGCGGTTGACGTTCGGGCATTGCTCGGCGTAGTTCGGTGCGGTGACGGTCCAGACGGTGGCCTTGCCTTCGTTCGGGCCGAGAGCATCGTCGCTGCCGGTCAGGTAGGTCATCTGCACGTTGACGTTCATGGGATGGGGCGCCCAGCCGAAGAACACCACGGCTTCCTTGCGCCGTACGGCGCGGTCCACCGCCGCGAGCATGCCGGCCTCGCTGGACTCCACCAATTGGAATTTGCCCAGGCCGAACTGATTCTTGGCGATCATCGCCTTGATCTGGGTATTGGCGCCGGAGCCCGGCTCGATGCCGTAGATCTTGCCGCCCAGCTCCTTCTCGAATTTCGCGATGTCGGCGAAGGTCTTCAGGCCCTTGTCGGCCAGGTACGTCGGCACGGCCAGGGTAGCGCGTGCATCACCGAGGTTGGGCTGGTCCAACACCTTCACCTGCTTGGCTTCGACGAAGGGAGTGATGGTCTGGGTCATCAGCGGGTTCCAGTAGCCGAGGAACATGTCCAGGCGCTGGTCGCGAATGCCGGCAAAGATGATTTGCTGGGAAGCGCTGGTCTGTTTGGTCTTGTAGCCGAGGCCATCGAGCAGCACTTGGGTCAAGGCGCTGGTGGCGATCACGTCGGTCCAGTTGACCACGCCCAGGCGCACGTTCTGACACGCGGCGGGCTCGGCTGCCATGGCTGCGCTGGTCAGGAAAGTAGTACCGCTCAAAGCAAGAACGCAGGTGCTGATCAATCGTTTCATCGCGGGGTCCTCGGCAGCTTATTGTTATGAGTGCCCGGCGTCTGTGCGCCGGTGATGCCAAGTTACGCAGCCGGCCCCTTTGCAAAACGCACTGCGGCGACGCGCACTTGCACTGCAGCGACCTCTTGAACGGCTCAGGCAAGTGGCGTATCAAGATTCCCACGCTACCCGTCGACCGAGTGCGCCATGTCCCAGGATTTCTACTTTCTGTTGATGCCAGGTTTTTCGGCCATCGGCTTCATTTCGGCCATCGAGCCGTTGCGGGTTGCCAATCGCTTTCGTGGCGAGCTGTACCGCTGGCATGTGTTGAGTGCCGATGGCGGGGCAGTGCTGGCGAGCAACGGCATGTCGGTCAACGCCGATGCTGCACTGGAACCCTTGAAGAAAGGCGCGACCCTGTGGGTGGTGGCGGGGTTCGAGCCGTTGAAATTCGCCACCCCGACGCTGGAGCGTTGGTTGCACCGATTGGACAGCGATGGCGTGACCCTGGGGGGTATCGACACGGGCAGCGTGGTCCTGGCCGAAGCTGGGTTGCTGGAAGGGCACCGCGTGACCCTGCACTGGGAAGCGATCGAGGCGTTCAAGGAGTCCTATCCAACGCTCAGCGTGACCCAGGAACTGTTCGAAATCGACCGCCGTCGTATCACCTGCGCCGGTGGCACCGCCTCCATCGACTTGATGCTCGACCTGATCGGCCAGGCCCACGGCGCCGACCTGGCGATCCAGGTCAGCGAGCAGTTCGTGCTCGGGCGCATCCGGCCGCGCAAGGATCACCAGCGCATGGAGATCGCCAGCCGCTATGGCATTCGCAACAAGAAGCTGGTGCACGTCATCGGTGAGATGGAAGCACACAGCGAGCCGCCCCTGAGCACCCTGGCCCTGGCCGAGTCCATCAATGTCACGCGGCGCCAGCTCGAGCGTCTGTTCCGCCTGCACCTGAACGACACCCCCAGCAACTTCTACCTGCGCCTGCGCCTGGAAAAGGCCCGGCAACTGCTGCGCCAGACAGACATGAGTGTGCTGGAGGTGAGTATCGCCTGCGGGTTTGAGTCGCCGTCGTATTTCACCCGCAGTTATCGGGCAAGGTTCGAGCGGTGTCCGCGGGAAGATCGGCGCAAGGTGGTCTGAGGCTGCAATACAAGGAAGATGTGGGAGCGGGCTTGCTCGCGAAAGCGGTATATCAGTAATGATGATGTTGACTGGCACTCCGCTTTCGCGAGCAAGCCCGCTCCCACAAAGGGCCGGCCATGACGGTCTATAGTTTCACCAGCGCCGCACACGCCGCCTTGTATGCCTCATGCTGATACTTGTTCAGCGTCGCCGGCAGGACAAAGTCGTGTTTTTTGTACTGTGCATTGATCGTTTGCGGTGACAGCAGCGTCACGTCGCAGCCTTCCAGTAATTGGAAAATCCCTTCGATCTTGAACGTCGTGGGGCCGCCGGCGAACTCGCCTTTCTTGCTGCGCTTCTTGATGGCGATGCGTTCGATGCCGTTTTGCCCAACGAACGCACGCACCTGGGTGGCGAACGCCTTGACGTTGGCAGTTTCGTCATCGTCGTCCAGGGTGATTTTCTTCGTGTTGAGCGCGACATGGCTCAACCCCTGTTGATCCAGCGAGGCAACGGCGATGATGGCTTCGCTGCCTTTGATTTCAATGCCGCAGATGATCATTTGAGCCTTCAAGGTCTGGTAGTCCAGGGCACAAGTCTATCCACATCGGCCCGTGGGGGCGCCTTGAATTTGCCTCAGTCCATGGTCTTGCGCAGGTCCAGCATGATCTTGTCGAAGTAGTCGACCCGGATGACGCCGAAGCGGGGGTACTCGAAATCGAGGATCACATACAGCACGCACACCATGACCGTCGCGTAGCCCAGGCTGTGCAGCCAATGGCGTTGCGCCGTGCCGGCCATGCCATAGCCGATCAGTACGGCGCTGACCAGGGTCATGGTCACCAGCATCAGGTAGATGATCAGGGGCGGGTGGGTTTCGTGGGCCACGGCGCGGGTGGTGGTGATGTCGATCATTTCATTCTGCGCTTGCAGCACGCTGGTGCCCAACGTCGGGGTGGGCATCTTCTGCAAGGCGCCGATCGTGCTTTTCCAGATGGTCTGCTGCAAGGCGTTGGCTCGGTCATGGGCCGTCTCGTCGACCTGGTCCTCTCGCAGGTCGCGGTAATACTCGATGCGGGCGTCGACATAGTCCCGGAACGCCTGGCGCACGATCGGTTGTTCGCTGGCGGGCAACAGGTCCAGGCGCAGCCAGGCGGTGCCCATGGCGTTGGTTTCGGCAACGATCAGCGCTCGACGCTGATCCAGGCGCGAGGCGGCGCCGGAAAAGGTAAAGGCGATCAACAGCGCCAACAGGCCGAACACCGCACCTTCAATCGCGCCGATGCCCTGGCGGGCACCCTCTGGATCCTGCACAAGGTGACGGTTACCAATCCGGCGACCGGCCTCGATGCCCAGCACGATAGCGATGAAAATGGCCAGGCCGTAGAAGGGCAGGACAGTAAGAGCATGCATACGAGGCCCCCCGCAAAGCGAAGCGTGGCGTCATCCTAGGATCCTCGTTGTGATCCGCCTACTGTCAGAGTTGACAGTAGGCGGGGCGGAGTGGCGTCTCTGGGTCACTCCTGCCCAATCGACTCCAGAAACTCCGACCGGTCATCGCTCACCTGGGCCATGCAGTCGTTTTCCGCGATCTTGTAGGCGTCGCTGCCGGGTTTGGCCGGGAAGGCGGCGATGGCGCAATCGGCGTCCCGCTGTTTTTGCCACAATTGCTGGGCTGCCTTGATCTTGCCGGTGATGTCGCTGAGCTTGGCCTTGTCGCTGGCGTAGCGGGTTTGCAGGCGTTCGTTGAGGCTTTGCAGGTTTTCGTTGAGCAATTGTTCGGCGGCGGCTCTGCCATAGGCCGAGCAGGCCAGGGTCTGGACGTCGTTTTCGACGGCGTCGCAAGGGTTCGGTTCGGTGTCTTCTGTCGCATGGGCGACGGTGCTGATCAGTGCCAAAGCCAGGAAGATTGATTTCATCGCGTTGCCGCTCGAGTCCAGTGAAAGCCAGTGGTGCGGCGGATTCTGGCGCAAGCGCCTGGCAAAGAACAGACGGTGACGGCAGGCCCTTCACTGCCCTTTGTCACCGATTGACGCTTTCGGCAATTCCCCTGTCGTTTTTGCACCCGGTCGCCACGGCCCTCAGGCATATGCTGGCCCCAAAGCGCCGGCACACGATTCGGCGCATGAAATCTGACAAAAGGGGACTGCCTGATGAGCCCAGCCGAATTGCACGCCGACAGCATCGTTATCGACGGGCTGATCATTGCCAAATGGAACCGTGACCTGTTCGAAGACATGCGCAAGGGCGGCCTGACGGCGGCCAACTGCACCGTGTCGGTGTGGGAGGGCTTCCAGGCCACCATCAACAACATTGCTGCCAGCCAGAAACTGATCCGCGAAAACAGCGACCTGGTGATCCCGGTGAAAACCACCGCCGACATCCGTCGCGCCAAGGAGCAGGGCAAGACCGGCATCATCTTCGGCTTCCAGAACGCCCACGCGTTCGAAGACCAGCTCGGCTACGTCGAGATCTTCAAGCAGCTCGGCGTCGGCGTGGTGCAGATGTGCTACAACACCCAGAACCTGGTTGGCACCGGCTGCTACGAGCGCGACGGCGGCTTGTCGGGCTTCGGTCGTGAGATCGTCGCCGAGATGAACCGGGTCGGCATCATGTGCGACCTGTCTCACGTCGGTTCCAAGACCTCCGAAGAGGTCATCCTCGAATCGAAGAAACCGGTCTGCTATTCCCACTGCCTGCCGTCCGGCCTGAAGGAACACCCGCGCAACAAGTCCGATGAAGAGCTGAAGTTCATTGCCGACCACGGCGGCTTTGTCGGCGTGACCATGTTCGCGCCGTTCCTGGCCAAGGGCATCGATTCGACTATCGACGACTACGCCGAAGCCATCGAATACACCATGAACATCGTTGGCGAAGACGCCATCGGCATCGGCACCGATTTCACCCAGGGTCACGATCAGGCGTTCTTCGAGATGCTGACCCATGACAAGGGCTACGCCCGCCGCCTGACCAACTTCGGCAAGATCATCAACCCGCTGGGCATCCGCACCGTGGGCGAGTTCCCGAACCTCACCGAGACGCTGCTCAAGCGCGGTCACTCCGAGCGAGTGGTGCGCAAGATCATGGGCGAAAACTGGGTGAACGTTCTCAAGGACGTCTGGGGCGAATAAACGCCACCGCATCGCTGAATCCTTTACCTGCGGCCGCCCGTGCCGCAGGCAACACCACGAATTTCCGGAGTCAAGTTTCATGGCCAAAATCGCCCCCCAACTGCCTATCGAAGTCGACAGCGAAACCGGTGTCTGGACCTCCGACGCCCTGCCGATGCTGTACGTGCCGCGCCACTTCTTCGTCAATAACCACATGGGCATCGAAGAAGTGCTGGGCGCCGAAGCCTACGCCGAGATCCTCTACAAGGCCGGCTACAAATCCGCCTGGCACTGGTGTGAAAAAGAAGCCGAATGCCATGGCCTGGAAGGCGTCGCGGTGTTCGAGCACTACATGAAGCGTCTGTCGCAGCGTGGCTGGGGCCTGTTCAAGATCCAGGACATCGACCTGGACAAAGGCACCGCCAGCGTCAAGCTCGAACACTCGGCGTTCGTCTACGTGTACGGCAAAGTCGGGCGCAAGGTCGACTATATGTTCACGGGCTGGTTTGCTGGCGCGATGGACCAGATCCTCGCCGCGCGTGGCAGCTCGATCCGCACCGTGGCCGAGCAGGTCTATGGTGGTTCCGAAGAAGGCCACGACGACGGCCTGTTCATCGTCAAGCCGTTGTAAGTCGAGGATCGCGCCATGGCTTTTGAAGCAATGTTCCAGCCGATCCAGATCGGCAAGCTGACCATCCGCAACCGCGTGCTCAGCACCGCCCACGCCGAGGTCTACGCGACCGACGGCGGCATGACCACCGACCGGTACGTGAAGTATTACGAAGAGAAGGCCAAGGGCGGTATCGGCCTGGCGATCTGCGGTGGCTCGTCGGTGGTTGCCATCGACAGCCCTCAGGAATGGTGGAGCTCGGTGAACCTGTCCACCGACCGCATCATCCCGCACTTCCAGAACCTGGCCGATGCCATGCACAAGCATGGCGCCAAGATCATGATCCAGATTACCCACATGGGGCGTCGCTCGCGTTGGGACGGTTTCAACTGGCCGACCCTGATGTCGCCGTCCGGCGTGCGCGAGCCGGTGCACCGTGCTACCTGCAAGACCATCGAGCCGGAAGAAATCTGGCGGGTGATCGGCAACTACGCCCAGGCTGCACGCCGGGCCAAGGCCGGTGGCCTGGACGGCGTCGAGCTGTCCGCTGTGCACCAGCACATGATCGACCAGTTCTGGAGCCCGCGGGTCAACAAGCGGACCGACGAATGGGGCGGCAGCTTCGAAGGCCGCATGAAGTTCGGCCTGGAAGTGCTGAAAGCCGTGCGTGCCGAAGTGGGCGATGATTTCTGCGTGGGCATGCGCATCTGCGGTGACGAATTCCACCCAGACGGCCTGTCCCACGAGGACATGAAGCAGATCGCCAAGTATTACGACGACACCGGCATGCTGGATTTCATCGGCGTGGTGGGGTCGGGTTGTGACACCCACAACACCCTGGCCAACGTCATTCCGAACATGAGTTATCCACCGGAGCCATTCCTGCACCTGGCCGCCGGTATCAAGGAAGTGGTCAAGGTTCCCGTGCTGCACGCGCAGAACATCAAAGACCCGAACCAGGCCACGCGGATCCTGGAAGGCGGTTACGTCGATATGGTCGGTATGACCCGCGCCCACATCGCCGACCCGCACCTGATCGCCAAGATCAAAATGGGCCAGGTCGACCAGATCAAGCAGTGCGTCGGCGCCAACTACTGCATCGACCGCCAGTATCAGGGCCTGGATGTGCTGTGCATCCAGAACGCCGCGACTTCCCGTGAATACATGGGCGTGCCGCACATCATCGAGAAATCCACCGGGCCGAAACGCAAGGTGGTGGTAGTCGGTGCCGGCCCGGCGGGCATGGAAGCCGCTCGCGTGGCGGCCGAGCGTGGCCACGACGTGACCCTGTTCGAGAAGAAGGAATTCATCGGCGGGCAGATCACCACCGCCGCCAAGGCGCCGCAACGGGACCAGATCGCCGGTATCACCCGCTGGTTCCAACTGGAGCTGGCGCGGCTGAAAGTCGACCTGCGCCTGGGCGTGGCGGCTGACGCGGCGACCATCATGGATTTGCGTCCGGATGTGGTGGTGCTGGCCGTCGGCGGGCATCCGAACCTGGAGCAGAACGAGCACTGGGGCGCCGCCGAAGGGCTGGTGGTCAGCAGCTGGGACGTGCTCGACGGCAAGGTTGCGCCGGGCAAGAACGTGCTGGTCTACGACACCATCTGCGAATTCACCGGCATGTCGGTGGCCGACTTCCTGGCCGACAAGGGCAGCCAGGTCGAGATCGTCACTGACGACATCAAGCCGGGCGTTGCGATTGGCGGCACCTCGTTCCCGACCTACTACCGCAGCATGTACCCCAAGGAAGTGATCATGACCGGGGACATGATGCTGGAGAAGGTCTACCGCGAAGGCGACAAGCTGGTGGCGGTGCTGGAGAACGAATACACCGGTGCCAAGGAAGAACGCGTGGTGGATCAGGTGGTGGTGGAGAACGGCGTGCGGCCGGATGAAGAAATCTACTACGCGCTGAAGGAAGGTTCGCGCAACAAGGGCCAGATCGACGTCGAAGCCCTGTTCGCGATCAAGCCCCAACCGTGCCTGGAGCAGAGCGGCGACGGCTACCTGCTGTTCCGCATCGGCGACTGCGTGGCCCAGCGTAATACACACGCCGCCATCTATGACGCGCTTCGGCTCTGTAAGGATTTTTGACGGCGTAGCTGCAAGCGGCAAGCTACAAGCTACAAGTAAAAGCACGGCCTCCGCTGCTCTTTCTTGCCGCTTGCAGCTTGTAGCTCGCACCTCGCAGAGGTGACTCTGATGCTTAACACCCTTCTCCCCATCCTGCTCTTCGCCGCCCTGGGCCTCGCGGTCCTCGGCGCTTTGCGCCGGGTAAACATGTGGCGCCGGGGCCGGCCGTCCAAGGTTGACCTGGTCGGCGGTCTCTTCGCCATGCCCAAGCGCTACATGGTGGACTTGCACCACGTGGTGGCGCGGGACAAATACATCGCCAATACCCACGTGGCCACGGCAGGTGGCGCGGTAGCGTCCGTCGTGCTGGCGATCCTGGTCCACGGTTTCGGCCTGCATAACCGCTTCCTCGGCTACGCGCTGCTGTTGATGTCGGCGGTGATGTTCGTCGGTGCGATCTTCGTCTACCTGCGTCGGCGCAATCCGCCGTCGCGCCTGTCGAAAGGCCCATGGATGCGCCTGCCGAAAAGCCTGCTGGCGTTCTCGGCTTCGTTCTTCCTGGTGACCCTGCCGGTGGCCGGTATCCTGCCGGAGAACTTCGGTGGCTGGCTGCTGGCGGCGATCCTGGGGGTGGGCGTGCTATGGGGCGTCTCGGAGTTGTTTTTCGGCATGACCTGGGGCGGGCCGATGAAGCACGCCTTCGCTGGCGCCCTGCACTTGGCCTGGCACCGTCGCGCCGAGCGCTTTGGTGGCGGCCGCTCCACCGGTCTCAAACCGCTGGATTTGAACGACCCTGCCGCGCCGCTGGGCGTGGAGAAACCCAAGGATTTCACCTGGAACCAACTGCTCGGCTTCGACGCCTGCGTGCAGTGTGGTAAATGCGAAGCCGCGTGCCCGGCGTTCGCCGCCGGTCAGCCGCTGAACCCGAAAAAACTCATCCAGGACATGGTCGTCGGACTGGCCGGCGGCACCGATGCCAAATTCGCCGGCAGCCCGTACCCTGGCAAGCCGGTGGGCGAGCACGGCGGCAATCCTCATCAGCCGATCGTCAACGGCCTGGTGGACGCCGAGACGCTGTGGTCCTGCACCACCTGCCGGGCGTGCGTCGAGGAATGCCCGATGATGATCGAGCACGTCGATGCCATCGTCGACATGCGTCGGCACTTGACCCTGGAAAAAGGCGCCACGCCGAACAAAGGCGCCGAGGTCCTGGAGAATCTCATCGCCACCGACAACCCAGGTGGCTTTGCCCCGGGCGGGCGGATGAACTGGGCGGCGGACCTGAACCTGAACCTGCTCAGCGACAAGAAAGCCACCGACGTGCTGTTCTGGGTCGGCGACGGCGCTTTCGACATGCGCAACCAGCGCACCTTGCGGGCCTTCGTCAAAGTGCTCAAGGCGGCGAACATCGACTTTGCCGTGCTCGGCCTCGAAGAGCGCGACAGTGGCGACGTGGCCCGACGCCTGGGTGACGAAGCGACGTTCCAACTCCTGGCCAAGCGCAACATCCAGACCCTGGCCAAGTACCGCTTCAACCGCATCGTGACCTGCGACCCTCATAGCTTCCATGTGCTGAAAAACGAATACGGCGCCTTCGATGGCAACTATTTGGTGCAACACCACAGCACCTACCTGGCGGAAGTCATCGACGCTGGCGCTCTCAACCTCGGTCAGCACAAGGGCGACAGCGTGACTTATCACGACCCGTGCTACCTGGGCCGCTACAACGGTGAATACGAGGCGCCACGCCAGGTGTTGCGTGCGCTGGGTATCGAGGTCAAGGAAATGCAGCGCTCCGGTTTCCGCTCCCGCTGCTGCGGTGGCGGTGGCGGCGCGCCGATCACCGACATTCCGGGCAAGCAGCGTATCCCCGACATGCGCATGGAAGACATCCGCGAGACCGGTGCCGAGCTGGTGGCCGTGGGTTGTCCACAATGCACCGCAATGCTCGAAGGCGTGGTCGAGCCTCGCCCGATGATCAAGGACATCGCCGAGCTGGTGGCCGACGCGCTGCTTGAAGACGCTGTGCCGAGCAAGCCCATGGCCTCGGCCAAACGTGAACCTGCGGAGGTGCATTAATGAGCGACATCATCCGTCGCGACCCTCGCGCCGAGCGGATCGCCCGCAACCGTCTGCATCCATTGCATGCGGCCATGCAACCGGTACAACACAGCTGGATGGGGCCCAACGGCATCGTCCGCAAGAATGTCCATGGGGTGGGTTTCATCGGCCCCAACGGCATCAAGCGCATCGATCGCAGCGGCGCCCAGCAGGGCGGGACCACCAAGCGCAGCGCCGCCGCTGAAGTGCAACTGCCGCTGCATCAGGTGGCGCAACCGGCGTTTTACATCAGCGTCGTGCCCGACATGGTCGGTGGCCGCCTGAGCAGCCACGACCGCGATCTGCTGGGCCTGGCGCACCAGTTGGCCGGTTCCGATGGTGCGGTGTTGGCGGTGGTCTTCGGTGAGCATAAGGAAAATGCCTTCGCCACGGCCGGTGTCGACCGCCTGTTGGTGCTGGAAGGTGAAGAGTTCAGCGGTTATGCACCGGAACAACGGGTCCAGGGCCTGCGGGCTGTGGATAACCAGTTCAACCCACGTCATTGGTTGCTGCCTGACAGTCGCAGCGGTGGCGCCGAACTGGGCCGCCGCTTTGCCGCAGCCCTGGGCGAACGCCCGGCCACGCGGGTCTGGCAGGTCAAAGGCGAGGAGTGCATCGGCCGTGCTGGCGCGGGCCTGCAAGACCTGGCCCGACCGTTGGCCCGGTTGATCCTGGCCGCGGCCGAATGTGCCGAGCCGGTCAGTGAGACCCGTCACGAAGCCTTGCCGGTGGAGTTATCCACAAGCGTGGCCCGCAGCCTGTCGCGCATCGAAGATCTCGGCGCGGTGGCGGTGGATCCGGGCGCGATCCCGATGGCCGAAGCCGAGTTCATTTTCTCCGGTGGCAACGGGGTCAAGGACTGGGCGCTGTTCCATCAGACTGCCGCAGCCCTGGGCGCAACCGAAGGCGCGTCGCGAGTGGCGGTGGACGATGGCTTCATGGCCCGCGACCGCCAGGTCGGCGCCAGCGGCACCTGGGTCACGGCGCGGGTCTATGTCGCGGTGGGCATCTCCGGGGCGATCCAGCATCTGCAAGGCATCGGTGCCTGCGACAAGGTGGTGGCAATCAACCTCGATTCGGGCTGCGACATGATCAAACGGGCGGATTTGTCGGTGATCGGCGATAGCACGGCGATTTTCCACGCCCTGATTGCGGCGGTAGAGGCTTACCGCAACGAAGCCAAACGCGATGCGGCTTAAGCTAAGGATTCAACCATGACGACTCAAGTGATCAGCCTCGTGTCCATTGGCGCCCACCCGACCTCCGGTCGCCCACGGCGCGCCGAGCAGGACGCCCGTGCCGTAGAGTTGGGCCTGCAACTGGCTGGCAACGACTTGCAGGTGCTGCATGCGGGCGATGTCGCCGAACCGGCCTTGCGCGCTTACCTGGGAATGGGCCTGGACGAACTTCACGTACTGGAAAACCCGACGGGCGCCGACGCGCTGCCGGCCCTGACCGATTACCTGCGCGACGCCGCGCCCCAAGTGGTGCTCACCGGCAGTCAGGCGGAGACCGGCGAGGGCTCGGGCATGCTGCCGTTCCTGTTGGCGGAAAACCTCGGTTGGCCGCTGGTGGTGGGGCTGGCCCAGGTGGAATCCATCGAGAATGGGGCGGCCCTGGTGCTGCAAGCCTTGCCTCGAGGGCAGCGCCGCCGCCTGAAGGTGCGCCTGCCTTTCCTGGCAACTGTGGATAACGCCGCGCCCAAACCTCGGCAAAGCGCCTATGGCCCGGCCAGACGGGGCGTGCTGCACGCCGAGGAAGTCGAAGTGATCGACGACACTCTGCTGGCAGTGGCTATTCTGCAACCGGCCAAACCACGGCCCAAGCGCCTGAAAGTGATCAAGGCCAAGAGCGGCGCCGACCGCATGAAAGCCGCCACAGCCAAGGCCAGCGGCGGAGGCGGGCAGGTGCTCAAGGGCGTCAGCCCCGAAGCAGGTGCCGAGGCGATTCTCAAGCTGCTGATCGAAGAAGGCGTCGTACGCTGACGCCAAAAATGCCCCACCTATCCCTGTGGGAGCGAGCCTGCTCGCGATAGCGATCTATCAGCCGCTGACGATGTCGGCTGATCGTCCGTCATCGCGAGCAGGCTCGCTCCCACAGGAGCATTTATTTACCCACAGACCTTGCCAGGTTTCCCACAATCCCTGTGCGCGCCTCTGTGGATAACCTGTTCGCTCCCCGCCATACCCCACGTCAATCAAGCCCTTCGAGCCTTCGCTCAAAAAATAACCAGTCTAACTCACGGTTTTTCCTGGGTTTTCCTGGCCGCTAGTGGGCTGAGGCCACCCACAATTGCCCCCAATCTCTGTTGGCGTTTCTGTGGATAAGATGTTCGCCATTGTCTGCAAGCCATGCAGTACGCACCTTCCAGGTGATTGATCATTAAATGATCAAACACCTGGGTGACACCGCAATTTTCCCTGGAAAGCGGCGAGTTATAGAGGGTAGAGGCTGTTTTCCACAGAAACGTCAAATTTACCCCCAAACGCTGTTGGTGCATCTGTGGATAAGGTGTTCGCTCCGCCCTGTAGGCCAAGCCAATCAAGGGGTTAACGAATTTGATCAAAAAATGATCTGCGCGCAGCCAACGGCTCCCCTGTTCATAACTCACGGTTTTATATGGCTTTGTCGATCAGGATATCGCCCGAGAAGACGTACTTTTCCCCAATAGCTGTGGGTGGGCTTGTGGATAACATGTTTGCCAAAGGCTGCGGATCACGCCGGGCTTAGCTCAAACCGCAATAGATCAAATTTCATACAGTTCTAAGGAACTGCCTTGACGGGGCGCTGTCGCCTGTCTTCACTCCAATGGCACAAGGACATCGCTTCCTTATCCATGCCAAGTTCAGGGAGAACACACGATGGATAACCCGCTCTCCCGTTTTTGCGTGGTCCCCCCTGTGAAGTGCGTCCCGACGCCTCCCGCGCTGTTACCCCGACGGCGCGCTATTCATCAGCGTGCGCGGCTATAGCGCGTCGATACGTATCTGGTTTTTCCCTGTAGCACCGCTGACTGCCGCTCAATCCCACAGGGAGAGTGGCCAGGCGTCTGTACGCCTGATCGACAGGCAACCGCAGAGTTGCCCCTTCCGCCTGAGAGGACTTGAACATGACACGGATATCGACCCCCATCAGCCAAATCCAGGAACATTACGATGTGATCGTCATCGGTTCAGGTTATGGCGGCGGCATCGCCGCCTCGCGCCTGTCCCGGGCCGGACGCAAGGTGTGTCTGTTGGAGCGTGGTCGGGAGATCCAGCCCGGCGAGTACCCCAACACCATGCTCGCGGCCACCGAGGAGTTGCAGGTTCATGACCCGGACGGTCACATTGGCTCGCGCACCGGGCTGTACGACCTGCACGTCAACGCTCAGCAGAACGTGGTGGTCGGTTGCGGTCTGGGAGGCACTTCGCTGATCAATGCCAACGTCTCGCTGGAGCCGGAGCCTGGTGTATTCGAGGATCCGCGCTGGCCACAGGCGGTACGTGACCATCAGGACACGTTGCTCAAGGAAGGCTATGCCCGGGCCCGCGAGATGCTCAAGCCCAACGCCTATCCGGCCTCGGAGCCGAACCTGCCCAAGCTCGATGCCCACAGTAAATCGGCCGACTATCTCAAGCAGAGCGCCCATTTCTACAAGCCGCCGATCAACGTGACGTTCGACAAGTTGCCCAACAACCTCAACCACGTCGGCGTCGAACAATTGCCGTGCAATGGTTGCGGCGATTGCGTCTCGGGCTGTAACAACAAGGCCAAGAACACCACGCTGATGAATTACCTGCCCGATGCCTGGAACCTCGGCGCGGAGATTTTCTGCCAGGCCGAGGTGCGCCACCTGGAGCGCGACGGCAACGGTTGGATCGTGCACTTCCAGTACCTGGACAGCGGCCGCGAGCTGTTCTCGGCGCCAACGCTGTTCGTGCGGGCCGACATTGTGGTGGTGTCCGCCGGCACCCTGGGCACTACCGAAATCATGCTGCGCTCCCGGGCCAAGGGCCTGTCGATGTCCAATCAGTTGGGCGAAAACATGAGCGGCAATGGCGACATCCTCGGGTTCGGCCACAACTGCGACCAGACCATCAACGGCATTGGCTTCGGCGCCCATTCGGCCAAGGAGCTGGAACCGGTGGGGCCGTGCATCACCTCGATCATCGACATGCGCACCGAGGGTGACTGGCGCAGCCGCATGGTCATCGAAGAAGGCTCGATCCCCGGCGCCCTCGGCCGGCCGATGGTGCCGAGCATGGCGGCGTTCGCCGGGATGATCGGCGTACCCACCGACACCGGCTTCGGTGCCAGCCTCAAATACAAGGGACGGGAGGCCGAAAGCTTCCTGCGCGGTCCCTATCACGGCGCGCTGCATAACATGCAGACCTACCTGATCATGAGCCACGACAACGGCAAGGGTCGCATGGTGCTCGACGACAAGGATCAGTTGCGCATTGATTGGCCCGGCGTCGGCGAGCAGGAGAACGTCACCCTGGGCAACGAGCGCCTGCACCAGTGCACCAAGGCGCTGGGCGGGATCTGGGTCGAGAACCCGATCTGGACCAAGCTGCTCAAGCACAGCATCGTTTCGGTTCACCCGCTGGGTGGTTGCGTGATGGGTGAGGATGCCACCCAGGGCGTGGTCAATCACAAGGGGCAGGTGTTCAGCGGTGCCAGCGGCACGGAGGTCTACCCCAACCTGTACGTGGCCGACGGTGCGGTGATCCCGACGTCCCTGGCAGTCAACCCGCTGCTGACCATTTCGGCGGTGAGCGAGCGCAACATGGCGCTGCTGGCGGCCGATCATGGCTGGCTGATCGACTACACCCTGCCTTCGGCGCCGCGCAAACCGGTGGCGGCGCCCACCCTCGGGGTGCAGTTCACTGAAACCATGAAAGGCTTTTTCTCTACGGCGTTCACCCAGCCGCAGGGCACCGACCTTACGCTGTACGAAGCGGCGGCCAAGCGTGGCAAGGCAGACAATTCGCCCATCGAGTTCACGCTGACCATCACCGCCGATGACCTCAATCGCCTGATCAAGGAGCCCGAACACGCCGCGACCATCGTTGGCACCCTGGATGCGCCGCTGATCTCGCCACAACCGCTGGTGGCCAGCAACGGGGTGTTCAATCTGTTCGAGCAATACCAGGAACAGGTCGGCGTGCGGCACATGAACTACGACATGAAACTGACCGCCGAGGACGGCAGCGACTATTACTTCAGCGCCTTCAAAACCGTGCCCGAGGACAACGGCGTGCTGAACATCTGGCACGATACCAGTACCCTCTATGTCACGCTTTACCACGGGCCGGACAAGACCGGCGCGGTGATCGGTTCGGGGGTGATGCACATTCTGCCAACCGACTTCGCCAAGCAGATGACCACCATGAAAGTGCTCAACGCACGTAACGAGCGCGAACGGTTGGACGCCCTGGCGCGGTTCGGCAAGTTCTTCGCCGGTATCCTGTGGGAGAGCTATGGCGGGGTGTTTGCCGGCGACATCTACTTCAACCCGGATGCGCCGCCGCGCATCAAGCGGCCGCTGGACGCGCCGGCGCCGACCGTGCATTTCTTCGAGACAGAAGACCACGTCCAACTGCGTCTGACCCGCTACCAGGCGGGCAGCAAGGGCCCGGTGATGTTGGTGCATGGCCTGGGTGTGGGCTCGAACATCTTTTCCACCGACACCATCCATACCAATCTGTTGGAATACCTGTGCAAGCACGAGTACGACGTCTGGCTGCTGGACCTGCGGGTGAGCATTCTGTTGCCCGCCAGCAAGCGGGAATGGAACGGTGACCAGGTGGCCCAGTACGACTTCAAGGCCGCCATCGAGCAGATCCAGCAGGCGACCCTGGCCCGTGACGTGCAGTGCGTGGTGCATTGCTATGGCGCGACGACCTTCTTCATGTCGATGCTGGCGGGCCTGCAAGGGGTGCGCTCGGTGGTCTGCTCGCAGATCGCCGCCGACACGGTGGTCGCCACCGCCACCGGTCTGAAGGCCGGCCTGCATCTGCCGGGGATGCTCGACGCCATCGGCATCAAATCACTGACGGCCTATGCCGACACCAAGGAGAACTGGTTCAACAAACTCTACGACAAGGCCCTCAATGGCTATGCCCGGATCGAGGCCCAGGGCTACTGCACCAACCCGGTTTGCCACCGCATCACCTTCATGTACGCCTCGTTGTATCGCCACGACACCCTTAATGAAACCCTGCACGACAATCTTCATGAGTTGTTCGGCGAGTCGAACATGCACACCTTCGAGCACCTGGCCCTGATCGTGCGCAAGGGGCATCTGGTGGACTTCAAGGGCAACGACGTCTACATGCCGCATTTCGACCGGCTGAAGCTGCCGATCTGCTTCATCAGCGGCGCCGACAACCAATGCTACCTGCCGCAAAGCACCCTCAAGACCTACGAGCGACTGTGCGACATGCACGGCCCGCAACTGTTCAGCCGCCATGAAGTGCCGGGCTACGGCCATATCGACTGCATCTTCGGCAAGGATGCGGTGGTGGATGTGTATCCGATCATCCTTGGGCACCTGGAGAAGACTGCGCTGGGTTGACTTCAGATCGAGTCGCCTTCTTCGCGAGCAAGCCCGCTCCCACAGGGGTATGCAATCTTCTGTGGGAGCGGGCTTGCTCGCGAAAGCGGACTGAAGAACGCCGCATTTCATGAATAGATCCAAGGAAAAAGGATGCCCATGAATACTTACATCCGCTGGTTCCAACGCATCATCTGGGTCGGGATTGTCATGAACATGGTCTTCGCGATTCCGGCGCTGTTCGCGCCGGCGTTGCTGACGTCCATGCTCGGCCTGCCCCCCGTATTGTCCGATCCCTGGCTGGAAAACACCGGCATGTTGCTGGTGGGGATCAGCCTCTTCTATATGCCTTCCGGGTTCAACGCGCCGCGTTTCGTGATCCATTCTTGGCTGTGCGTGCTGTCGCGGCTGGTGGCGGTGGTGTTCTGGATCTACCTGATCAACACCAACAGCCAGGGCCCTTTGTTCAAGCCGATGCTGATGGGCGACCTGACCATGTTCCTGGTGCTGGGGACCCTGCTGTATTTGGGCAGTCCGGTCGCCAATCGCCCGCTGGCCTTGCTTTGCGCCGGGTGGCGAGCGTGGCGCGAAGGCTGGGCGCAACGCTGGAAAAGCCATGGCTTCAAGGTCGGTGCGCTGGTCGTGGTGCTGATGCTGGGGTTTATCGGCTACCAGACCTGGTATCAGATGATACGAGAGGTGCCGCAACCGGACTTCAAGTCCGACGAGGACCATTACAAATACGCGGCCATCGGGCTGGGCATCGAGGCGCGGATTCCTTACTACCTGTTCGCCGTGCTGCCGCAGATGTGCCCGGAAAAAATGCCCAAGCCCGGTGGCTACGAGGTGTTCGGTTTCCTCTATGAAAACGGCAACGACCTGCCCATCGGGATGGCCAAGCGGCAGCTCGGTTACCCCACGGTAGAGCCGAACTGCGCCTTGTGCCACACCGGGTCCTATCGGGCCAATGCCACTGACGTAGCGATCCCGGTCGCCAGCGCACCGGCCAATACGCTGCAACTGCAGGCCTTCCAGTGGTTCGCCTACGACTGCGCCAGTGACCCGAAATTCACCACCGATGCGGTAATGACGGCGATCAACGCCAAATTCCAGCTGGGCTTTTTCGAGAAACTGTACAACCGCTACCTGATCATCCCGATGGCCAAGAGCGCGCTGATCAAGCAGAAGCAGGCCTACGCCTGGCAGAAGCTGCGCCCGGCCCAGGGACCGGGACGGACCGACACGTTCAACCCGACCAAGATGGTGGTGTTCGGCTTCCCGGATGATTCCACCATCGGCACCGTGGACTTGCCGCAGGTCTGGAACCAGAAACCCCGGGAGTCGATGTACCTGCACTGGGACGGCAATAACAACAAGATCCACGAGCGCAACTACGCCGCGGCCATGGCGGTGGGCGCGACGCCGGAATCGGTGCTGCCGCCGAGTTTCAACCGGGTCACCAACTGGCTGCTGGGCCACAAGGCGCCGGCCTGGCCGTTCGCCCTGGATCAGGCAAAAGTTGCCCAGGGCAAGCCGATCTGGGAGCAGAACTGCGCCGGTTGCCATGACTTCGGTCGCGCCGACACCGGGCAGGTCACCACCAACATCGACCAACTGGGCACCGATCCCCATCGCCTGAACTCCTTCACCACGGGGCTGGTGGATGCGTTCCACGGCTTCAAGAAGCCGCCGTTCGACTTCGGTGCCTACCGCAAGACCCAGAGCTACAGCAACACGCCCACCGACGGTATCTGGTTGCGGGCGCCGTACCTGCATAACGGTTCTGTACCGACCTTGTGGGATCTGTTGCAGCCGCCGGAACGGCGTCCGCAGGTGTTCTACACCGGCTCCGACATCTACGACCCGGAGAAAGTGGGCTTCATCACCAGTGGCGAGCAGATGAAAGCATCGGCGGACTTCAAATACGACACTCGCCTGGAAGGCAATCACAACGGCGGCCACCTGTATGGCACGCAGCTGTCGGACGTCGACAAACGGGCCTTGATCGAGTTCATGAAAACCCTGTGACCCAGGGCATTGCGAAGGAGCGTTCACATGTCATTACTGCATCATCTGGAACATGAGTTCGACAAGGTCAAGGTCCGGTTGCACGGGTTGGTCACGCGCCTGGAAATGTCCTGGAAAAAACTCGTCAACGACCTGGAGCCCGAGGAGTTCCAGGCCATCGTCAAACTGTTGCAACGGGGTCATGACCAGGCCCGGCACGTCATCGAGCACGGTGACCTGCCGGATGACGAACCGGCCGTCCCATGGGAACTGGCCCACGGTCTGTCGATCCTGAAGATCGGCAACGCCACGCCCTTGCCGCAAAGCGAGGACGAGTTGCCGACCCGTGTACTCAAGGACGGCACCTTGCTGGGCTGTCGTAAATGGGAATTGCTGGACCTGCTGTGGAGCGAGGCGCTGCTCAAATGGATCGAGAACCTGCGCCATCACGCAACCTTCGCGACCAATCCGGCGTTGGTGAAAATGGACAGCGATGTGGTCCTGGCGATTGCCGGCGACTGGGGGACAGGACCTTTCGACAGTCACGCGCCGGCGGTAGCCGTAGCCAATCAGATGCAGTTGGCCCAGGCCGATTTCACCATTCACCTGGGGGATGTGTATTACGCCGGGACTCAGTCCCAGGAAGATGTCGATATGGCGGGCTGGCCCCAAGGCAAGCACGGCTCGTTCACCCTCAACTCCAACCACGAGATGTACAGCGGCGCCCATGGCTATTTCAAGGAACTGGCCAAGCGCTTTCCGGTGCAACAAGGCACCAGCTACTTTGCCTTGTACAACGACGACTGGCTGGTGGTCGGCCTGGACACCGCCTATGCCTCGGATGCCATGAACCTGTACATGGACGGCACCCTCAACGAGCAACAGATCAACTGGATGAAAGGCCTGCCCATACGCAAGAAACTGATGGTGCTCAGTCATCACCAGGGTTTCGATATTTCCGGACACCACAAGACTGCGCTTTATCAACCGGTGTGCGACGCCCTCGGGCGCGAGCCGGACTACTGGTACTGGGGGCATTTGCACAACGGCATCTGCTACGCGCCTCAAGGCGGTTTGCACGCACGTTGCGCCGGACATGGGGCGATTCCCTACGGCACCACCAGCGAACTGAACGGGCATGCCCGGGTGCTGTGGTCGGAGACGGAGTTGGCGGGGGATCCGGCGTATCCGGAGCGGGTCTTGAACGGGTATGTGAAGGTGCGGTTGGTGGGGGAGAACATCGAAGAGACGTTCTATGGCGAGGATGGGTCGGTGCGCTGGTCTTCGAAGTGATCGGTGCGGCTCAGGCTGCCTTCGCGAGCAAGCCCGCTCCCACACTGGATCTTCATTGCGCTGAAAATCCCTTGTGGGAGCGGGCTTGCTCGCGAAGCTTTTAGGCCTGGACCTTGATGTCCTTGAGGTACGGCGCCGGTTCAGCCCCCAGGTTGTGGAGCATGCGCCCGCTGTACCAGTCGACGAAGTTCACCACGCCGAACTCGTAGGTCTTGGAGTACGGGCCTGGCTGGTAGGCGGTGGAGTTGATGCCGCGCTGGTTTTCTTCGGCCAGGCGACGGTCCTGGTCGTTGGTGGCGTCCCAGACCTGGCGCATGCGCTCCACGTCGTAGTCCACGCCTTCGACCGCGTCCTTGTGCACGATCCACTTGGTGGTAACCATGGTTTCCTGGGCGCTGATCGGCCACACGGTGAACACAATGATGTGGTCGCCCATGCAGTGGTTCCACGAGTGCGGCAGGTGCAGGATGCGCATCGAGCCCAGGTCCGGGTTCTTGATGCGGCCCATCAGCTTGGCGCAGCCCTGCTTGCCGTCCATGGTCATCGACACGGTGCCCTTGAGCAGTGGCATGCGCACGATGCGGTTACGCAGGCCGAAGCTCTTGTGGGCGTAAGGGATCTTCTCGGCTTCCCAGGCGGCGGCGGATTCGGCCACGTGGTCCTTGAAGGCCTGGTCGGCGCGCGGGTCGGTGACGTCGTCCCATTCCAGCAGGGTCTTGAGCAATTCCGGGTGCGAGCCGCCGCAGTGGTAGCACTCGCGGTTGTTCTCCAGCACCAGTTTCCAGTTGGCTTTTTCCATCAAGGTGGTTTGCACCGCCACCTTGGTGTTTTCCATGTCGTACGGTTCCATGTAGTGGCTCAGCGTGGACAGGAAGTCATCGATGGGTGGTGGGTTTTCCGCCAGGCTGATGAAGATGTAACCACCGGCCGTCTTCACGTTCACGGGCTTGAGGCCGTACTGCTTCATGTCGAAGTCGGCGCCCATTTCGGTGCCGGCGAACAGCAGGCGGCCGTCCAGCTCGTAGGTCCACTGGTGGTAGTGGCAGACCAGTTTGGCGACCTTGCCCTTGTCGCTGGTGCACAACCGGGAGCCACGGTGACGGCAGACGTTGTGGAACGCATGCACCACGCCTTCGGCGCCACGAATCACGATGATCGGGTTCTTGCCTACCTGCAGGGTCAGGTAGTTGCCCTTGGTCGGGATCTCGCAGGTCATGCCGGCGATCAGCCATTCCTTCTGGAAGATTTCCTGCATGTCGATGTCGAACAGGCGTTCATCGCAATAGAACGGCTGCGGCAGCGAGAACGTGCGCTCGCGTTCCTGCAGCATCTGTGCGGTAGCCTTGCGTGCGGGTTCCAGCGGATCGCCCAGGCTCAGGGTTGTGGTTACGTCCATCGTTTTATCCTCATGGCCATCTGTGTGGCCGGCGAAATATGGCTAATCGGTTGTGCTACGCAAGGCAGAAAACGTTGTTTGTCTGTTGGGGCGAGTGTGGGGCCGCGCAGGGCCGGAACCTTATCCATGGGCGACATGGCCCAATCTGTTCCCGACGCGCAAGCCCCGGTGGTTGGGGGCTGGTCGCGATAAGTACGTGGATGTCGCGAATAGGTAAACGACGCTCCCGGCGCCTGCGCACAATCGCCACCATGAAGGCCGGCAGTCGGCCGTGGAGAACAGTATGTCCAATAATTTCCTGAACCCGGTCACCACCCAGACCTGGGCCAATGGCCGACATATCGTGCGTTGCGTCAAAGTCATCCAGGAAACCTGGGATGTGCGTACCTTCTGCTTCATGGCCGACCAGCCGATCATGTTCTTCTTCAAACCGGGGCAGTTCGTAACGCTGGAGCTGGAAATCGAAGGCCAGCAGGTCATGCGTTCCTACACCATCTCCAGCTCGCCTTCGGTGCCTTACAGCTTTTCGGTGACCATCAAGCGTGTGCCGGGGGGCAAGGTTTCCAACTGGCTGCACGACACCCTGCACGAAGGCCAGGAGCTGGCGGTGCACGGGCCGGTGGGGCTGTTCAATGCCATCGATTTCTCTGCCCCGAAAGTGCTCTACCTCAGCGGCGGCGTCGGTATCACGCCAGTGATGTCCATGGCGCGCTGGTACTACGACACCAACGGCAACGTCGACATGGTGTTCATCCACAGCGCCCGTTCGCCGAAGGACATCATCTATCACCGCGAGCTGGAGCACATGGCGTCGCGGATCGACAACTTCAGCCTGCACCTGATCTGCGAGAAACACGGCCTGGGCGAGCCGTGGGCGGGTTATCGCGGCTACCTGAACCACAAGATGCTGGAACTGATGGCGCCTGACTTCCTTGAGCGCGAAGTGTTCTGCTGCGGCCCGACGCCGTACATGAACGCGGTCAAGCGCCTGCTGGAAAATGCCGGCTTTGACATGAAGCGTTATCACGAGGAGTCCTTCGGCGCCACGCCGCCGGAAGCCCGTGCCGACGCGGTGGAGCAGGCCGAACAGGCCGCCGAGGCGCCGGAAGTCGATGCGGCGGATTTGCACCTGGTGGAATTCACCTCCTCGGGCAAGAGCATTCGCGTGGCGCCGGGCGAAACCGTCCACGCCGCGGCCGCCAAGCTTGGCATGATGATTCCCAAGGCTTGCGGCATGGGCATCTGCGGTACCTGCAAGGTGTTGAAACTGGGCGGGGAAGTGGAGATGGACCACAACGGCGGGATCACCGAGGACGACGAGGCCGAAGGCTACATCCTGTCGTGCTGCAGCGTGCCGAAAGGGGATGTGCGGATCGACTTTTGATCGGCTTTCAGATGTCGATGGTTTCCCTGTGGCAATGGGATTCATCTGTGGCGAGGGGATAAATCCCCTCGCCACAAAGGCCTGTTCTGACAGGCCTTGAGTGTGTACCTTCTAGCCCGCCATCACTTCCCGAATATCCCCCGCCAATTCCCGCACCCGTGCTTCTTCGGTATCCCACGAGCACATGAACCGTGCGCCGCCCTTGCCGATGAAGGTGTAGAAGCGCCAGCCGCGAGCGGTGAGGGCGGCGATGGCCGGTTCCGAGAGTTGCAGGAACACGCCGTTGGCCTGGACCGGGAACATCAGTTCCACGCCAGGGATGTCGCTGACCAATTGCGCCAGCAATTGCGCGCAGTGGTTGGCGTGGCGGGCGTGCTTGAGCCAGGCATCGTTCTGCAGCAGGCCGACCCAGGGCGCGGACAGGAAACGCATTTTCGAGGCCAGTTGCCCGGCCTGTTTGCAACGGTAATCGAAGTCTTCGGCCAGGTCATGGTTGAAGAACAGGATTGCTTCGCCCACCGCCATGCCGTTTTTCGTACCGCCAAAGCACAACACGTCGACGCCCGCTTTCCAGGTCAGGTCCGCCGGGGTGCAACCGAGGAAGGCGCAAGCATTGGAAAACCGCGCGCCGTCCATGTGCAGGTTCAGGCCCAGCTCCTTGCAAGTGGCGCTGATGGCGCGGATTTCATCCGGGGTGTAGACGCTGCCGACTTCGGTGGCCTGGGTCAGGGTTACGACCCGCGGCTTGGGATAGTGGATGTCCTGACGCTTGAGGGCGATCTCGCGGATCGACTCGGGCGTCAGCTTGCCGTTTTCGGTACGCGCCAGTAGCAGCTTGGAACCGTTGGAGAAAAACTCCGGTGCGCCACACTCGTCGGTTTCGACGTGGGCGGTTTCCGAGCAGATCACGCTGTGGTAACTCTGGCAGAGTGAGGACAGCGCCAGGGAGTTGGCTGCCGTGCCGTTGAACGCGAAGAAGACTTCGCAGTCGGTTTCGAACAAGGCTCGGAAATCATTCGCCGCGCGATGGGTCCACTCATCATCGCCGTAGGCGCGCTGATGGCCCTGGTTGGCTTCTTCCATGGCGGCCCAGGCTTCGGGACAAATGCCTGAGTAATTGTCGCTGGCAAACTGTTGACTCTTGTCGGTCATGGCCTTGCTCCTTAGGTAGAGAGTCCTGGGTAAAGAGATCCCTGGCGGAATTCCCGTGTGGGGAATCCTATGGTCCGGCGTGTTTGGGTCCACGACGCCGTGTTCGATGTTGGTGCGCACTTTACCCAAGATTAGTGGGGGAACACACCGGATGTTTCTGTCAGCAAGTCATAAAGTCATCGAGTTTCCTCCCGCATGAACCAGCGCGACGGTGCCCTCGACCTGCTCAAGTGGCTGGCTCTGCTGGCGATGGTGCTCGATCATCTGCGATATGTCGGTTTCTCCGCCGATTGGCTGTACGTGCCGGGGCGGTTGGCATTCCCCTGGTTTTGCCTGGCGATGGCGGTCAATCTGGCGCGCAGCGGGCCGAACGCTGGTCGAGGGCGCTACCTGGGCTGGTTGCTGCTGTTCAGCGCCATAAGCGAAATTCCCTACCGGTTGTTTTTCCCCGACCCCGCGACCCTCAATGTAATGCCGACCCTGGTCCTGGGTTTGTTGGTCGCACGCGGTTGGCAGATTCCGACGCGACAGGCGCGAATGCTGGCGGTGGCAGCATTATTGTTGGCGGCGCTGTTCTCGTCGCGGCTGATGTTCGGCGTCTTTGGCGTTCTGCTGCCGTGGGCAATGGTGCTGGTGTTGCGTCGGCCCTGGTACCTGGCCCTGCTGCCGGGAATTGTGTGCGTGGCGGCCAATCAATGGCGTGTTCTGTATGGCGCGGCATGGCTCGGCAACGAAGTGGCCGTGTGGGGCTTGCTGGGCTGTCTGTTTGCGCCGGGGCTAGGGCTGTTGCTTTTGCGACAGGCGGGTCGTGTTCGTCCGCCGGCGATGCGGCGTTGGGCTTATGCACTTTATCCGGCGCATTTTCTGGTTCTGCTCGCGGTTCGCCAAGTGATCACCCACGCAATGCTGAGTTAAAGATCTGTGGCGAGGGGATCGCGTCATATGCCATGTCGTAAACGCGCCGTTGCGTGGCGTCCATAGGCATTTGACCTGCCTGCGCCAGCCATACCATCGCATCCAAAGGGCACTGTCGAACGGGCGGTGCCTCACCAAGACAAAAGGCGCAATGACGCCGCTGGGAGAGACGCGATGTTCAGCAAGCAAGACCAGATCCAGGGTTACGATGATGCACTGCTGGCGGCGATGAACGCCGAAGAGCAACGCCAGGAAGATCACATCGAACTGATCGCGTCAGAGAACTACACCAGCAAGCGCGTCATGCAGGCTCAGGGCAGTGGCCTGACCAACAAATACGCCGAAGGCTATCCGGGCAAGCGCTACTACGGTGGCTGCGAGCACGTCGACAAGGTCGAGGCCCTGGCGATCGAGCGCGCCAAGCAACTGTTCGGCGCCGACTACGCCAACGTCCAGCCGCACTCCGGTTCTTCGGCCAACAGCGCCGTGTACCTGGCTCTGCTGCAAGCCGGCGACACCATCCTGGGCATGAGCCTGGCCCATGGCGGTCACCTGACCCACGGCGCCAAAGTGTCGTCCTCGGGCAAGCTTTACAACGCGGTGCAATACGGCATCGACACCACCACCGGCCTGATCGACTACGACGAAGTCGAGCGCCTGGCGGTGGAGCACAAACCAAAAATGATCGTCGCCGGTTTCTCGGCCTACTCCAAGACCCTCGACTTCCCACGCTTCCGTCAGATCGCCGACAAGGTCGGTGCTTTGCTGTTCGTCGACATGGCCCACGTGGCTGGTCTGGTGGCCGCCGGTCTGTACCCGAACCCGCTGCCTTACGCCGACGTGGTCACCACCACCACCCACAAGACCCTGCGCGGTCCCCGTGGTGGCCTGATCCTCGCCAAGTCCAACGAAGAGATCGAGAAAAAACTCAACGCCGCCGTGTTCCCAGGTGCCCAGGGCGGCCCGTTGATGCACGTGATCGCCGGCAAGGCCGTGTGCTTCAAGGAAGCGCTGGAGCCTGGCTTCAAGGCCTACCAACAGCAAGTGATCGAGAACGCCCAGGCCATGGCTGGCGTGTTCATCAAGCGCGGCTACGATGTAGTGTCCGGCGGCACCGATAACCACCTGTTCCTGGTCAGCCTGATCCGTCAGGGCCTGACCGGCAAGGACGCCGACGCCGCCCTGGGTCGCGCTCATATCACCGTCAACAAGAACGCCGTGCCGAACGATCCGCAGTCGCCCTTCGTGACCTCGGGCCTGCGCATCGGCACCCCGGCGGTGACCACTCGCGGCTTCAAGGTTACCCAATGCGTGACGCTGGCCGGCTGGATCTGCGACATCCTCGACAACCTCGGCGACGCCGATGTCGAGGCCAATGTTGCCCAGCAAGTGGCAGCCCTGTGCGCGGACTTCCCGGTTTATCGCTGAGTCGGTTTTGGAGTAAATGACTATGCAACGCTATTCGGGCTTCGGCCTCTTCAAGCACTCTCTCAGCCATCACGAAAACTGGCAGCGGATGTGGCGCACGCCCACCCCGAAAAAAGTCTACGACGTGGTCATCGTCGGCGGTGGCGGGCATGGTCTGGCGACCGCCTACTACCTGGCCAAGGAACACGGCATCACCAACGTGGCCGTGGTCGAGAAGGGCTGGCTGGGCGGCGGTAACACCGCCCGCAACACCACCATCGTGCGCTCCAACTACCTGTGGGACGAATCGGCCCACCTGTACGAACACGCGATGAAACTCTGGGAAGGCCTGTCCCAGGACCTGAACTACAACGTGATGTTCTCCCAGCGTGGCGTCTACAACCTGTGCCATACCCTGCAGGACATCCGCGACTCCGAGCGTCGGGTCAACGCCAACCGCCTCAATGGCGTGGATGGCGAACTGCTCAACGCCAAGCAGGTGGCCGAGGAGATCCCGTACCTGGACTGCTCGAAGAACACTCGCTACCCGGTGATGGGCGCCACCGTCCAGCGTCGCGGCGGCGTGGCCCGTCACGATGCCGTGGCCTGGGGCTTTGCCCGGGCGGCGGACGCCTTGGGCGTGGACTTGATCCAACAGACCGAAGTGATCGGCTTCCGCAAGGAAAACGGCGTGTGCATCGGTGTGGAAACCAACAAGGGTTTCATCGGCGCCAAGCGCGTCGGCGTGGTCACCGCCGGTAACTCCGGGCACATGGCCAAGCTCGCCGGCTTCCGCCTGCCGATCGAGTCCCACCCACTGCAAGCGCTGGTGTCGGAGCCGATCAAGCCGATCATCGACAGCGTGATCATGTCCAACGCCGTGCACGGCTACATCAGCCAGTCCGACAAGGGCGACCTGGTGATCGGCGCCGGTATCGACGGCTGGGTCGGCTACGGCCAGCGCGGTTCGTACCCGGTGATCGAACACACCATCCAGGCCATCGTCGAGATGTTCCCGATCCTCTCGCGCGTGCGCATGAACCGCCAGTGGGGCGGCATCGTCGACACCACGCCGGACGCTTGCCCGATCATCTCCAAGACGCCGGTACCGAACATGTTCTTCAACTGCGGTTGGGGCACCGGTGGCTTCAAGGCCACCCCTGGCTCGGGCAACGTGTTTGCCGCCAGCCTGGCCAAGGGTGAGATGCACCCGTTGGCCGCGCCATTTTCCATCGACCGTTTCCACAACGGTGCGCTCATCGACGAACACGGCGCTGCTGCCGTCGCCCACTAACAGGAGAAATCCCTATGTTGCACATCTTCTGTCCTCACTGCGGCGAACTGCGCTCCGAAGAGGAATTCCATTCGTCCGGCCAGGCGCACATCCCGCGTCCACTGGACCCCAATAGCTGCACCGACGAGGAGTGGGGCAACTACATGTTCTTCCGCGACAACCCTCGTGGTTTGCATCACGAGTTGTGGATCCACGCTGCCGGGTGCCGCCAGTACTTCAACGCGACCCGCGACACCGTGACCTACGAGATTCTCGAAACCTACAAGATCGGCCAAAAGCCGCAATTCACCGACAAGGCTGACAGTCCGAAAGCGGCCGCACAGGCTCTGGGAGAGAAGGTATGAGCCAGATCAATCGCCTGTCCAACGGCGGACGGATCGACCGCAACAAAGCGCTGAGCTTCACCTTCAACGGCCAGACCTACAAAGGCTTTGAAGGCGACACCCTGGCCGCTGCATTGCTGGCCAACGGCGTGGACATCATTGGCCGCAGCTTCAAGTATTCCCGTCCCCGCGGCATCTTCGCCGCCGGTGCCGAAGAGCCGAACGCGGTATTGCAGATCGGTGCCACCGAAGCCACGCAAATCCCTAACGTGCGCGCCACGCAACAGGCGCTGTACCAGGGCCTGGTCGCCACCAGCACCAACGGCTGGCCGAACGTGAACAACGACATGATGGGCATTCTCGGCAAGGTCGGCGGCAAGCTGATGCCGCCGGGCTTCTACTACAAAACCTTCATGTACCCGCAATCGTTCTGGATGACCTACGAGAAGTACATCCGCAAGGCCGCCGGCCTGGGTCGCTCGCCGACCGAGAACGATCCGGACACCTACGACTACATGAACCGCCACTGCGACGTACTGGTGGTCGGCGCGGGTCCTGCCGGCCTGGCCGCTGCGCTGGCTGCCGGCCGCAGCGGTGCGCGAGTGATCCTGGCGGACGAGCAGGAAGAGTTCGGTGGCAGCCTGCTCGATTCCCGCGAGAGCCTGGACGGCAAGCCGGCGGCCGAATGGGTCGCCGCGGCTGTGGCTGAATTGCGTTCGATGCCCGAGGTGGTGCTGCTGCCTCGCGCTACCGTGAACGGCTACCACGACCACAACTTCCTGACCATTCACGAGCGCCTGACCGACCACCTCGGTGATCGTGCGCCGATCGGTCAGGTGCGCCAGCGTATCAACCGTGTCCGCGCCAAGCGCGTGGTACTGGCGACCGGTGCCTGCGAACGTCCGCTGGTCTACGGCAACAACGACGTGCCGGGCAACATGCTGGCCGGCGCGGTGTCCATCTATGTGCGTCGCTACGGCGTTGCGCCGGGCAAGAAACTGGTGCTGTCCACCAACAACGACCACGCCTATCGCGTGGCCCTGGACTGGTTCGACGCCGGCCTGCAAGTGGTTGCCGTCGCCGATGCCCGCAGCAACCCTCGTGGTGCGCTGGTAGAAGAAGCACGGGCCAAGGGCATTCGTATCCTCACCGGCAGCGCCGTGATCGAAGCCCGTGGCAGCAAGCGCGTCACTGGCGCCCGCATTGCCGCCATCGACGTCAAGGCACACAAAGTCACCAGTCCTGGAGAGTGGCTGGACTGCGACCTGGTGGCCAGCTCCGGCGGCTACAGTCCGGTGGTCCACCTGGCTTCGCACTTGGGCGGCAAGCCGATCTGGCGTGAAGACATCCTCGGTTTCGTGCCCGGCGAAGCACCGCAGAAACGCGTGTGTGTCGGCGGCGTGAATGGCGTCTACAGCCTCGGTGACTCCCTGGCCGATGGCTTCGAGGGCGGCGTGCGCGCAGCCAGCGAAGCCGGCTTCAAGGCGGTGGAGGGCATGTTGCCCAAAGCGTTGAGCCGTCATGAAGAGCCAACCCTGGCGCTGTTCCAGGTGCCTCACGAAAAATCCACCGCACGGGCGCCGAAGCAATTCGTCGACCTGCAGAACGACGTCACTGCCGCCGCCATCGAACTCGCCACCCGCGAAGGCTTCGAGTCGGTGGAGCACGTCAAGCGCTACACCGCACTGGGCTTCGGTACCGACCAGGGCAAACTGGGCAACGTCAACGGCCTGGCCATCGCGGCCCGCTCGCTGAACGTGAGCATCCCGCAGATGGGCACCACCATGTTCCGTCCGAATTACACGCCGGTGACCTTCGGCGCGGTAGCGGGCCGGCACTGCGGGCACATCTTCGAACCGGTACGCTTCACCGCGCTGCATGCCTGGCATGTGAAGAACGGCGCCGAATTCGAAGACGTCGGCCAATGGAAACGTCCTTGGTACTTCCCGAAAAACGGTGAAGACATGCACGCTGCGGTCAAGCGCGAATGCAAGGCCGTGCGCGAAAGCGTCGGCCTGCTGGACGCCTCGACCCTGGGCAAGATTGACATCCAGGGCCCGGATGCCCGCGAATTCCTCAACCGCATCTACACCAACGCCTGGACCAAGCTCGACGTGGGCAAGGCCCGCTACGGTCTGATGTGCAAGGAAGACGGCATGGTGTTCGACGACGGCGTGACTGCCTGCGTCGGCGACAACCATTTCATCATGACCACCACCACTGGCGGTGCGGCCCGTGTGCTGCAATGGCTGGAGATCTACCAGCAGACCGAATGGCCGGACCTGAAGGTGTACTTCACCTCCGTTACCGACCACTGGGCGACCATGACCCTGTCGGGCCCCAACAGCCGCAAACTGTTGAGCGAAGTCACCGACATCGACCTGGACAAGGACGGCTTCCCGTTCATGACCTGGAAGGAAGGCCTGGTGGGCGGCGTGCCGGCGCGGGTGTTCCGGATCTCGTTCACCGGCGAGCTCTCGTACGAAATCAACGTGCAGGCCGACTACGCCATGGGCGTGCTCGAACAGATCGTCGAGGCCGGCAAAAAGTACAACCTGACGCCGTATGGCACCGAGACCATGCACGTACTGCGGGCCGAAAAGGGCTTCATCATCGTCGGCCAGGACACCGACGGCTCGATGACTCCGGACGACCTGAACATGGGCTGGTGCGTGGGCCGTACCAAACCGTTCTCGTGGATCGGCTGGCGTGGCATGAACCGCGAAGATTGCCTGCGCGAAGACCGCAAGCAACTGGTGGGCCTCAAGCCGATCGACCCGAACGTCTGGCTGCCGGAAGGCGCGCAACTGGTCTTCAACCCCAAGCAGGCGATCCCGATGACCATGGTCGGCCACGTGACCTCCAGCTACGCGCACAACTCGCTGGGCTATTCGTTTGCCATGGGCGTGGTCAAGGGTGGTCTGAAGCGCATCGGCGAGCGGGTGTTTTCGCCCCAGGCCGATGGCAGCGTAATCGAGGCAGAGATCGTTTCTTCGGTGTTCTTCGATCCGAAGGGGGATCGGCAGAATATTTGATGACCTTCAAGCCTGTGGTGAGCAGCTGCTGCGCGTTGTCCACATCGCGAGCAGGCTCGCTCCCACAGGAGATTGCGTAACCCTTGTGGGAGCGAGCCTGCTCGCGATGGCGGCGGATCAGCCCCCACAAAGGCCGGAACCATAGAATTCAAGACAGGTGCTATATGACCGCAGTCAACGTGTACCAACAACGCCCGACCACCGGGGCCAAGGCCGAGTCGTCGCTGCACCATGCCGACCTCGCCAGCCTGGTGGGCAAGGGTCGCAAGAACGCCGGCGTGATCGTGCGCGAGAAAAAACTCCTGGGTCACCTGACCATCCGTGGCGATGGTCATGATGCGGCCTTCGCTGCTGGCGTCCACAAGGCACTGGGCATTGAATTGCCGGGTGCACTGAGCATCATCGTCAAGGGCGAAACCAGCCTGCAGTGGATGGGGCCGGATGAATGGCTGCTGGTCGTGCCGACCGGCGAAGAATTCGCCGCCGAGAAGAAGCTGCGCGAAGCGCTGGGCGACCTGCACATCCAGATCGTCAACGTCAGCGGCGGCCAGCAGATCCTCGAGCTGTCCGGCCCGAACGTGCGTGACGTGCTGATGAAATCCACCAGCTACGACGTCCACCCCAGCAACTTCCCGGTGGGCAAGGCCGTGGGCACGGTGTTCGCCAAGTCGCAATTGGTGATCCGCCACACCGCCGAGAACACCTGGGAGTTGCTGATCCGTCGCAGCTTCTCCGATTACTGGTGGCTGTGGTTGCAGGATGCGTCGGCTGAGTATGGGTTGAGCGTTCAGGCTTAACAACACGGTCTAAAGCCGAACACTTTTGTGACGAGGGGATAAATCCCCTCGCCACAGGGTTTAGCCATAACGAACAGGAGTCACCGCAATGAGCCGCGCCCCGGATACATGGATCTTGACCGCCGACTGCCCCAGCGTGCTCGGCACGGTGGACGCGGTGACCCGCTTTCTGTTCGAGCAGGGCTGCTACGTCACTGAACACCACTCCTTCGATGACCGCCTCTCGGGGCGTTTCTTCATTCGTGTGGAATTCCGCCAGCCTGACGGTTTTGCCGAGCAGGCTTTCCGTGCCGGCCTGGCCGAGCGTGCCGAAGCCTTTGGCATGGTGTTCGAGCTGACGCCACCCAACTACCGGCCGAAAGTGGTGATCATGGTCTCCAAGGCCGATCACTGCCTCAACGATTTGCTTTATCGCCAGCGCATCGGCCAGTTGTCCATGGACGTGGTGGCCGTGGTGTCCAACCACCCGGACCTCAAGCCGCTGGCCGACTGGCACCAGATTCCCTACTACCATTTCCCCCTGGACCCGAACGACAAACCGGCCCAGGAACGGCAGGTGTGGCAGGTGATCGAAGAAACCGGCGCCGAACTGGTGATCCTCGCCCGCTACATGCAGGTGTTGTCGCCGGAGCTGTGCCGCAAGCTCGACGGCAAGGCCATCAACATTCACCACTCCCTGCTGCCGGGGTTCAAAGGCGCCAAGCCCTATCACCAGGCTTACAACAAAGGCGTGAAGCTGGTGGGCGCCACGGCGCACTACATCAACAACGACCTGGACGAAGGCCCGATCATCGCCCAGGGCGTGGAAGTGGTGGATCACAGCCACTATCCCGAGGACCTGATTGCCAAGGGACGGGATATCGAAGGGCTGACGTTGGCCCGGGCGGTGGGGTACCACATTGAAAGACGCGTGTTCCTGAACGCCAATCGCACTGTCGTTCTCTAGATGCTTGGCGGCGCTTTGAGGCCCGTTGGCGAGTAGTTCTTCTCCGATAATCCCAGTACTAATCCGAGCACAAGCGCGCTGCCTGCCTGGGTGACGCAGTTCCACAAAAACAACAGCGAGGTGAAAGCATGTCTGGTAATCGTGGTGTCGTGTATCTCGGCCAAGGCAAGGTTGAAGTACAGAAAATCGACTATCCAAAAATGCAGGACCCGCGTGGCAGGAAGATCGAGCACGGCGTCATCCTGCGCGTGGTATCCACCAACATCTGCGGCTCCGACCAGCACATGGTACGCGGTCGCACAACCGCCCAGACCGGTCTGGTCCTGGGCCATGAAATCACCGGTGAAGTGATCGAGAAGGGCAGCGACGTCGAGAACCTGAAAATCGGTGATCTGGTGTCTGTACCGTTCAACGTCGCATGCGGGCGCTGCCGTTCCTGCAAAGAGCAACACACCGGCGTCTGCCTGACCGTCAACCCGGCCCGTGCCGGTGGCGCCTACGGCTATGTCGATATGGGCGACTGGACCGGTGGCCAGGCCGAGTATGTGCTGGTGCCGTACGCCGACTTCAACCTGCTGAAACTGCCGAACCGCGACAAGGCCATGGAGAAAATCCGTGACCTGACCTGCCTCTCCGACATTCTGCCGACCGGCTATCACGGTGCCGTCACCGCCGGTGTCGGTCCTGGCAGCACCGTGTACATTGCGGGCGCCGGTCCGGTTGGCCTGGCCGCGGCAGCTTCGGCGCGCCTGTTGGGTGCGGCGGTAGTGATCGTCGGCGACGTCAACCCGGTTCGCCTGGCCCACGCCAAGGCCCAGGGTTTCGAAATCGCCGACCTGTCCAAGGACACCCCGTTGCACGAGCAGATCGCCGATCTGCTGGGCGAGCCGGAAGTGGACTGCGCCGTCGACGCCGTGGGCTTCGAAGCCCGTGGTCACGGTCACGAAGGCGTCAAGCACGAAGCCCCGGCCACGGTGCTCAACTCGCTGATGCAAGTCACCCGCGTCGCGGGCAAGATCGGTATCCCCGGCTTGTACGTAACCGAAGATCCGGGCGCGGTGGATGCCGCCGCCAAGATCGGTGCCCTGAGCATCCGCTTCGGCCTGGGCTGGGCCAAGTCCCACAGCTTCCACACTGGCCAGACCCCGGTGATGAAGTACAACCGCGCGCTGATGCAAGCGATCATGTGGGACCGTATCAACATCGCGGAAATCGTCGGTGTGCAAGTCATCAGCCTGGATGACGCACCGAAAGGCTACGGTGAGTTCGATGCCGGCGTGCCGAAGAAATTCGTGATCGACCCGCACAAGATGTTCAGCGCGGCGTAAGTTGGAAGCAAGACGGGAAAAGGGCGACAGCGATGTCGCCCTTTTTATTTGTCCCTGGTTTTATAGTCGCGCAAGGCCGTGGCGTGTTCTGAATGACTCGTCATTGCTTCGTCAACGTCAACTCCCGGAAGAATACCTCGTCACCATATTGGTCTCTCTCTGGATCTGCCTTGTACAAGCAAGCGTTTCCCGCGGGTGAGGGTCCTATTAATCGCAGGTTGTAGTTCTTGATGTCCTCTGCATTATGAAAATACTGTCCCGACCAGGCATTTCCGTTTGAATCGACAGCGTCGTATTTATAACCTTCGTTATTGGGCGGCGGATTGTTTGCCGAGGCGAAGGACGCCTTGAGAGCACTTACGGCGGGGCAGGAGACTGCCGCGTGAACATTTCCCGACAAGCTTGTCGCCAGGAGCATACTGGTAATCATGGTTTTGTACATGGCCGGTCTCCGTTGTTTATTGTTATTCAGATGCTCCTTGCCGGGCTCGGTCTTGCCTACTGTCGATACTGACAGTAGGCAAGACCGAGAAGTGATAACTCAGCTGTTTTATATAGATACACGCGTGGGCAGTAGCAGTGATCAGAAGCTCACATTGAAATAATCGGCATCGATGAGCGCGCATATCCTGGGCTCGTGGCTCTCGCATCGGTTTTCGGCCCATTGCGAGAATGAGGATTCCTGGAGCTGAACATATTCCAATATCAGGTTTATCTGGCCGTACCTGCACGTAAGGGTTGCTCGTCGTGTCGCTTGCCCGTTCTCGTTGATCTCATGAGGAGCATATTCGGCACCGTTGAATTTCAATGAGTCCGGATCGACGACGTCTACGAGGCTTTCGCTCGCCCATTTATGTTCATCCGGTATGTCCACCGAATAAACGTCTTCCACGGCTCCGACGACTTTCTGAATGTCGGTAACGGCAGGACAAATTATTTCGCCGGCATGAACATAGCCGTTCAACAACATGAATAGTCCCGCGCCCCCAGCCAGTATCTTCTGCATCTTCAAGACTCCGTGGCTCGATTCAATCCTATGGTCGCGATTACGGCGGGACGGGCTACTGTCAATGCTGACAGTTATTTATGTCAATTTTGAATTATCAGTTAGTATTTGTGACGTTATTGGTTATAACCATTTCTTTTTTTTTGCAGCTATCGGCTGCGTCCGATCGTTGTGGAATCGTTTTCTGAAACAGGCATGGGAATTGATGAGGAGCCACTGGGAACAATTCCTGCTAACTCCCGTCCAACCCCACGATTTCGCGCCATCCCTTGGGTGGCTTTCCATGCTCCAGAGGACGTTCGGGATGAAGGTTTTACGCGGTTTCGCACTGTCTTGCCTGCTGTCGTTGGCAGCCAGTCCGGCCTTCGCGCAGTTCAACCTCAATGATGCGGTTAACGCAGTGGCGGCAATGCAGGGGAGTCAGGGAGACGGTGCTGTTGCGGCGGCGCCAAAGGCCGCCGGGTTGCTCAATACATTGGGATCGGAGCTGAACATCACGCCGGAGCAAGCCATTGGGGGGGCCGGTGCGATGTTGGGGCTGGCGAAGAACCGCCTCAGCGAACCGCAGTTTTCCGAGTTGAGCAAAAGCGTGCCGGGCCTGGACCAGATCGCCGGCAACAACCTGATTGGCGGGTTCAACGGTTTGGGTGGCCTGCTGGGGGGAGGGTCGGAAAAGAACGCACTGCTCGATGGCCTGCTGGGCAACGTCAAGGACTTCAATGACCTGAACAACACCTTCAGCGCCCTGGGCATGGACAGCGGCATGATTGGCCGGTTTGCCCCGGTGATCCTCGAGTACCTGGGCCAGCAGGGCGTGGCCAGTTCGTTGCTGCAGAACCTGGGCGGTCTCTGGGGCGCCGGCGTCGGTATCTGATCAGCCGCGCTCGTTGCGCAGAGCGACGATGCGCTGGTCCTTTTCGGTCCAGAGCTGGTTGACCCAGTCCTGCACGTGCTGGCGAAACACCGGATCGTTCTCGTAGTCCCCTTGCCACAGTGCCGGGTCCAGTGTCCGGGTCTGGATGTCGATGATGACCCGGGGCACTGCGCCGCTGATCAGATCCCAGAAACCGGGAATCCGGTCCTGGGGATACACCACTGTCACATCCAGAATCGCGTCCAGCTGTTCACCCATCGCCGCCAGTACGAACGCCACGCCACCGGCCTTGGGCTTGAGCAGGTGGGTGAAGGGCGATTGTTGCTGCTGGCTTTTGGCGGCGGTGAATCGTGTGCCTTCGAGGTAGTTCACCACGGTGACGGGTTGGCGCTTGAACAGCTCACAGGCCGCCCGGGTAATTTCCAGGTCCTTGCCGGCCAGTTCCGGGTTCTTCGCCAGGAAAGCCTTGGTGTAGCGCTTCATGAACGGGTAATCCAGCGCCCACCAGGCCAGGCCCAGGAATGGAACCCAGATCAGCTCTTTCTTGAGGAAGAACTTGAAGAACGGCGTGCGCCGGTTGAGGGTTTGGATCAGGGCGGGGATGTCCACCCAGGACTGGTGGTTGCTGATGACCAGATAAGAGGTATCGCCGCGCAGGTCCGCACCGCCGCGGATGTCCCAGCGAGTGGGGATGCACAGGGCAAAGATCAACTTGTCGATTTCGGCCCAGGTCTCGGCGATCCACATCACCGCCCATGAGGCATAGTCGCGAAAGCGCCCTGGCAGGATCAATTTGAGCAGCGCGAACACCATCAACGGCCCGAACAGCACCAAGGTGTTGAGCAACAGCAGCAGGGTGACTAAACAGCCGGTGAGCAGACGGCGCATAAAGGACTCTTGAAAACAGGTAGGCGGGCCATGATAAGCAGCTTCGGCCGACAGGCCAAATCCGCCGTGGACGATTGTTTCACATCGTTTTGGGTAGGCTGCGCTCGTGACGTAAATGAAACCAATGGCCAGGCCATGGTCTAAAAGCCACCTCTCACAGGAAGCTCTATGACATGAAACCCTTCCTCGCCCTGTTTTCCCTGATAGCCCTTCCAGTATTGGCCGCCGAGCCTACCCTGTACGGGCGCTACGAATACATTGCGCTGCCGGAAATAGGCGGCGAAGTGCTCAAGGCCAAGATGGACACCGGCGCCCTGACGGCCTCGTTGTCGGCCAAGGACATCGAAACCTTCACCCGCGACGGTGATGATTGGGTGCGGTTCCGCCTGGCCACCAAGGATGCGAGTAACAAGCTCTACGAGCAGAAAATCGCACGGATCAGCAAGATCAAGACCCGTTCCGAAGAAGACGAGGACGAAGACGAGAAAATCGCTCCCAGCAAGCGTCCGGTGGTAGAGCTGGAGATGTGCCTGGGCAACGTCAAGCGCACCGTGGAGGTCAACCTGACCGACCGCAGCAGCTTCAATTACCCCCTGTTGATCGGTGCCAAGGCCATGCGCGAGTTCGGTGCGGCGGTGAACCCGGCCCGACGCTTCACGGCGGACAAGCCTGACTGCTGATTTCCCCGATTGACGTGCCCCCAGGGTTGGGGCACCGTTCCGGCAACTTTATTGTCGGGCTCGCAAGACATGCCTCATATTCTGATTGTCGAAGACGAAGCCGCCATTGCCGATACGCTGGTATTTGCGCTGCAAGGCGAGGGTTTCGACACCACCTGGGTGAGCCTTGGCGCAGCTGCATTGGAGCACCAGAAAAACACCCCGGCGGACCTGATCATTCTCGACGTGGGCCTGCCGGATATCAGCGGTTTTGAAACTTGCAAGAATCTCAGACGTTTCAGTGAGGTTCCGGTTATTTTTCTGACAGCTCGGGATGGCGAGATCGACCGGGTGGTGGGGTTGGAAATCGGTGCCGACGACTACGTGGTCAAACCCTTCAGCCCCCGCGAGGTGGCGGCCAGGGTCCGGGCAATTCTCAAGCGGGTGGCGCCCAGGCCTGCCGTGGAGCCGGGCACGGCCTTGTTTCAGGTGGACAGTGATCGGGTGCAGATCAGCTACCGCGGTAAACCGCTGAACCTGACTCGCCATGAGTTCCGCTTGCTGAACTGCCTGCTGGAGCAGCCTGAGCGGGTCTTCAGCCGCGAACAATTGCTCGACGCCCTGGGCGTGGCCAGCGATGCCGGCTACGAGCGCAGCATCGACAGCCACATCAAGAGCGTGCGCGCCAAGCTGCGCCTGGTCAGGGCCGAGGCTGAGCCCATCCAGACTCACCGCGGCCTGGGCTACAGCTACAGTCCGGGACACAGCTGATGCCGCTGGGGATCCGGATTTTCCTGGTCTATGTGCTCTTTATCGGCCTGACCGGGTATTTCGTGCTCGGTACGGTGATCGAACAGATCCGTCCCGGTGTGCGCCAGTCCACCGAGGAAACCCTGGTGGACACGGCCAACCTGATGGCCGAGATCCTGCGGGACGATTTCAAGGCCGGCACCCTCAACCAGAATCGCTGGCCCGAGTTGCTCAAGGCCTATGGCGAGCGCCAGCCGGCGGCGACGATCTGGGGCTTGCCGAAGAACCAGGTCAGCCATCGTATCTACGTCACCGATGCCAAGGGCATCGTGGTGCTCGACTCCAGCGGCGTCGCGGTGGGCCAGGACTACTCGCGCTGGAACGACGTCTACCTGACCCTGCGCGGTCAGTATGGCGCCCGCTCATCCCGCAGCATCGCCGACGACCCGGCCTCCTCGGTGATGCATGTCGGTGCGCCGATCCGCGACAACGGTCGGATCATCGGCGTGGTCACCGTGGCCAAGCCCAACAGCTCGTTGCAACCCTATATCGATCGCACGGAGCGGCGATTGCTGCTCTATGGCGCGGGGCTGATCGGCCTGGGCCTGGTGCTCGGAGCCCTGCTGTCGTGGTGGCTCAGCTCGGCGCTGCGCCGTTTGACGCGCTATGCCCAGGCCGTCAGCCAGGGGCAACGGGTGGAGGTACCGCATTATCGCGGCGGCGAATTCGAACAACTGGCCCATGCACTGGAGCACATGCGCACGCAGCTCGAAGGCAAGGCGTATGTCGAGCGTTACGTGCATACCCTGACCCACGAACTCAAGAGCCCGCTGGCGGCTATTCGCGGCGCCGCCGAGCTGCTGCAAAGCGACATGCCGGCGGCCCAGCACCAACGTTTCGTCAGCAACATCGACAACGAAAGCGTACGCATGCAGCAACTGATCGAGCGACTGCTCAACCTGGCCCAGGTCGAGCAGCGCCAAGGGTTGGAGGACGTCGTCGCCGTGCCGCTGGCCGCGTTAGTCGATGAGTTGCTGGAGGCTCGGGGTGGTTGGATCGAGCGTCGTCAGTTGAGCGTCGAACGCCACATTGCCCGTGACCTCATCCTGACCGGGGAAGCCTTTCTGTTGCGCCAGGCCCTGGGCAATCTGCTGGACAACGCCTTGGACTTCACACCTGCCAGCGGACTGTTGCGCCTCAGCGCCGAGCGTATCGGCAGCCGTGTCGAAATCCGCTTGTTCAACCAGGCCGATCCGATTCCCGACTATGCCCTGCCACGCCTGAGCGAGCGCTTCTACTCCTTGCCGCGCCCTGAGAGCGGCCGCAAGAGCACCGGCCTGGGGCTCAATTTTGTGGACGAAGTGGTGCAGTTGCACGGTGGCGAGTTCGGGATCGGCAATGTCGAGGGGGGGGTTGAAGTGGTGTTGCGATTGCCTTGAAATTCCGCGGTGCGGCCTTCGCGAGCAGGCCTCGTACAGTCTCCACACAATCTCCACATTCACCCCATAAACACCCCACACAAGCTCGCCAGACTCTCCCCATTCGAACAGGGAGAGCCCCACATGAACCGCAGTCTCGCCATAAAACTGGGCATGATCGCCCTATTGATTCTCTTGCTGATGATCCCGCTGCTGATGATCAGCGGGCTCATCGATGAGCGCCAGTCCCTGCGTGATGGCGTGTTGCAGGAGATTGCCAGCAGTTCCAGCCACAGCCAGCAGCTCATCGGGCCGATGATTGTGGTGCCGTTTCGCAAGGACGTGCGGGTTTGGAACACCAACGAGAAGACCGGTGTGCGTTTCCTTGAAACCGTCGAGCACAAGGGCGAGTTGTATTTCCTGCCGGAGCAATTCGAGCTCGACGGTCAGGTCCGGACCGAAACCCGTGCCCGGGGTATTTACGAGGCGCGGTTGTTCCATGCCGCGAGCCGGATCGATGGCCGTTTCAAGGTGCCCGAGCGCTTTGGTCTGTCAGCCAAGGAAGTGGCCGATTACCGCTTCGACGAACCGTACCTGAGCGTGGGTATCAGCGACATCCGTGGCATCGAGAATGCCCTGACCATGAAGCTCAACCAACAGACCGTCGATTTCCTGCCCGGCTCGCGGGTTGGCTGGCTGGGGCAGGGGGTGCATGTGCCGTTGCCGATGGTCAACGGTCAGAATGTCGCCGAACTGACCTTCGGTTTCGACTTGAGCCTGCAAGGCACTGGCGAGTTGCAGATTTTGCCGGTGGGAAAGACCAGCAAAGTGCACCTGACCGCCGACTGGCCGCACCCCAGCTTCATCGGTCAATACCTGCCGACCAATCGCGAAATCAACGAGCAGGGTTTCAGTGCCGATTGGCAGACCTCGTTCTTTTCCACCAACCTCGAAGAAGCGCTGGCGGACTGTGTGTCGAGCGAAGGCTGTGAAACCTTCCGCAGCCGGGCCTTCGGGGTGAGCTTCATCGATCCGGTGGATCAGTACCTCAAGAGTGATCGGGCGATTAAATATGCGCTGCTGTTCGTGGCCCTGACCTTTGCCGGTTTCTTCCTCTTCGAAGTGCTCAAGCGCCTCGCGGTGCACCCGGTCCAGTACGCGTTGGTGGGCGTGGCGCTGGCGTTCTTCTACCTGTTGCTGTTGTCACTGTCGGAGCACATCGGCTTTGCCCTGGCGTACCTGTTGTCAGCCAGTGCCTGTGTGTTGCTGATCGGATTCTATGTCTGTCATGTGCTGCGCAGCGTGAGCCACGGCCTGGGCTTCTCGGCGGGACTGGCGGCACTGTACGCCTTGCTCTACGGCTTGCTGAGCGCCGAGGATTACGCGCTGTTGATGGGCTCGCTGCTGTTGTTCGGCCTGTTGGGGGTGTTCATGGTGCTGACCCGCAAGCTGGACTGGTACGGAGTGGGAGCCAGGCCTGCTGCGGCAATGACCTTCGATCTGGGAGAGGTGAAATGAGTCGGTCGTTGGGGTTGCGCGAGGATCAGCGGTTGGGGGAGGTGTTGGTGATGCGGATTGCCGGGTTGTTTCCCTTGGATCCGGTGCGCTGCCATCGCATACAGCGAAAAACTATACCCTGGGCACCGTCTCCACCATCGAAGGCCGCAAGCTCACTTCGGCAAACCAAGCCGCCAATTGCGGATGGTTCTTGCGCCATTCCAGGTCCGGATGGCGCAGGTCCAGGTAGCCCAAGGCACAAGCCACGCTGATGGATGCCACATCGAAATGGCTGGCCAGTTCTGCAATGGCCTCGGCTTCGAGCACGCCCAGGGCGCGGCGGATCTTGTCCCGTTGCGCATCGAGCCATTCGTCCCAGTGTTTTTCCGCGGGACGCAGGGCGGTTTCGTAGCGGATCATCACCGCCGCATCCATAATCCCGTCGGCCAGGGAAGCCAGGGTCAGGCGCCGCCAGCGGGCCGCGCCGTCGCGGGGGATCAGCGGATTGCCGACGTGCTGGTGGTCGAGATAGTCGAGGATGACGCGGCTGTCATGGATCACGCTGCCGTTCGCCAGGCGCAAGGCCGGGATCTTGCTCAACGGGTTGTCATCGATGAGCGCCCGATCCGGCTTGACCGGCGTGAGCTGGCTGAGTTGCAACGCCACGCGATCCTGCTGGCCGGTTTCGTGCAGCAGCACCAGGACCTTGCGAACGAAGGGGGAGGCGGGGTTGTAGAACAGCGTCATGCTGGGTGTGGACATGGCAGCGTCTCGGTCAGTAGGACTGGTTGCGCAGCATAGCGCGTTACCTTGGGCTCAAGGCAAATGGGACACGCCGGATGCCTCAGCGACGGGGGACCAGTCCCCACGTCGCCAATACGCAAGGAAGGCCCAGCCCCAGCCAACTCACAGCGTCCCAGGGGCCGTCGCCCAGCAATGCGCTGAACAATCCGGCCGCGCAAAGGGTACCGATGGCAATGGGCGCGCCGAACACTTTCCAGAAACTCGACTGCCGGGGTTTCATGACGTGACCTCCGCGCCAACGGTTGCCCGCCTGGCCGCTTTGCGCCGCACTACCCACAGATAAACACCGCTGCCGAGGACGATGATGGTCAACACGTCCAGCGTCGCCCAGAAAATCTGCATGGGCCTGCCGCCGTAATCGCCGAAATGCAGGGGCAGGGACAGGCTCATGACGTCCATGTACCAAGGCCGCTCCGCCACGGCGGTGACCTCCAGGGTGCTGGCGTCGATCAATACCGGTGTCAGCAGGTGGGAGGTCAGGTGGGTGTTGCCTTTCATGAACACGCCATAGTGATGCTGGCTGGAGAACAGCGTGCCGGGGAACGCGATAAAACTGGGCTCCATGCCCGGCGCGGCTTCCTTGGCGATGTCGAGCAGACGGGTAGCCGGCGCCAACTGAGTCAGCGGCGGAGCGTTGCGGTAGGGCTCGACCATCGCGCTGAGGCTGTCGTTGCGCCAGGCCGCAATGATCAGATCGGCGCAGGCGGCAATGACCCCGGTGATGCCTACCGTCAGCGCCCAGACCAGCGTGACCACGCCGATCAGGTTATGCAGATCGAGCCAGCGCAGGCGCCTGGATTTGTCCTGGCGCACCGTGGCGAACCTCAGGCGCCGCATGAACGGCAGGTACAGGACCACGCCGGAAATGATGGCAATCACGAACAGCAGGCCCATGAACGCCAGCAGCAGCTTGCCCGGTAACCCGGCGAACATGTCCACATGCAGGCGCAGCATGACCATCATGAAACCGCCATTGGCCGAAGGCATTTCCAGGGCTTCGCCCGTGCGCGCATCGAGCATGAAGGTGTGGGAGGCGTTGGGTTCGGTGTCCGGCGTCGGCGCCATGATGGTAATGACGCCGTTGGGTTCGTCTTCGTCCCAGCCAAAATACTGGACCACTTCACCCGGACGATGGGCCTTGGCTTTTTCCACCAGTTGCTGAAGGTCCAGATGTGGCGTGTCGACGGGCATCTCCCGGAACTCGGGAGCATCGCCCAGCAAGTGTTCGATTTCATGATGGAAAATCAGCGGTAACCCGGTGATCGCGAGCATCAGCAGGAACACCGTGCAGATCAGGCTGGTCCAGGTGTGGATGAAGGACCAGCGGCGGATGGTTTTGCTTTTCATGACGGATCCGAATGCAAAAGGGCTCAGCTGTGGCGAGAAGGAATCCCCTCGCCACGGCTGGCCCTCGAAAGGTTTGCGCAAAGGCTAACCGATTACCATTTGTAATTCACGCTGGCGACGACATTGCGCTGGTCACCGTAGTAGCAATAGAAACCGTCGCACGTGGACAGGTAGTCCTTGTTGAAAATGTTCTTGGCATCCACCGCCACCGAGACGCCTTTGAGCGAACTGTTCAGGCGCCCCAGGTCGTAGTGGGCCGAGGCGTCATACACGGTGTAGGAGCCGACGTGGCCCCAATCGGTGTTGGTGGTGTTGCCATAGGTGTCGCCGACATAACGCACGCCTGCACCCACGCCGAAGCCATCGAGCAGGCCGTTGTGCCAGGTGTAATCGGCCCATGCGGTGGCCTGGTTACGCGGCACCTGGGCCATGCGCTTGCCTTTTTCGGCTGCGGTGCCTTTGGTGATTTCGCTGTCGTTGTAGGTGTAGGAACCGATGAGTTTCAGGTTGTCGGTTACGTCACCCGACGCTTCCAGCTCCAGGCCGCGGACCTGGACTTCGCCCACCTGGCGGGTGACGTTGTTTTCGCTCACGGCGTTGTTTTTCTGGGTCAGGTCGAACACGGCGGCGGTCAGCAACGTCTTGGTGCCAGGGGGCTGGTACTTGATCCCGGCCTCGTACTGCTCACCCTCGGTCGGTTTGAACGCATCGGTGCTGTTGACCGTCGAGCCGGCTGCGGCCTGGAAGGACTGGGCGAAGGAAATGTACGGAGTTACGCCGTTATCGAAGACATAACTCAGCGCCGCGTTGCCACTGAATTTCTTGTCGCGCTGAGTATTGGTGACGTTGTTCAGGTTGTGGAACTCGGTGCCGGTATGAATCCAGTCTTCACGACCACCGAGGGTCAGGCGCCAGTTGTCGAGGGCCATCTGGTCCTGGACGTAGAGGCCGGTCTGGTGGGTCTTTTGGTTGTAGTCGTACATGGTGAAGTACTGGACGTTGGAGAAATCCTGTCCGTAGATCGGGTTGTGGATGTTGCTGGTCGGCACGCCGGTCGAGCCCCATAACCAACGCGAATTGCTGTTGGAACGCTGGTGATCCAGGCCCAGCAGCAGGGTGTGGCTCAGGGCCCCGGTCTGGAAGTCGGCCTGGAAATTGTTATCCACGGCGAACTGGCTGATGTCCTCGTCAACGATGCCGGCCGTGCGTTGAATGGTGCCGTCTGGGCTGACGGCCTCGTCGGGGCCGGCAGGCCAGATTTGTCCGCCGGCAGTGATGCCCTGAAATTCCAGGTCGCTCTTGGTATAGCGCAGGTTCTGACGGAACTGCCAGGTGTCATTGAGACGATGCTCGAACGCATAGCCGAGAGCGTAGTAGGTGCGGTCATAGAACTCCCAGTCCGGATCGCCCAGGTTCTTGTGATGGGAGATCTTTCCGGCCGGCGAGGACAGCTTGGTACCTTGCAGCGGCAGGAATTGCCCGGTGATACCGGTGTCGTCGCGTGTGTATTGGGACAGTAGCGTCAGGCGCGTGTCGTCGTTGATGTTCCAGGTCAGGCTCGGCGCGAGGTTGTAGCGCTTGTCCGGAATGTGATCGACCTGGGAATTGCTGTCGCGCACGGTGCCGCTGACCCGATAAAGGAGCTGGCCTTCGTCGTCGACCTTGCCAGTGCTGTCGAAATTGATCTGCTTGTGCTCGTAGCTGCCGGCCTGCACCTCTACCTCATGGCTGCTCTCGGCCTGTGGGCGGCGGCTGACCATGTCCAGCATGCCGCCCGGTGGCGTCTGGCCGTAGACCGAGGAGGCCGGGCCGCGCAACACGGCGATGCGTTCCAGGTTCCAGGTCTCGATTTTCGGTGTCACGTAGTTGCCCTTGGGCAAAGGCAGGCCATCGAGGAACTGGGTCGGCACGAAGCCGCGTACCAGCAACCAGTCGTTTCGCGAGTCCGAGCCGTAGCCGCTGCTCTGCACACCAGCGGTGTAGCGCAGGGCATCGTTGAGGTTGAGGACGGAGCGGTCTTCCATCTGTTGACGCGTCACCACCGACACCGAGCGTGGCAGTTCGACAATCGGTGTATCGGTCTTGGTGCCGGCAGCGGTGCGGGTGGCCGCATAACCTTCGGTCGGGCCCCACGCGGTTTCGCTGATACCGGCGCCGATCACGCTGGTTTCCGGCAGGGCCATGACGCCTTCGGGTACCGCTACCAGGGTGTAAGTGCCGGTACTGCTGCGCTCCAGTTGCAGACCGGTGCCGCGCAGGGCTTCACGCAGTGCGCCGGTGGCGTCGAACTGCCCCTGGACCGGCGCCGAAGTCTTGCCTGAGGCAAGAGCCGGATTGAGGCTCAAGGCGAGGCCAGCCTGGCTGGCGATCTGGTTCAGCGTGCTGGCCAGTGGCGCGGCGGGCAGATTGTAGGTGCGCACGTTCGACGCCTGTTCGGCGGCCCATAGCGGGCCGCTGGCCAACGGGGCGGCAAAGGCGATGGCAACGGCCAACAGGCTGGGGCGCAACAGGGTGTCTAGCGGACGGGACATACGGCGACTCCTGAATGGAAATATTTCTCAATTGCCTGGATGCCGGATGAAAATTGAAAAGTGATAGGGGGTGATGAAAATAATTTCTATTCAGGTTGGGTGGATGCCATTTGTTGGGGTTTGGTGGTGGGTCTAATGGCCGTATCGCCAGCAGGCTCGCTCCCACAGTGACCCAGTTGCCCGCTGTATTGTGTTCAACGCAGAACCCTTGTGGGAGCGAGCCTGCTCGCGATAGCTACTTGCCAGACAGCCCATGTTTCAAGGTTTTGTCGAAGTCCTTGGCCCCACCATCACCCACCACCGCGTGTGATGCTCGATCTGCACCGGTAAGGTCGGCAGCAGCGCGGCCAGGGCCAGGTCGGTGTCGTGCAGCGGGAAGCTGCCGGTGATGCGCAGGTCCGCCACCTGTGGCGCGACGCCCAGGTAGCCACGGCGGTAGCGGCCCAGCTCATCGACCAGGTCCTTGAGGCGGGCGTTGTCCACCACCAGCATCCCTCGGGTCCAGGCATCGGCGCCGAGGGGCAAGGCCTGCGTCGATCCGAAGCCATCGCGACGCATCAGCACTTGCTGGCCCTCGCGCAGGATCTGTTCCTGCGCCGCCGCTTGGGGATGGGCCGCCACGGCCGATTGCAAGACACTCAGGCGCGTGGCGTCTTCTTCGCGCTTGACCAGGAACCGTGTGCCCAGGGCACGCAGGCTGCCTTCGCGGGTTTCGACAATAAACGGACGGGGGTCGTTGTGGCCGGTCTCTACCAGGATCTCGCCTTCCTGGAGGACGATGCGCCGTTGCCGGTCGTCGAAGCGCACATTCAGCGCGCTGTGGGTGTTGAGGTTGATCAGCGTGCCATCGGCCAGGCGCAAGGTGCGCTGTTCGCCGGTGGCGGTGCGCTGATCGGCCAGCCAGTAATCCAGCGGCAGGAAACGCTCCCCGGCGAACAGGGCCAGGCCGACGACCGCGACAATACTGGCCAGGCCACTGCCTACCTTGCGCAGCCGACGCCGGATGCTCACTCTCGATTGCAGCAGCGCGGCCCGTGCGGGGCCGCTGGCAACACTGAAACGCTGATCGAGCATGCCCAGTTGTTGCCAGGCCCGGGCATGTTCTTCGTCGGCGGCGTGCCATTGCGCGAACGCTTCGCGATCCTGAGGGCTGCCGCTGCCTGAATCCAGGGACAATTGCCAGGCGATGGCTGTGTCCAGGACCTTGGAGGACACCGGTTTGGAATGGGCCGGGCTCATGTCGGCTCCCCATACAGTGCGATGTAGCACTGGCGCATGCCCTGGGCCAGGTACTGACGCACCCTCGGAACCGAAACCCCCAGGCGCTCGGCAATCTCGGCATGGCCGAGGCCGTCGAGGCGGTTATAAAGGAAGGCGGCTCGGGCCTTGCTGGACAACTGGCCGAGCAGGCGATCAATGTGCTTGAGGTCTTCGAGGATCAGTTGCTGTTCTTCCAGCGACGGCTGTTCATCTTCGGGAATCAGCATCAGTTCGGTGAGGTAAGCCTGTTCCAACGCCGCCCGACGGAAGTAATCGAACAGCAGGCCCTTGGCGATGGCGACCAGGAAGGCCCGGGGTTCGCGGGGCGTCTTGAATTCCTCGCGGCCCAGCAGGCGCACGAACGTATCCTGGCTCAAATCCTCCGCCCGCTGTGGACAAGCCACGTTGCGCCGCAACCAACTCAACAGCCAGCCGCGATGGTCACGGTACAACGCACCAACCAGATCACTGTGGGGGCCAGGAATTGAGGACACGGAACTTCACCGATGTTTCAAGTAACGAGAATTGTTCGCGATTGTGGCAGAGGCGGGGTCGGGAAAGCAATTGGCGCTGGTCGGGACACTCCTACTGGTCAACAACTGGTTGGATCAGGGATTAAATCGAAGGCGCCTGTTGTCGCCGTTTCCACTGGCCCAGGCTTTGTTGCAGCTCGAACGGGCTATGAATTTGCCGCTGGCGGGCGCGGCTGAACAGGATCAGCGCCAGTTCCGCAGTGGCCAGGGCATCGGCGCTGGCGTTATGGCGCTCCTGCACCTCAAGCTTGAACCAGCCGATCCAGTCGTCCAGTCCCCCCTTGCGCAGGCTGGCCTGGGGGCAAAGCATCGGCGCCAGGTCCGCCACGTCCAGGAACGAGTGCTGCAAGCGGTAACCCAGGTAATCCTTCAAGGCGCGTCCGAGCATGTGGGCATCGAAGGGGGCATGAAAGGCCAGCAATGGGCTGTCACCCACAAACTCCATGAACGCCAACAGCGCCTCGGCCGGATCGCTGCCGGCGGCAATCGCGCTGGGTGCCAGGCCATGGATCAACACGCTTGGCCCCAGTTTTTCCTTGTCACACTGCAGGGTGCGTTCGAACTGCTGGCTGAAGTCGATGGCGCCGTCTTCGATCACCACGGCGCCGATGGACAACACCTGATCCTTGTTCAGATTCAGGCCGGTGGTTTCCAGGTCCATCACCACCCAGCGCTGTTCTCGCAGGCTGCATTCACCCAGGGGCGATGGCGCGGGCAGGTTTTCCAGGCGCCGCTGCAAGGCGTCCGGCAGCAGGGGCGGGGCCGGGCGCAGCCAGGAAAACAGGTTCATAGCTGGTACCTCAGCGTCAGGCTGCTTTGCAGGCGCTGGGCCTGGCGCAGGGATTCACGCAGGATGCGACGGTCCAGATGGTTGAGGCTGTCGGGGTCGACGCGGTTGGAGTAAGGCAGGTTTTCACGGGTCTGCAATTGGTGTTGTTGCATGCGGGTCTGCTGGATGAAGTGATAAGCCTCTTCATAGGCTGCGCCATCCAGCGCTTCGATCACGCCCTTGGCAACCAGTTGCCGCAGGCGTTCCAGCGTGTTGTTGGCCTCGATGCCATTGGCCAGGGCCAGCAGGCGGGCCCCATCGACAAAGGGAGTCAGGCCCTGCACTTTGAGGTCGAGGGTGGCTTTTTCACCATTCTTGCGACTCAGCACGAAATCCCTGAAACGTCCCACCGGCGGTCGGTGACGCAAGGCGTTATCGGCCATCATGCGTTGGAACAGGCGGTTATCGGCCACTTGGTCGAGTATCTGTCGGCGTAATTGTTCACAACCCTGCTCATCGCCCCACACCACTCGCAAATCGAAATAGATGCTTGAGCCCAGCAGGTTCTCCGGCGTCGCTTCGCGAATGAACGCCGCGAAGCGACGGGCCCATTCGGCACGGGACAGGCACAGTTCCGGGTTGCCGGCCATGATATTGCCTTTGCACAGGGTGAAGCCGCAGAGCGCCAGGCTCTGGTTGATCTGCTGGGCGATGGGCAACAGGAGGCCACGAATCTGCGCCGCATGGGCCGCATCCCGGGCTTCGAAGAGAATGCCGTTGTCCTGGTCGGTGTGCAGGGTCTGTTCCCGACGGCCTTCACTGCCGAAACACAACCAGCTGAACGGTACGCCCGGGTCGCCCTTGTCTGCCAGGGTCAGCTCGATGACCCGGCATACGGTGTGGTCATTGAGCAAGGTGATGATGTGGGTGATCTGGGTTGACGATGCACCGTGGGCCAGCATGCGCTCCACCAGTTGGCCGATTTCGCCGCGCAGGCTGACCAGGTTCTCCACGCGTGGCGCGTTGCGAATGGTCCGTGCCAGGTGAACCAGATCGACCCGTTGCAGCGAAAACAGGTCGCGCTCCGACACCACACCGCACAGGCGATGCTCCTTGACCAGGCAGACATGGGCGATGTGGCGTTCGGTCATGGCGATGGCGGCGTCGAAGGCGCTGTGATCCGGCGTCAAGTAAAACGGTGTCTGGGTCATGTGCTCGGCGATGGCTTGGGTAAAATCCCCGGTACCGTCGGCCACGACATGCCGCAGGTCGCGCAGGGTAAAAATTCCCACCGGCGCTTTGTGTTCGTCCACCACCACGATGCTGCCGACCTGCTGCTCGTGCATCAGCTTGACCGCTTCACGCAGCGGCGTCTGCGGGCTGCAACTGACCGGATGACGCATCGCCAGCTCACCCAGGCGTGTATTGAGCGAATACTGGGTGCCCAGGGTTTGCGCAGACTTCTGTTGGACTTGTTGGTTGACCTGGTCGAGCAGGCTGCTGACCCCGCGCAGGGCGAAATCGCGAAACGGGCCGGACAGGGCGAACAACTTGATGAAGGCCTGCTTGTTCAACTGCAGGCAGAAGGTGTCTTCACCTGCCCTGTGCTCGGTTCGGGTAGCCCGTTCGCCAAGCAATGCGGCGAGGGGAAAACACTCGCCGGTGGTGATCTCGAACGTGGTTTCGGTGCCACCCTTCGCCGAATGCGGACGTTCCCCTACCACCCGGCCCTGCTTGACGATGTAGAAGTGCTCCACCGGGCCGTCGGCCGGTTTGATAATGGTTTCGCCCGTTGCGTAGAAACGCAGCAGGCATTGTTCCACCAGAAAAGCCAGGTGAGCGTTTTCCATCTGGTTGAACGGGGGAAAGCGCTGGAGAAACTGCAACGTGCCCTGAATGTTCTGTAACACCGCGGTTTTCCCTGCCTGGATGAAGGCGTCCGCTTTTTTCATAACCATTGCGCAATCTTTTTTGAATTGTTGTGGTCGGATCTGTCCCCATGGTCGACTTCTGCGAGTGGAGTGCCCATTGGACGTAAGTCTAGGTCACGACGTTGCGCCGGGATGACGGAACCATCCCACCCAGGACGCTGAAAAAAACTTCATCAAAGCTTCTTGGAAAAAAATCCGACGAAGTGCACATTGAAGCGCTGCCGAACGATGTCTGACCACTGTGCCAGGGGATCGATTTATAGAACGTAGAGAGCACCATGTCCGACCACGATATTTTGAGTGACGCCGAGCGCGAGGCGCTGAGTGCCGTCATGCTGGAACCTGACCTGCCGCCGCAGCGCGTCCTGATTGTCGATGACGATAAGGACGCCCGCGAGTTGTTGTCGGAAATCCTGGCATTGGACGGCATCCGCTGCATGACCGCGGCCAGTGGTGAAACCGCGCTCAAGATGCTGGAGACCAAGCCGTCGATCGGGTTACTGATCACCGACCTTCGCATGGGCAATGTCGATGGCCTGGAACTGGTTCGCCTGGTGCGCGAGTCGGAGCGCGCCGCGCTGCCGATCATCATCGTGTCCGGCGACGCCGACGTGAAGGACGCCATTGAAGCGATGCACCTGAGCGTGGTGGATTTCCTGCTCAAGCCCATCGATACCGAGAAGTTGCTGGGGTTGGTCAAGCATGAGTTGGGGATGGATCTCTAGGTCCCTTTCGCCACAAGAATTGCCTCTGAATCATTTCCCCAATGAATAGAAAGGGCCCTGATCGCGAGATCAGGGCCCTTTTTTAACGCTACCGCTCAGTTACAGTCCATTGGCTGCCTTGAACTGGCGACGACGACGGTGCAGCACCGGCTCGGTGTAGCCGTTGGGCTGCTTGGTGCCTTCGATCACCAGTTCGACCGCCGCCTGGAAGGCGATGTTGCTGTCGAAGTTCGGCGCCAGCGGACGGTACAGCGGGTCGCCGGCGTTCTGGCGATCCACCACCGGCGCCATGCGCTTGAGGCTTTCCATCACCTGATCCTGGGTCACGATGCCGTGGCGCAGCCAGTTGGCAATGTGTTGGCTGGAAATGCGCAGCGTCGCACGGTCTTCCATCAGGCCGATGTCGTTGATGTCCGGCACCTTGGAACAACCCACGCCCTGGTCGATCCAGCGCACCACATAGCCAAGGATGCCCTGGGCGTTGTTGTCCAGCTCGTTCTTGATCTGCTCTGGCGTCCAGTCCGGGTTCGCGGCCAGCGGGATGGTCAGGATATCGTCCACTGAAGCGCGGGCGCGCTTGGCCAGTTCGGCCTGGCGGGCGAACACGTCGACCTTGTGGTAATGCAGAGCGTGCAGCGCGGCGGCGGTCGGCGATGGCACCCAGGCGGTGTTGGCGCCGGCCATCGGATGGGCGATTTTCTGTTCGAGCATTGCGGCCATCAGGTCCGGCATGGCCCACATGCCCTTGCCGATTTGCGCGCGACCTTGCAGGCCGGTGCTCAGGCCGATGTCGACGTTCCAGTTTTCGTACGCCGCGATCCACTTCTCGGCTTTCATGTCGGCCTTGCGCACCATCGGACCGGCTTCCATGGAGGTGTGGATCTCGTCGCCGGTACGATCGAGGAAGCCGGTGTTGATGAACACCACGCGCTCGCTGGCAGCCTTGATACAGGCCTTGAGGTTGACCGTGGTCCGGCGCTCCTCGTCCATGATGCCGACCTTTAGGGTATTGCGCGGCAGGTTCAGTACGTCTTCGATGCGGCCGAACAGCTCGTTGGTGAACGCCGCTTCTTCCGGACCGTGCATCTTCGGTTTGACGATGTACACCGAGCCGGTGCGGCTGTTGCGCCGCGATGTGTTGCCATTGAGGTTGTGGATCGCCGCCAGGCTGGTGACCAGGCCATCGAGAATACCTTCCGGCACTTCGTTGCCGTCCTTGTCGAGGATCGCGTCGATGGTCATCAGGTGACCGACGTTGCGCACGAACAACAACGAGCGGCCGTGCAGCGTCAGGCTCGAACCGTCGACGGCGGTGTAGGCGCGGTCGGGGTTCATGGTGCGGGTGAAGGTCTGGCCGCCCTTGGCGACTTCTTCCGACAGGTCACCCTTCATCAGGCCGAGCCAGTTGCGGTAGATCACCACTTTGTCGTCGGCATCGACGGCGGCGACCGAGTCTTCGCAGTCCATGATGGTGGTCAGTGCGGCTTCCATCAGGATGTCTTTGACGCCAGCGGCGTCGGTCTGGCCGACAGGGGTAGTGGCGTCGATCTGGATTTCGAAATGCAGGCCGTTGTGTTTCAGCAGGACGGCGGCCGGAGCCGAGGCGTCGCCCTGGAAGCCGATCAGTTGCGCATCGTCACGCAACCCGCTGTTGCTGCCACCCTTGAGGGTGACGACCAATTTGCCGTCGACGATTTTATAAGCGGTGGAGTCAACATGGGAGCCGGCCGCCAGGGGGGCCGCTTCGTCAAGGAAGGCGCGGGCAAAGGCGATGACCTTGTCGCCGCGTACCTTGTTGTAGCCTTTGCCTTTTTCCGCGCCGTCGGCTTCGCTGATGGCATCGGTGCCGTACAGCGCGTCGTACAGCGAACCCCAGCGGGCGTTCGAGGCGTTGAGGGCGAAGCGGGCATTCATCACCGGCACGACCAGCTGCGGGCCGGCCATGCGGGCGATTTCGTCATCGACGTTTTGGGTCGTTGCCTGGAAATCCGCCGCTTCTGGCAGCAGGTATCCAATGTCTTGCAGGAAGGCTTTGTAAGCCACGGCGTCGTGGGCCTGGCCGGTACGGGCCTGGTGCCAGGCATCGATGCGTGCCTGGAAATCGTCGCGTTTGGCGAGTAGGGCTTTGTTCTTCGGCGCCAGGTCGTGGATGACCTTGTCGGCACCGGCCCAGAACACGTCGGCGGTGAGGCCGGTTCCGGGAATGGCTTCGTTATTTACGAAGTCGAACAGGACTTTGGCGACCTTAAGGCCACCGACTTGAACGTGTTCAGTCATTGCTTGCCTCACTCTGCTCAGCTATTTCGCTTTTCAGCTCTTCGATTTTGACAATGAAGCCTCGGGACATTTAAACCACAAACCCCGGAACCCGTACATGCCATCACTGGCGGCGGGATAGTAAGCCTTGCGGATGGGCTTTTCAGGGATGCGACTGCGCCTTAAGCAGACATCGGTCCAACGTTATGTAGTGCGCGCCGAGGCATACTACATGATCACTTGCGGTTGTGAAAATCAGACTAATTACGTCGTTCCGCGACCGACTAAAGCAGTACAGTCACGACGAAGCACGGGATGTTCTCAAAAAACGTGTGGATTGTTCCATATAAATCTTGATGGTTGTACACGATTTGTACTTCCCACAGGTTGGAACTGCTCTGCCTATACTCTTGCTTCCACAACAAGAGGGCTGCGCCATGGACCATCTCGTGATTACTGTTTTCGCTCCGGACAAGCCGGGGCAGGTCGAGTGCATTGCCCAGTGCATTGCCGAGCATGGCGGCAACTGGCTGGAAAGCCGCATGTCACACCTGGCCGGGCAGTTCGCCGGGATCCTGCGCCTCAGTGCGCCGGCCGAGTCCCATGCCGAGTTGATCGAAGCCCTGCAGGGATTGTCGACCCATGGCATCCGAGTGCTGATCGCTGAAAGTACGGTTGAAGAGTCCTGTGCCTGGAAACCCATCGCCATGGAACTGGTGGGCAATGATCGCCCAGGTATCGTGCGAGACATCACCCGATTGCTGAGTGAGCAGGGCGTCAATGTCGAACGGTTGGTGACTCACGTGCGCCCGGCGCCGATGAGCAGTGAACTGCTGTTCCATGCCGAGGCCATCCTCGGGGTGCCCTTGACCCTGTCGCTGGATACTTTGCAAGAACGTCTGGAAACCCTTGCCGACGAGTTAATGGTGGAACTGAAATTCAGCGACGAAGGGTAAGGCCGGTTATCCAAGGAAAAACTGCGCCTGCCTGTGGATAACCTGTAGAGACCTGACGCCAGGCCAAGCCCGCCGTGCCTTGCCGCGTGCTGATCAAAAAATCACCATTTTTCAAGGGCTTGTGCACAAACGGCGGGGATCACGTTGTGGATAACCTTGGGACGGATCCGCGCAAGCCACGCAGGACGTGGCCTGTATAGGGTTGTATGATTTTTGATCAGCTGCGCCGCCGCATGCTGACCACTGCATCGATGCTGTACACGGCGAGCCCGGCCCAGATGAACAGGAACGCTACCAGCGTGCTGGACGACAGGTGTTCACCGAACAACAGCACAGCGAGCATCAATACCAGTGTCGGGGCGATGTACTGGAGAAAACCCAACGTGGTGTAGGGCAGGTGCCGCGCGGCGGCGTTGAAACACACCAGGGGAACCAGGGTTACCGGGCCGGCGGCCACCAGCCACCAGGCTTCGGAGGTGGTCCAGAATGCCGCTTGGGCACTGGTGGCTGTCGGGTTGAACAGCAACCACGCGATGGCAATCGGTACCAGCATCCAGGTTTCCACCACCAGCCCAGGCAAGGCCTTGACCGGCGCCTGCTTGCGGATCAGCCCGTAGAAGCCAAAGCTCAGCGCCAGCGCCAGCGACACCCAGGGCAGGCTGCCCACTTGCCAGACTTGCTGCGCCACGCCGACCGCCGCCAGCCCCACGGCCACCCACTGCATGCGCCGCAGCCGTTCGCCCAGGATCAACATCCCCAGCAATACGTTGACCAGCGGGTTGATGTAATACCCCAGGCTCGCTTCGAGCATGCGTCCATTGTTCACCGCCCACACGTAGGTCAGCCAGTTGGCCGCGATCAGCGTACCGCTCAGGGCCAGGATGGCCAGGCGGCGCGGGTTGTCGCGCAGTTCACGCCACCAGCCCGGGTGCTTCCAGACCATCAACAGCGCCGCGCCGAACAGGGCCGACCACAGCACCCGGTGGATGATGATCTCCACCGCGGGCACGCTGGCGATGGCTTTGAAATAGATGGGGAACAGTCCCCAGATGATGTAGGCACTCAGACCCAGGATATAACCCCGGCGCGGGTTGGCGGCTTGCATGCAGAATCCTTGCTTAGGCAGCTAACAAAAGGTGATTGTAAGGAGATTTGTCGGACTGTGGGGTGAGCGTTTTTGATGGGCGCGGTGAAAATAACTGTAGGCTGCTCGCTCCCGCAGGAGCTCGGCGGTGGTTCTCAGAACAGCTTCAACGGCTCTTCATTGAGCGCCGCCAGTTGCTCACGCAACGCCAACACCTGGTCGCCCCAGTAGCGTTCGCTACCGAACCACGGGAAGCTGCGAGGAAAGGCCGGATCGTCCCAGCGGCGCGCCAGCCAGGCGCTGTAATGCATCAGGCGCAGGGCCCGCAGGGGCTCGATCAATGCCAGTTCCCGTGGGTCGAAGTCATGGAATTCCTGATAACCGTCCATCAATTCCGACAACTGTCCCAGGCATGCCTGGCGATCGCCGGCCAGCATCATCCACAGGTCCTGCACCGCCGGACCCATGCGGCAATCGTCCAGATCGACGATGTGGAAGATGTCGTCGCGGCACATCATGTTGCCGGGGTGGCAATCGCCGTGCATGCGAATGTTCTGATGGGGCGTGGCGGCATAGATCTCTTCGACGCGCTTGAGCAGGTCCCGGGCGACCGACTCGTAGGCCGGTAGCAGACTGCTGGGGACGAATCCGCTCTCCAGCACCGTAGCCAGTGAATCGTGGCCGAAGTTTTTTACCCCCAGTGCTTCGCGATGCTCGAACGGGCGACTGGCGCCCACGGCATGCAAGCGCCCGAGTAACTGCCCGAGGCGATAGAGCTGGTCGAGGTTGCCCGGCTCCGGTGCCCGACCGCCGCGACGGGGGAACAGAGTGAAACGGAACCCGGCGTGTTCATGGAGGCTGGCGCCATTGTGGACCAGGGGCGCAACCACCGGCACCTCGCAGTCGGCCAGTTCGAAGGTGAAGCGGTGCTCTTCGAGAATCGCCTCGTTGGTCCAGCGCTGAGGGCGGTAGAACTTGGCGATCAGCGGCTCGCTATCTTCGATGCCGACCTGGTAGACACGGTTTTCATAACTGTTGAGCGCCAGCACGCGGGCGTCGCTGAGAAAGCCGATGCTTTCAACGGCATCGAGCACCAGGTCGGGTGTGAGGGTATCGAAGGGATGGGACATGCTGACTCCTGCTCAGCGGCAGGGCTGCCGCGTCCGACCCGGCATGGTAGCGCAGACAGAGTTAGATAGGGGGGCTTTGGTGACGCTATCGCGAGCAGGCTCGCTCCCACATGGATCGGCGAGATACCAAGATCCAATGTGGGAGCGAGCCTGCTCGCGATGAGGCCGGTCAGGCGCCGATGATGCCACCATCCTCACGGGTAATCACCATCACCGAGGACCGTGGCTTACCGTTCGGCAGGTGCTCGGGGAAGGTCGAGCCACCATTTTCCCCGGGATGCTGGATCCCGACGAACATGGCTTTGTGGTCCGGCGCGAAACTGATCCCTGTCACCTCGCAGCCCACCGGGCCGACCATGAATCGACGGATTTCACCGGTGTTGGGGTCGGCACAGAGCATCTGGTTGTTGCCCATGCCGGCGAAGTCTCCGGTGTTGCTGGAGTCGCCGTCGGTGAGGATCCACAGCCGGCCCGCCTTGTCGAAACCGAGGCCATCGGGGCTGTTGAACATGTTCTGTGGGTTGATGTTGGACGAACCGGCCTTCGGCGTGCCGGCGTGCACCGTCGGGTTGCCGGCGACCACGAACAGGTCCCAGGAGAAGGTCCTGGACGCATGGTCGTCGCGGTCGGTGCGCCAGCGCAGGATCTGGCCATAAACGTTCTTGGCCCGAGGGTTCGGTCCGTCTACTGGTTGACCGTCTTCGCCGCGCTTGGAGTTGTTGGTCAGGGTGCAATAGACCTGGCCGTCTTTCGGGCTGACCACGATCCACTCGGGACGGTCCATGCGCGTGGCGCCAACGGCGCTGGCAGCCAGACGCGCGTGGATCAGCACCTCGGCCTGGTCGGCGAAACCGCTGCTGGCATCGAGGCCATTCTTGCCATGGGTCAACTCGATCCACTGGCCCTTGCCCTTCGGATGATCCGGATTGCCGTCGCCGGCATCGAAGCGCGCCACGTACAAGGTGCCATGGTCCAGCAGGTTGCGGTTGGCCTTGGCATTGCGGTGGTTGATACGTTCACGGCTGACAAACTTGTAGATGAACTCGCCACGCTCATCGTCGCCCATGTACACCACGGCGCGACCGTCGTTGGTCTGGGCCAGGGCGGCGTTCTCGTGCTTGAAGCGGCCCAGGGCGGTGCGTTTGACCGGTGTGGAGTCCGGATCGAACGGATCGATCTCCACGACCCAGCCATGACGGTTGAGTTCGTTGGGGTTCTTCGCCAGGTCGAAGCGGGGGTCAAAGAGATGCCAGTTGATCTCGCGACTGGTGACCGTGGCGCCGTAGCGCTTCTGTGCTTCATCGAATTGCAGATCGGCTTTGCTGCTGCCGAAGCAGTCGGTGAAATTTTCTTCGCAGGTCAGGTAGGTGCCCCACGGTGTCATGCCGTTGGCGCAGTTCTGGAAGGTGCCGAGGACCTTCTTGCCGCTCTTGTCGGCGCTGGTTTTCATCAGCTCGTGTCCGGCAGCCGGGCCGCGCAGGCGGATCGGCGTGTTGCCGTGGATCCGCCGGTTGTAGCGCGACTCCTGGACGAACTGCCATTGGCCGCCGCGACGGCGCTGGACCTCGATCACCGACACGCCTTCGCTGGCCTGGGCCTTGCGCACGTCTTCGGCCGACTGCGGCTGGCCGCCGTGGGCGAAGAGGTAGCGATAGTTGGTGTACTCGTTGTTGATCGCCATGAGCGCCCGGTTGTTGTCACCAGGGAAGGGGAACAGGCTCATGCCATCGTTGTTGTCGCCGAACTGCATTTCCTGGGCCCGGGCGGTGCCATTACCGCTGGGGTCGAAGGCCGGTGCATTTTTTTGCAGCGGCTGGCCCCAACTGATCAGCACCGAGGATTTGTAGCCTGGCGGCAGGGTGATGGTATCGGTGGTGGCGGCGGCGATGCTCTTGAAACCCAGCAGCCGGCTGTTACCTTCGCTCACGGCGGCGGCCAGGACGCTACGGCTCAACAGGTTACCACCCAGGAACATCGCCGCACCGCACAGGGCGCCAGCGCTGATGAAGCTGCGTCGGCTCAGGCCAACGATTTTTTCCAGGTCGGTGGATTGGTTTTCTTCTAATAGGCTCATCTCAGGCTCCCTGCTGGTTTTGGCAGTCACCTTAAAGGGGGTCGATGAAACTATTGTTGCAGCCCGCTACAACGGTGTGCCGAGCAGCACATTCGTCGGCGAAAACGCCACGTGTACTGACGACCCGGCGTCCAGGTGCCGGGCCTGCAACAGAAGCGGCTCGGCCAGGGCGCAGAGGGTCTGGCCATTGGGCAGGCCGATGCGAACTTCACTGGGACCGCCGCTGGCGTTGTCGATGTGCTCGATCACCCCTGGCAGCACGTTATTTTCCGATTCGGGCGCTTGCCCGACGGGAAACAATTCCAGCCAGCCGGCCTTGATCAGGGCAACTACCTCGGTGCCAATGTCCAGCTCCAGGCGCACGGTGCTGTCGTGGGTGATCTGCGCATCGACCACCAGCCCTCGCGCCAATTCCAGGCGTATCCGGTCGTTGTGGCCCTGGGCCTCGATGCCCAGGACTTTGCCATGTAGCTGGTTACGGGCGCTGGTGCGCAACATCAGGCGGCTCAGTAGGCCGAGGTCGCCGGCGTCATCGCTGGCTTGCAGCAACTGCGCTTGCAGGGTTTGCAAGCGTTGGTACAGGCGTAGCACGCGCTGGCCCTCTTCCGACAATCGGGCGCCGCCACCGCCCTTGCCCCCGATGCTGCGTTCCACCAGCGGTTGGTCCGCGAGATTGTTCAGCTCGTCGATGGCATCCCACGCGGCCTTATAGCTCAGGCCCGCACTCTTGGCTGCTCGAGTGATCGAACCTTGTTCGGCGATGTGCTGCAGCAAGGCGATGCGTTGAGGGCGCCGGACGATGTGCTGGGTCAGAAGCGTGGGTAGTGACATGGCGTAAAAGTATGCACAGGAGTGAGTGAATGGAACTTGGCGCCTCGGTCGCTGTGCGTCAAGTCGCTTCGCCGGGTTTTGGCGTGCGGGCCAGGCAATACACATCCACCCGTGCAGCGCCGGCGTCGAGCAGCAATCGGGCCAGCGTCTGGGCAGTGGCGCCGGTGGTCAGCACATCGTCCACCAGCGCCAGGTGACGGTCGCGTACCTGGGCGCGTGGCATCATGGCGAAGGCGTGACGCAGGTTACGACGCCGGGCCCTGGCGTCGAGTGCCTGTTGCGCCGGGGTGTCGTGGATGCGCCGCAGCAGATGTTCTTCGCAAGGCATCTGCAACGAACCGCTGAGCCAGCGAGCCAACAGTGCGGCCTGGTTGAATCCGCGCTGGCGCAAGCGCCGCGCAGCCAACGGCACCGGTATCAACGCGTCGGGCCGTTCCAGGCCTTCATTGAAATGATGTTGCAGCGACTGCGCCAGCAATTCGCCCAGCAAGCGGCCGAGAGGCCATTTGGCCTGGTGCTTGAATCGGGTAATCAAGCTGTCCACCGGGAAATCATAGGCCCAGGGCGCGAGGACCCGTTCGTAGGCCGGTGGCTGTACAGCGCACTGTCCGCACCGCAGGCCGGCCATGGGCAGCGGCAGGGCGCAGCGGCTGCATTGATCGCCCAACCAGGGCAATTCACTTTCGCATGGTGTGCAGAGGGGGTGGACTGTATCGGTGGTTTCGCCACATAAGAGGCAGGGTTGTTTGTTTTTTAACCAGATGTAAACCGGGTTTTCGTGTTGCGGTTGACAGCTCATGACTCTTCCTTAAATATGCCGAACATCCGTGTCGCGCCTGTGGGTATTGCATCGCCCCAGGCGCCAGCCAAGCATAATCAAGGAATTGCCCATGAGCGCCAGCACCACTGCCAACCTGCGTCATGACTGGTCTTTGGCCGAAGTCAAAGCACTCTTCGTCCAGCCCTTCAATGACTTGTTGTTCCAGGCGCAGACCGTGCACCGCGCGCACTTCGACGCCAACCGCGTCCAGGTTTCCACGCTGCTGTCGATCAAGACGGGCGCCTGCCCGGAAGATTGCAAATATTGTCCGCAATCCGGCCACTACAACACCGGCCTGGACAAGGAAAAGCTGCTGGAAGTGCAAAAAGTCCTGGAGGAGGCCGCGCGCGCCAAAGCCATTGGTTCGACCCGTTTCTGCATGGGCGCGGCGTGGAAACATCCGTCGGCCAAGGACATGCCTTACGTGCTGGAAATGGTCAAAGGCGTGAAGGCCATGGGCCTGGAAACCTGCATGACCCTGGGTCGCCTCGACCAGGAGCAAACCGAGGCATTGGCCAAGGCCGGCCTGGACTACTACAACCATAACCTCGACACCTCGCCGGAGTTCTACGGCAACATCATCACCACCCGCACCTACAGCGAACGCCTGCAAACCCTGGCCTACGTACGTGACTCCGGGATGAAGATCTGCTCCGGCGGCATCCTGGGCATGGGCGAGTCCCTGGACGACCGCGCCAACCTGTTGATCCAACTGGCGAACCTGCCGGAGCATCCGGAATCGGTTCCGATCAACATGCTGGTAAAAGTCGCCGGCACGCCGCTGGAGAATGCCGAGGACGTCGATCCGTTCGATTTCATCCGGATGCTCGCCGTGGCGCGGATCCTGATGCCAAAGTCCCACGTGCGCTTGTCTGCCGGTCGTGAGGCGATGAACGAGCAGATGCAGGCCCTGGCGTTCCTGGCGGGTGCGAACTCCATCTTCTACGGCGACAAACTGCTGACCACCGCCAACCCACAGGCCGACAAGGACATGCAGTTGTTCGCCCGCTTGGGCATCCAGCCCGAGGCCCGTGAAGAACATGCCGACGAAGTGCACCAGGCGGCCATCGAGCAGGCACTGGTGGAGCAGAAGAGTAGCGAGCAGTTCTACAACGCTGCCGTCTGATCAACCCGATTGCTTGTTTGAAATGCGGGCCCCTGTGGGAGCGAGCAGGCTCGCTCCCACAGGGGAACCCATTCAGTCTTTAAATGGCGTTTCACCCCGAGGCCTGCATGCCCTTCGATCTCGCCGCACGCCTGGCTGCCCGTCGTGCCGAAAACCTCTACCGCCAACGCCCGCTGCTGGAAAGCCCCCAGGGACCGGAAGTGGTGGTGGACGGCCAGCCGTTGCTGGCGTTCTGCAACAACGATTACCTGGGCCTGGCCAATCACCCACAGGTGATCGAAGCCTGGCGCGCCGGGGCGGCCCGTTGGGGCGTGGGCGGCGGCGCTTCGCATCTGGTGATCGGTCATAGCACTCCTCATCATGCACTGGAGGAAGCTCTGGCCGAATTTACCGGCCGTCCACGGGCATTGCTGTTCACTACCGGCTACATGGCGAACCTCGGCGCCGTCACCGCGCTGGTGGGACAAGGCGATACGGTGCTCGAGGACCGGCTCAACCATGCCTCATTGCTCGATGCCGGGCTGTTATCGGGGGCGCGTTTCAATCGCTATCTGCATAACGATGCCCAGAGCCTGGCCAAGCGCCTGGAAAAAGCGACCGGCAATACCTTGGTAGTGACCGATGGTGTGTTCAGCATGGACGGTGACATCGCCGATCTGCCGGCACTGGCGCGTGAAGCCAGGGCCAAAGGCGCTTGGCTGATGGTCGATGACGCCCACGGTTTCGGTCCGCTGGGCACCCATGGGGGCGGTATCGTCGAGCATTTCGGCTTGAGCCAGGATGACGTGCCGGTACTGGTGGGGACCCTGGGCAAGGCCTTCGGCACTGCCGGCGCCTTTGTGGCGGGCAGCGAGGAACTGATCGAGAGCCTGATCCAATTCGCGCGTCCCTACATTTACACCACCAGCCAGCCGCCGGCCCTGGCCTGCGCGACCCTCAAGAGCCTCGAACTGCTGCGCAACGAGCACTGGCGGCGCGAGCATCTGCAGGTACTGATCCGGCAGTTCCGCGAAGGCGCCGGGCAGATCGGCCTGCAACTGATGGACAGTTTCACGCCGATCCAGCCGATCCTGATCGGCGATGCAGGGCGGGCGATGCGCCTGTCGCAGATGCTGCGAGAACGTGGGCTGATGGTCGGCGCGATCCGGCCACCCACCGTACCGGTGGGCAGTGCCCGTTTGCGGGTGACCCTGACCGCCGCCCACAGCGAAGCCCAGGTGCAACTATTGTTAAGCGCACTGGCCGAGTGTTTTGCATTGTTGGGACCGGAGCCAAACCATGCGTGATCGATTGATACTGCTGCCCGGTTGGGGCCTGGGTATTTCTCCGCTGGAGCCCCTGGCCGCTGCGTTGCGAGGGCTGGATGAGCATTTGCGGGTTGAAATCGAGCCGTTGCCGGCCCTGACGTCGAGTGACCTCGATGAATGGCTCGACGAACTGGATGCCAGTGTGCCCCAGGACGCCTGGCTGGGTGGCTGGTCCTTGGGCGGCATGTTGGCGGCGGAGTTGGCCGCGCGGCGGGGCGAGCACTGCTGTGGCTTACTGACTCTGGCGAGCAATGCTTCGTTTGTCGCCCGCGAACAATGGCCGGCCGCGATGGCCGGCGAGACGTTCGACGGTTTTCTCGCCGGATGCAGCGCCGATCCACGCCAGACCCTCAAGCGCTTCAGTTTGCTGTGCGCCCAGGGCTGCAGTGATCCACGCGGGCTGTCGCGGTTGCTGCTGGCTGGGGCGCCATCCACTTCACCTGAGGTTTTGCTGGCCGGGCTGGAACTGTTGGCTCGACTGGACACCCGTGCCGCGCTGCAGCGTTTTCGCGGGCCGCAATTGCATCTGTTCGCCGGGCTCGACGCATTAGTGCCGGCCGAAGCGGCAAGCGAATTGCTGGCCCTGCTGCCGGATGTCGAAATCGGTCTGATCGAACAGGCCGGCCATGGTTTCCTGCTGGATGACCCGCATGGCATCGCGGGGGCCATCCAGGCTTTTTTGCATGAGTCCGGGGATGACTGATTTGTCTCTTCCAAGATCGCCCAGTGTTCTGCCTGATAAGCGCCAGGTGGCAGCTTCGTTTTCCCGGGCGGCGACCAGCTACGACAGCGTGGCCGAGTTGCAGCGCGACGTGGGGCGGCAATTGCTGGCGCGATTGCCTCTATCGTTCGCACCGCGGCGTTGGATGGACCTGGGCTGTGGCACCGGCTATTTCACCCGGGCGTTGGGTGCGCGCTTTGGTGCAACGGGCGGTCTGGCGCTGGATATTGCCGAAGGCATGCTCAACCATGCGCGTCCCCAGGGTGGGGCTGCGTATTTCCTGGCCGGTGATGCTGAGCGCTTGCCCTTGCAGGACACGACATGCGACCTGGTGTTTTCCAGCCTGGCGGTGCAGTGGTGTGCGGATTTTGCCTCGGTGCTGAGTGAGGCGCACCGTGTCTTGAAGCCGGGCGGGGTATTTGCCTTTACGAGCCTCTGTGTCGGTACCTTGTACGAATTGCGCGACAGTTGGCGTCAGGTGGACGGCCTGGTGCATGTCAACCGTTTCCGCGAATTTGAGACTTATCGGCAGCTGTGTGAAGTCAGTGGACTGAAGGTCGTCAGCCTCGAGACCCGTCCCCATGTGTTGCATTACCCGGATGTGCGCGGGTTGACTCATGAATTGAAAGCGTTGGGCGCCCATAATTTGAACCCCGGTCGACCCGGTGGGTTGACGGGCAGGGCGAGGATCCTGGCACTGGTCGAAGCCTATGAGCGGTTTCGCCAGGCCAAGGGGCTGCCTGCAACCTACCAGGTGGTCTACGCCGTGTTGGAGAAACCGCTATGAGCCAGGCCTATTTCATCACCGGTACCGACACTGATGTCGGCAAGACCACCGTCGCCGCCGGCCTGTTGCATGCCGCGCGACAGGCCGGCATGAGCACTGCAGCCGGCAAGCCGGTGGCTTCCGGTTGCGAAGTGACGCCCAAGGGCCTGCGTAATGCCGATGCCCTGGCGCTGTTGGCCGAATGCTCGTTGCCACTGACGTATGCACAGGTCAATCCAGTGGCGTTTGAGCCACCGATTGCGCCTCATCTGGCGGCTCGGGAGGCAGGGGTGGCGCTGACAGTGCAATCGCTGGTGGGGCCGATGCGGGACGTGCTCGGGATGCAGGCCGATTTCACCTTGATCGAAGGTGCTGGCGGCTGGCGCGTACCTTTGGCGGACCAGGACAACCTTTCGGACCTGGCGATGGCGTTGGGCTTGCCCGTTATCCTGGTGGTGGGGGTGCGCCTGGGTTGCATCAGCCATGCGCTGTTGACTGCCGAAGCCATAGCCCGGGATGGCCTGCAATTGGCCGGTTGGGTCGCCAACATCATCGACCCCAAGACATCGCGGCTGGAAGAGAACCTCGCAACCCTGGCAGAACGCCTGCCGGCGCCCTGTCTGGGCCGGGTTCCGCGAATCAAGGGCGTAACAGCCGAAGGCGTGGCCGGCTACCTGCACCTGGACCTGCTGGATTAGGTTTTTCACTATGACGCGGCACTGTGCCATTAGTGTTTTTGTCGGGTGTTTTCCCAGGGGATCTGTTTCAATGGCCTCTGTCGCCCCTTCAAGATGACGAGCCCTGCCATGCAAATCTCAGGAAGTACCGCGTTTTATGCCGGTCTGAGCACGATTCAGACAGGGCAGAACCGTGTCGATCAAGCCTCGGCCGAGATCGCCAACAATACGATCGAGCGTGCGGTCACCAGTCAATCTTCCGAAATCCAGATCGATCGCCTGCGGTCGGTGGATCGTAGCCAGCAGTCTGACTTGGCCACCGACATGGTCGAGATGGCCCAAGGCAAGTTTCAGGTGCAGGCGGGTGTTAATGTCGCCAAGGCGTCCGATGAAATGTTGGGCACGCTGATCGATACCTTTGCCTGACCCTGCCTGCCCATTGTCCGAACGCCGCGAATATTCGCGGCGTTTTCGTCTCTGGCTCATCTGACTCAACTAGTCTTTTCACACACGCGTTGCGTATTTCCTTGCGCGGGGGATTTCCGTGCCCGCTTAGTCTAAAAGCTGATGACGAACGGCCAAGGATCGACGCTTGACAAGATTTGGGCGTAAACGTATGTTTCAAACAACTGTTTGACCGTCACAACAAATCCACGCGGTCGTTCATTCCCGGTTACATCAGCAGAGGTTTATCGCTATGCCTGACTACAAGGCCCCCTTGCGTGATATTCGCTTCGTTCGTGACGAACTGCTTGGCTATGAAGCGCATTATCAGAGCCTTCCGGCTTGCCAGGACGCAACGCCGGACATGGTTGACGCCATTCTCGAAGAAGGCGCCAAGTTTTGTGAGCAGGTGCTGGCACCGCTGAACCGCGTGGGTGACCTCGAAGGCTGCACTTGGAGCGAGTCCGGCGTGAAAACCCCGACCGGCTTCAAGGAAGCCTACAAGCAATTCGTCGAAGGCGGCTGGCCAAGCCTGGCTCATGACGTGGCGCATGGTGGTCAGGGCTTGCCGGAGTCCCTGGGCCTGGCGGTCAGCGAAATGGTTGGCGAGGCCAACTGGTCGTGGGGCATGTACCCGGGCCTGTCCCATGGTGCGATGAACACCATCTCCGAACACGGTACGCCCGAGCAGCAAGAGGCTTACCTGACCAGGTTGGTGTCCGGTGAATGGACCGGCACCATGTGTCTGACCGAACCCCATTGCGGCACCGACCTGGGTATGTTGCGCACCAAGGCCGAGCCCCAGGCTGACGGTTCCTACAAGGTAACCGGTACCAAGATCTTCATTTCCGCCGGTGAACACGACATGGCCGACAACATCGTCCATATCGTCCTGGCGCGCCTGCCGGACGCACCGGCCGGTACCAAGGGCATTTCGCTGTTCATCGTTCCGAAGTTCCTGCCCAACGCCGACGGTACGATCGGCCAGCGCAACGCTGTGAACTGCGGCTCGATCGAGCACAAGATGGGCATTCACGGCAACGCCACGTGCGTGATGAACTTCGACGCGGCCACCGGTTTCCTGATCGGCCCGGCGAACAAAGGCCTGAACTGCATGTTCACCTTCATGAACACTGCACGCCTGGGCACCGCGTTGCAGGGGCTGGCCCACGCCGAGATCGCTTTCCAGGGCGGCCTGAAATACGCCCGCGACCGCCTGCAGATGCGTTCCCTGACTGGCCCGAAAGCGCCGGACAAGGCGGCTGACCCGATCATTGTCCACCCCGACGTGCGCCGCATGCTGTTGACCATGAAGGCCTTCGCCGAAGGTAACCGTGCGATGGTCTACTTCACCGCCAAGCAGGTCGATATCGTCAAGTACGGCGTGGATGAAGAAGAGAAGAAGAAAGCCGATGCGCTGCTGGCGTTCATGACGCCGATCGCCAAGGCCTTCATGACCGAAGTCGGCTTCGAATCGGCCAACCACGGCGTACAGATCTACGGCGGCCATGGTTTCATCGCCGAGTGGGGCATGGAGCAGAACGTACGCGACAGCCGTATCTCGATGCTGTACGAAGGCACCACCGGTATCCAGGCCCTCGACCTGCTGGGCCGCAAAGTGCTGATGACTCAGGGCGAAGCGCTCAAGGGCTTCACCAAGATCGTCCACAAGTTCTGCCAGGGCAATGAAGGCAACGAGGCGGTCAAGGAGTTCATCGGGCCATTGGCTGCGCTGAACAAGGAATGGGGCGAGCTGACCATGAAGGTCGGTATGGCGGCCATGAAGGATCGCGAAGAAGTCGGCGCGGCCTCGGTGGATTACCTGATGTACTCCGGTTACGCCTGCCTGGCCTATTTCTGGGCTGACATGGCGCGCCTGGCAGCAGAAAAACTCGCGGCCGGCACCACCGAAGAAGCCTTCTACACCGCCAAGCTGCAAACTGCGCGCTTCTACTTCCAGCGCATCCTGCCGCGTACCCGCACTCACGTGGCGGCCATGCTGTCGGGCGCCAACAACCTGATGGACATGAAAGAGGAAGACTTCGCGCTGGGTTACTAAGCCCTACGCGGTGCTTCTGGAAAAGCCGCTGCTTCCTTCGGGATGCAGCGGCTTTTTCCTGTCCGCCATGATTATCTCTGTGGGAGCGAGCTTGCTCTTGATAGCGGTGTGTCAGCCTATGGAGATGCTGACTGAACAAACGCCATCGCGAGCAAGCTCGCTCCCACATACGATCAAAGGCGATCCTGAAACAATATTCATCCAACTCACCCCTAAGAAAACCCTCCCTTCTGCCGTTACAGCAATGGCAGTGTGACATCTGTCACATCTTTCGTGCCTTACTGCTGCGATAGAAGGCACAATGCCATCTTTGATCAGCCGGGTCGGAGCTCTACCCTTGTCGCGTTCTTCCGCCGTACGTTTCAGTCATTTCCTGCCCTCGCTGTTACTGTTGCTGGCCGGGCTTGCGGCTGCCTACGTCAAGGATCTCAACGTCTTCTTCACTTCGCTTTTCAACGTTCTTCCTACGTTGGTGTTGCTCCTTGGCGGTGCGTATTGCGCTGTTTACCGACGTCAACGTGAGCTGTTTCTGATGGTCACGGTGTACATCGCCTATTTCCTGCTGGACACCCAGACCGATTTCTACCGTGACAACGGCAAGGTGCGCGAGGATGCCGCCGTTGTATTCCACCTTGTCTGCTTGTTGCTACCGCTGTTGTTTGGTCTGTTCGCCGCGTGGCAGGAGCGCACCCATCTGTTCCAGGACATGGTGGCGCGTTTCGCGGTATTGCTGGCTTTCGGCGGCGTGGCACTGGCCTTGGAGCAGAGCTTTCCGCAAGCCTTGCTGTTGTGGCTTTCGGAGATTCGCTGGCCTGCACTGCATGGGGCCTGGATGAGCCTGATTCAGTTGTCCTATCCAGTGTTCGTTGCCGCCTTCCTGTTATTGGCCTGGCAATACTGGCGCAATCCGCGACCGCTACACGCCGCGCAACTGGTGGGGTTGCTGGGGATATTCTGGATGTTGCCCAAAACCTTCATCCTGCCGTTTACCCTGAACATCATGTGCAGCCAAGTGATGCTGATGATCGCGGCGGCGGTCGCCCATGAAGCCTACCAAATGGCGTTTCGCGATGAGCTGACCGGGCTGCCGGGACGCCGTGCGCTGAACGAACGCATGCAGCGCCTGGGTCGCAACTATGTGTTGGCGATGAGTGATGTGGACCATTTCAAGAAATTCAACGACACCCATGGTCACGATGTCGGCGATCAGGTGTTACGTCTGGTGGCCAGCAAACTGTCGAAAATCGGTGGTGGGGGTAGGGCTTATCGCTACGGCGGCGAGGAATTTGCGCTGGTGTTCGCCGGCAAGACGATCGATGAATGCATGCCTCACTTGGAAGTCATCCGTCAGTCCATCGAGACGTACAGCATTCAGTTGCGCAATCCGGAAAATCGCCCCAAGGATGATCAGCAAGGGCGTCAACGGCGCTCCGGTGCCGGCGCTTCCAGTGTGTCGGTGACAGTGAGCATTGGCGTTGCCGAACGCATCGAGCAACGCACCCCCGAAGAAGTGCTCAAGTCCGCCGACCAGGCGCTCTACAACGCCAAAGGGGCCGGGCGTAACTGTGTGGTCGCCTTCGGTCAGAATCGTCGTGGCGCGGTGCGCATGGAAGCCGCCGCGGGTTGAGTAATGATGACGCATTCAGCGTCTGGACTGTGATTGTGGGGCCCGGTGGCCGGCAGTAGGTTTGAACGATCTGCTACCGGAGAAAACCACCATGCCCGAGTACAAAGCCCCCCTGCGCGATATGCGTTTTCTGATCGATCACGTCTTTGATTTCCCAGGTCGTTATGCCGAGTTGGGTGCTGTTGACGCGAGCCCGGATATGATCAGTGCGATTCTTGAGGAGGGCGCACGGTTCTGTGAGAACGTTCTGGCGCCACTCAATCGTTCCGGCGACGAAGAAGGCTGTCATTTCGATAACGGCGTGGTGACGACGCCCACAGGTTTCAAGCAGGCTTTCGCACAATACGTAGAAGGCGGCTGGCACGGCCTGGCGGCGGACCCGGCGTATGGCGGTCAGGGCCTGCCCAGTTCCCTGGGTCTGGTCATCAGTGAAATGATTGGTTCCAGCAACACGTCCTGGGGTATGTACCCAGGCCTGACCCATGGCGCCATGTCGGCCATCCATGCCCACGGGACCGAAGAACAGAAGCAGACGTACCTGAGCAAGCTTACCGCTGGCCAGTGGACGGGCACCATGTGCCTGACCGAAGCCCATTGCGGCACCGACCTGGGCATCATCAAGACCCGCGCCGTGCCCCAGGCCGACGGCAGCTACGCGATCTCCGGCAGTAAGATCTTCATTTCCGCGGGCGAGCACGACATGAGCGAGAACATCGTTCATCTGGTGCTGGCCAAGCTGCCGGACGCTCCGGCGGGGACCAAGGGTATTTCGCTGTTCATCGTGCCCAAGTTCCTGCCCGACGCGCACGGCGAAGCGGGACAGCGCAACGGCGTCAGTTGCGGCTCGATCGAACACAAAATGGGCATCAAGGCTTCGGCCACTTGCGTGTTGAATTTCGATGGGGCCAAGGGGTTTTTGATCGGTGAGCCGAACAAGGGCCTCAATTGCATGTTCACCATGATGAACCATGCCCGGCTCGGCACCGGCATGCAGGGCTTGTGCCTGGGAGAAGCCAGCTTCCAGGGGGCGATCCGATACGCCAACGAGCGTTTACAGATGCGCTCGCTGACCGGTCCCAAGGCCCCGGAAAAAGCCGCCGACCCGATTATCGTTCATCCTGACGTGCGAAGAATGTTGCTGACCATGAAAGCCTTCAACGAAGGCAACCGGGCATTGACCTATTTCACCGCGCAATTGTTGGACACCGCCCACCTGAGCACCGACGAAGCGGCCCGCCAGGACGCCGAGGATCTGTTGGCCTTCCTCACCCCAATCTGCAAGGCCTTCATGACCGACACCGGGCTGGAAGTGACCAACCACGGCATGCAGGTGTTCGGTGGTCACGGTTTCATTCGCGAGTGGGGCATGGAGCAGTTGGTGCGCGATTGTCGTATCGCCCCGATCTATGAGGGCACCAACGGCATCCAGGCGCTGGACCTGCTGGGACGCAAGGTGTTAGGCAGCCAAGGCAAGTTGTTGCGGGGATTCACCCGGATCGTCCATCAATTCTGCATCGCGAATGCCGAGCATCCGCAGCTCAAGGGTTATGTCGCTCAACTTGACGAACTCAATCGTCAATGGGGAGCGTTGACGACTCAGATCGGCCTGGCGGCCATGAAAAATCCGGATGAAGTCGGCGCTGCCTCGGTGGATTACCTGATGTACAGCGGCTACATCATCCTGGCCTACCTGTGGTTGCGCATGGCGCTGGTGGCTCAGTCGCAGCTCGACAGCGACACCGGCGACGGGGATTTCTGCCGGGCTAAACTGGCGACCTGTGAGTTCTACTTCAAGCGCCTGCTGCCAAGGACCGCCGCCCACCGGGCCGCCGTCGAGGCAGGGAGCGACTGCTTGATGAAGCTGCCAGCGGAGCTGTTCGCCCTTTAACGATAGAAGCACAATTGCGGCGAAGGCGCTTGCCCCTCGCCGCAGTGATTTGCGTTGCCTTTCTGTATGACCAAAAATAACAAAACAGTCATGGGTTGACCCTATGTGTCGTAAAAGTTGTTGAGGTACACTCCGAGCCATACCAAAACCGTTTCTTACGAACCAACTGTTTAGATCCTGCGAGGTTTGCCATGGCTGACTACAAAGCGCCCCTGCGCGATATGCGCTTCGTCCTCAATGAAGTATTCGAGGTCGCGAAACTCTGGGCCGAATTGCCGGCGCTGGCGGAGACCGTGGACGCTGAAACCGTCGAGGCGATTCTTGAGGAAGCCGGCAAGGTGACCAGCAAGAGCATCGCTCCTCTCAGCCGCGCCGCTGACGAAGAGGGTTGCCACTGGGCTGACGGAGCCGTCACCACGCCGGCCGGTTTCCCACAGGCCTACAAAACTTACGCTGAAGGCGGCTGGGTGGGGGTTGGTGGCGACCCAGCCTACGGGGGCATGGGCATGCCCAAGGCCGTTTCGGCCCAGGTCGAAGAAATGGTCAACTCCGCCAGCCTGTCCTTCGGTCTGTACCCGATGCTGACCGCCGGTGCCTGTCTGTCTATCAACGCGCATGCCAGCGAAGAGTTGAAGGCGGCGTATCTGCCGAACATGTACGCCGGTGTCTGGGCCGGTTCTATGTGCCTGACCGAACCGCATGCCGGTACGGACCTGGGGATCATCCGCACCAAGGCCGAACCCCAGGCTGATGGTTCCTACAAGGTCAGCGGGACCAAGATCTTCATCACCGGCGGCGAACACGATCTCACCGAGAACATCATCCACCTGGTGCTGGCGAAACTGCCGGACGCGCCGGCTGGTCCGAAAGGCATTTCGCTGTTCCTCGTGCCCAAGTTCATGGTCAATGCCGACGGCAGCCTGGGCGCCCGCAACGCGGCCAACTGCGGGTCGATCGAACACAAGATGGGCATCCAGGCGTCCGCTACCTGTGTGATGAACTTCGACGAAGCCGTGGGTTATCTGGTCGGCGAACCGAACAAAGGCCTGGCAGCCATGTTCACCATGATGAATTACGAACGCCTGGGTGTGGGTATCCAAGGCCTGGCCTCTGGTGAGCGCTCTTACCAGAACGCTATTGAATACGCCCGCGACCGCCTGCAAAGCCGTTCGCCAACCGGCGCGCAAAACAAGGACAAGGTTGCCGACCCGATCATCGTCCACCCGGACGTGCGCCGGATGTTGCTGACCATGAAAGCCTCGAACGAAGGTGGCCGGGCATTTTCGACCTACGTTGCAATGCAACTGGACACCGCCAAGTTCAGCGAAGACGCGGCCACCCGCAAGCGTGCCGAAGACTTGGTGGCCTTGCTCACGCCAGTGGCGAAAGCCTTCCTGACTGACCTGGGCCTGGAAACGACTGTGCACGGCCAGCAGATTTTCGGCGGTCATGGTTACATCCGCGAATGGGGACAGGAACAACTGGTTCGCGATGTCCGCATCACCCAGATCTACGAAGGCACCAATGGTATCCAGGCGCTGGACCTGGTGGGGCGCAAGATCGTCGGTAATGGCGGTGCGTTCTACAAGCTGTTCGCTGAGGAAATTCGCCATTTCATCAACACGGCGGGTGTGGATCTGGCGGAGTTTACCCAACCGTTGGGCAATGCCGTTGACACGCTGGATGAGCTGACCGAGTGGCTGCTGGACCGAGCGAAGAGCAACCCGAACGAAATCGGCGCGGCGTCGGTGGAGTATCTGCAAGCGTTTGGTTACACCGCGTATGCCTACATGTGGGCGTTAATGGCCAAGGCCGCGCTGGGCAAGGAAGGCCAGGATGATTTCTACGCGAGCAAGCTGGGAACGGCGCGATTCTATTTCGCACGCCTGCTGCCGCGTATCCATTCCTTGAGCGCTTCAGTGAAAGCAGGCAGCGAGTCGCTGTTTCTGCTGGATGCCGGGCAATTCTGATGAGGGAAGTTTTGTAAGCGAATGCTTACACGACGTGATGCCGTTTTCCCTCTACCGGCAGATTGGATCCAGGGCTAATCTACTTCCCATGGACGTCGCGCAGGATGCGCAAGAGAAACAACACGGACACGTAGGATTCTGCCAGGACGGCAGAGTGAAAAGGATGTCAGGGAAACAGTCTGCAAAGCCCCGCTTCGGCGGGGTTTTCTTTTGCCCGCGTTTTTTTCTCGCTCGGCTTCTTCAACTCACTGACGGATTTGAACCCTGACGAGCGGCCATGGGTCAATGAGCTATATGGCAATGTAGCCGTCGCCCATCAGGAGCCCACCATGGATTTCATTCGTATCATCATCGCCATTCTGCTGCCGCCGTTGGGTGTATTTCTGCAAGTCGGTTTCGGCGGGGCTTTCTGGCTGAATATTCTGTTGACGCTGCTGGGTTACATCCCGGGCATCGTGCATGCGGTGTATATCATCGCCAAGCGTTGATCATTCAATTTCCGCCCATACCCTGTGGGAGCGAGCCTGTTCGCGATAGCAGTACATCAGTCACTTAACCGCTGACTGACACACCGCTATCGCGAGCAGGCTCGCTCCCACAATGGTTTTGGGGTGGGCTAAAGGTTGCGATCAATTACCCTGCGATAGAACAACCACTCATGCTCCAGCGCATGGGCCTGGTTCGCCGCCTTGCGAAAGCCGTGGCGTTCGTCCGGATAGTAATGCGCTTCGACCGTAACGCCGTTGCCTTCCAGCGCCTTGACCATTTCCCGGGTCTGCTGCGGTACGACCACCGCGTCCAATTCCCCCTGGAAAAAAATTACCGGTGAACGGATTTGCCCGGCGTGGAGCAGCGGTGTGCGAGCGTGGTAGCGTTCGGCGTCCCGCTGCGGATCGCCAATCAACCAGTCGAGGTAATCGCCTTCGAATTTATGCGTGGCGCGGCCCAGGGCGACCGGGTCGCTGACGCCGTAGAGGCTGGCGCCGGCACGGAAGACGTCATGGAACGCCAAGGCGCAAAGGGTTGTGTACCCGCCGGCACTGCCGCCGCGGATGAACGCAGCCTGGCCATCGACCAGGCCCTGCTCATCCAGATAGGCGACTACTGCGCAGGCATCCTCGACATCCACCACACCCCACTTCAAATGCAGCGCCTGGCGATATGCCCGTCCATAGCCGCTACTGCCTCGATAATTGAGATCTGCGACTGCAAAGCCACGCTGGGTCCAGTACTGGATACGCGGATCGAACAGGGGATAGCAGGCCGAGGTCGGTCCGCCGTGGATGAATACCACCAGCGGCGGTTTCGTCTCGGAGGGCCGGGTTGGATAAAAGAAACCATGGACTTCACCCGAAGCGCTGGGATAGCGCAGTGTTCGGGGACGGCTGATCTGATCGGCGGATAACGGCGCCACTCCACCGGCCAACACGACTGCTTCATGACTCTGCCGGCTGATCGCAATGACTGCCGAGGGGCTGACCGGCGAGGCGGCGATGGCGTAGATGAACCGATCGTCCAACGCCAGGCTGCGAAACCGGGTGTAGGTACCGGTGAATTCTTCGTTGTCGCCGCCGCGGCGCAGGCCCAGCCGTCCGAAGCCCGCTTCGGTCCAGCTGGCCAGATAACTGTTTGCGTCCAATGGCAGCCAGGTTCGGCCGCCCAGTTGCCAGGGCGCAGGCGCGTGATCGGCTTCGGCGCAGGGCAGCGGTGCCAGGCCGTGACCCGACTCAACCCACGGCTGCCAGTAACCGCCACGGTCAGTCAGGCAATACAGGCGATTGGCATGATCGAAACGCGGCTGCTGGATGGATTCCTCTTCAGCACTGCCCGCCACACAACGCGGTTCACCCCAACCTGACGCGTTGCGCTCGGCCAGCATCAACCGCGTGGCTGTCCACGGCTGATGGGGACGGCTCCACTCCACCCAGGTCAGTCGCTGGCCATCCGGGCTCAAGGTCGGCGAAGCATAGAAGTCGGCGCCTTCGGCCAGCACCTGCCGGCGATGATCCGCCAGACTGATCGACACCAGGCGATGCTGATTGGCCTCTTCCTCAACCGCCAGTACCTGCCCGGCGACATACCCCAGATCCCCGTATCGACAAGTGCCTGAAGTGAGCGCGACAGGCGCTCCACCGGACAGTGGCTGGTGGTGCAACTGCTGGTCCGCTTCGTTGACGAACAGGATGCCGTCGTCGCTCAGGCAAAACGATCCACCGCCATATTCATAGACCCGGCTGCGGGCGCTGAACCCGTCCGGGGTCATGCATCGGGCCTGGCCGTCCGTCCAGTGCCAGATCCGACACGCACCGTCTTCGGGGCGATATTCATTCCAGAACAGGCCAAGCGGGCCAAGGTGCAGCTCGGCGAAATCGATGCCCGCGGCAACGGCCTCGGTGGCGCTGAGCGGTTCAACCCTTGGCGATGAGGCGTGAGTTTCGTTCATTGCGAAAGGCCAGTTGCTCAATGGTTTGCGTGGCGTGCTCGGCGTCTTCGCGAGCCTGGATAATTACAGCGTGATGTTCGGATTTGCTGCACACCGGGTCGGCATTGCTGGCGTCGCCCGTGAGCATGAACGCCTGGCAGCGGCAGCCGCCGAAATCCTGCTCTTTTTCATCGCAGGAACGGCATGGCTCGGGCATCCAGTCATAGCCGCGAAAGCGATTGAAGCCGAACGAGTCGTACCAGATGTGTTGCATGCTGTGGTCGCGCACGTTGGGAAATTGCACCGGCATCTGCCGGGCACCGTGACAGGGCAGCGCCGTGCCATCCGGCGTGACGGTCAGAAAGAGGCTGCCCCAGCCATTCATGCAGGCCTTGGGGCGTTCTTCATAGTAATCCGGCGTCACGAAGATCAGCTTGCAGGGGTTGCCCTCGGCTTCCAACCGCGCGCGATATTCGTTGGTGATGCGCTCGGCGCGCTCCAGTTGTTCCCGGGTGGGCAACAACCCGACGCGGTTGAGCTGCGCCCAGCCATAGAACTGGCAGGTGGCGAGTTCGACGAAATCGGCCTCCAGGGCGATGCACAGCTCGATGATGCGGTCGATCTTGTCGATGTTGTGCCGATGGGTGACAAAATTCAGCACCATCGGATAGCCGTGGGCCTTGACTGCCCGAGCCATTTCCAGCTTCTGCGCAAAGGCTTTCTTCGAGCCGGCCAGCAGGTTGTTCACCTGCTCGTCGCTGGCCTGGAAGCTGATCTGGATATGATCCAGGCCGGCGTTCTTGAAGTCGCTGATTTTCTGCTCGGTCAAGCCGATGCCGGAGGTGATCAGGTTGGTATAGAACCCCAGTCTGCGCGCCTCACCGATCAGTTCGGCCAGGTCCTGGCGCACCAGTGGCTCGCCGCCGGAAAAACCCAACTGCGCTGCGCCCATTTCCCGGGCTTCGCGAAAGACCTTGAACCACTGCTCGGTGTTCAGCTCCTGACCTTGCTCGGCGAAGTCCAGCGGGTTGGAGCAATACGGGCATTGCAGCGGGCAGCGATAAGTCAACTCGGCCAGCAGCCAAAGCGGCAGGCCGATCGCCGGTTTTTCAGGTAAGGGTGATCCAGTGCTCTGCACGGGCGACCTCCATGAACTGCTCGATGTCGTCACCGAGTTCCGGCACGTCGGGAAACTGTTTACCCAACTCGCCGATGATGGCCGCGACATCCCGTTCGCCATCGATCAGGCCACCGATCAGCGCAGCGCTGTCGTTGAGCTTGATCATGCCTTCAGGATAGAGCAGCACGTGGCCCTTCTGTGCCGGTTCGTACTGGAAGCGATAGCCGGGGCGCCAGCGAGGGGTTTTGCTGCGGTCGAAGCTCATAAACTGATCCCTTTGTGCCACACCCGTTCCCCGGTCACGCTGTGATAGGGCGGGCGATTCAATTCGTAGGCCATGCTCATGGCATCGAGCATGCTCCAGAGAATGTCCAGTTTGAACTGGAGAATCTCCAGCATGCGCTCCTGCCCGGCGCGGGTGGTGTAGTGCTGCAAGGTGATGGCCAGTCCATGCTCCACATCGCGACGGGCCTGGCTCAGGCGGGTGCGGAAGTATTCGTAGCCGGCCGGGTCGATCCAAGGGTAATGCTGCGGCCAGCTGTCCAGGCGCGACTGGTGGATCTGCGGGGCGAACAGCTCGGTCAGCGAGCTGCTGGCGGCTTCCTGCCAACTGGCGCGGCGGGCGAAGTTGACATACGCATCCACCGCGAAACGCACACCGGGCAACACCAGTTCCTGGGAGCGCAGTTGATCGGGGTCCAACCCCACCGCCTGGCCCAGCCTCAGCCATGCCTCGATGCCGCCGTCTTCGCCAGGAGCACCGTCGTGGTCGAGCAGGCGCTGGATCCACTCCCGGCGGATTTCCCGGTCCGGGCAATTGGCCAGGATCGCGGCGTCCTTGAGCGGGATGTTCACCTGATAGTAAAAGCGGTTCGCGACCCAGCCCTGAATCTGCTCGCGAGTGGCACGGCCTTCATACATCGCCACGTGATATGGGTGATGGATGTGGTAATACGCACCCTTGGCACGCAGGGCCGCTTCGAACTCGGCGGGGGACAGGGGGGTGTCGGTCATGTTGGTTCTCCGGGCGATTCCCGCGGGTTCTGTGGTGTCGGGGGCGGCCCCATCGCGAGCAGGCTCGCTCCTACAAGGGGTTGTGGTGCATGAAATATCCAGTGTCACTCGGACCATTGTGGGAGCGAGCCTGCTCGCGATGAGGCCAGCCCCAGCCAGCACTGACTCACCCCCACAATCATCCCACCCTTGCTACAACTCAATACTCATTCCGTCGTAAGCCACTTCAATCTTCCGGCGTACCAGCTCCGCCCGTTCCGGCGAGTCTTCGTCCAGGATCGGGTTGGTGTTGTTGATGTGGATAAGCACCTTACGTGGCTCGGGCAGTTGCTCCAGTACTTCGAGCATGCCGCCGGGGCCGTTTTGCGCCAGATGCCCCATCTCCCGGCCAGTACGGGTGCCGACACCACGACGCTGCATTTCATCGTCATCCCACATCGTGCCGTCCACCAGCAGACAATCGCTGTCGGCCATGATCTCCAGCAACGGCCCGTCGACCTTGCCCAGGCCAGGCGCATAGAACAGCTTGCCGCCGGAGCGCAGGTCCTCGACGATCAGCCCGATGTTGTCGCCGGGGTGTGGATCGAAGCGGTGCGGTGAATAGGGCGGCGCGGCGCTGCGCAGCGGCAGCGGGGTGAAGCGCAGGTTCGGGCAGGCGGGGATGGTGAAGCTCTGGTCGAGTTCGATGCGGTTCCAGTTCAGCCCGCCGTTCCAGTGGGTCAGCATGTTGAACAGCGGAAAACCGGTACTCAGGTCTTCATGGACCATGTCGGTGCACCAGACTTGATGCGGGCAACCTTCGCGCAGGCTGAGCAGGCCGGTGGTGTGGTCGATCTGGCTGTCCATGAGGATGACGGCGCCGATACCGGTGTCCCTCAGGGCCCGGCCCGGTTGCATCGGGGCGAACCCCTGAAGTTGGGCGCGGATGTCCGGGGAGGCATTGCACAACACCCAGCTCACACCGTCATCGGAGATCGCGATGGACGACTGGGTACGGGCCTGGGCCCGCAGGCTGCCGTCGCGAAACCCGGCGCAATTGGCGCAATTGCAGTTCCACTGAGGGAAACCGCCGCCGGCGGCGGAACCTAGAATCTGGACAAACATGGCCGCTCCATCTGCAAACCGAAATAAAAAACGCCCCGGCTGACCGAGGCGTTTGCTGCGCGTTCAACCGCCTGCAGCAATTAACGGTTGGCGAAGTACATGGTGACTTCGAAACCGATACGCAGGTCGATATATGCGGGTTTGGACCAGGACATGGAAATACTCCTTTGGTTGGGGTGGGACAGGTGAGATCTATACATTTAGTCCACCTCCATTCGGAGATGTTCAGATGCTTAGGCGGCTATGTTACTAAATCTGACATTTTCGTTCGCGGCGATTCTTTGAGAAAGCTCATTGCAGCGGTTGTAACGATCGTGGTGCCGCTTGCCAGCGTCCTTGCGGACAAGGGCCGTTGCTCAAGCAATGACGCCCACCTTCGGCATCGATCAAACGCCGGGCGGCGGTCAGCAGTTGCTCTCTGTTTATCTGTCCGATGGCGCCGGACAACTGCTGGAGATAATCGCATGGCCTTCCAGCCAGTTTCCCCTGCCAGAGCAGTTCGGCCGCTTGGGCGCAGGGCAGGACATGGCCCTGGAATTGTGCTGACAGAGCCCGCTGCTGACTGCACAAAGTCGAATCGTCGGTCTGTCGGATCAGATCCGTCAGCCCCTCCAGGAACTGTTCGATGTGGGCGACCAGTTGAGGCGCCGGGATATCGGGAGATTGGACGCCGAACAGCAGGCCTGTTTGTCCATTGATCTGTTTCAAGCCGCTGAACACTGCATAACCCAATTGCAGCTCCACCCGCAGGCGCTGGTAAAACGGGGTCTGACAGAGCTGTGCCAACAGCCGCCAGGAGGCCTCGTCGGACAGCTCTGTGGTGGGTGTCGGACAAAACAGCAATACGGCCTGTTCGTCGCCCTCGGTCTGAAGCCGGTTCCAGGTCCATTGCATGTTTGGTCGCGTGGATTCGGCCGGGTGCCCTGCAATGCCCGGGACCCGAGCCAGTGCCGGGCCCATGGCCGCCTGGGTGGCCGCCGACAGGCCCAAGGCCAATCCGTCCCATTGGGCTGTGGACCAAAGGGTGGCATCGGGCGTTGGCATCGTCGTTGGGTGCGAGTGGTGTAAGCCGCGATCAGCCAGTGCCTTGAGTAACTGTCGAATCGGCATCAACGGCGTTTCGCTTTCCGCTTGGGACGGAGGCAACGGCTGTTCCAGCTTCGCCAGCACGTGCTCAAGAACCCGCGGCATGGGCGCTTGTAAGCCGGTCAGTTTCAACAGGCACTGGTCACTGCCGGTTTCGAAAGTGACGTCCACGCCTGCCTGACTGGCGTCCTCATGCAGATCCTGAAAATGTCGCTCGAGCCTGGTTTGAAGGCCGCCTGGCGCTTGCCCCGCCAAACGCCAGCGCAGGTATATCGCTCCTTCACGGGCGTGATCGGGCAGTGCCTGGCTGAACTGCATGGGCGAGCGTTCGCGACGACTGCGGGAGCGGTCCTGGGCGAAGGTGCGCAAACCCCGGTGGGCGCTGGTCTGGCCGCGTATCAGCCCGGCACGGGGAGGTTCGCCGGGTGTTTGCAGGAAAGGATTGGGCGCGGGCAGTTGCCATGTTCCCGTGACGTGCTCAGCAGGTTGCATCTGATTGAGAATTTCCCTGAGCCGTGCGAGGTCGTTTTCCGACAGCGATGCTTCTCGCCCTTCGTTGTCCCGGCGGGCGAGTTGCAAAGCCGTGGCGATCTCCTGTCGGCGACGCAGCACGGCTGTGAACTCATCGCGCAAGGGCGCCCAGTCATCCTGGGCGGCGAAAAATCCCAACCAGTCGTGTAACAGCGGCCGGATACGTTCCATCGCTTGTTCGTTTTCCAGCTTGAATTCAATGTGCAGCAGCGCCTGCCTTGCAAACGCGTAAAGCGGCGTGGCCTTGAGGCTGTCGACCAGGCCAAGCTGGCGCAACGTGGCGAGCAGTCCCCCAGCTTTGCTGGAGTTCATCCATGTGCAGAGAAAGTCCATGGCTTGAGGCGAGGCGACCGGCAATTGTTCGAAGGTGAACAGCAGATCGAGGCGAGCCTTGCCGACCTGTTGATAACTGGCTGCTGGCGAGGCCATCAGCTTCGACGGCGATGGCCTGACAACGGTTTGCCCCTGGGGCAGGTTGCCAGCGAAACGTTCAACCAGTGTCTTGAGTTCGTCGATGCGCTGCGGGCCCGCCAGGCTCAGGGTCATTTGGCCGCTCTGATAGAACTGTCGGTAAAAATCCCTCAGCGCTGTCTGGAATTCAGGCTGTTGCACGGCGAGGCTGTCTCGATTGCCGGCATGGAAGCCTCGCAATGGATGGGCGGCCGATAATCCTTCGTACAAGGCAACCTGCCGCTGGGCCGTCACGTTCTGGGACCAGGCAACGAATTCCGCGTGCAGCACTTCCCGCTCCCTTGACTGATCGGCTTCATCCAGGCGCGGATGGGCGAGCATGTCCGCCAGCCGGTCCAGCCCGTCGGCGAGGGCGGTGGGTGGCAACTCGAAGAAGAAATCCGTGGTGCGCTCGCTGGTGCGAGCATTGATCTGGCCGCCGTGGTGTTGCACATAGGCCATCAGGTTTTGTTTTGCAGGAAACCGCTCTGTACCGAGGAAGAAAAGATGCTCGAGAAAGTGCGCCATTCCCGGCCAGGCCTGCGGTGCGTCATGACTACCGACCGCCACTCGCAACACGGCGGCGCTACGCTTGAGATCGGGGGCATGACGCAGCGTCACCTGCAAACCGTTAGCCAGGGTTTCAGTATGAGGGTGGAGGGTGTCGGGGGCCGGCATGAGCGCTTCCAGGGCAGAGAAGCGCTCATGCTCGGATAAGGTCAACGTTTGTGCAAGTCGCCATAAAGCTCGGGGCGACGGTCATGCAGGTAGTTGTAGGCCTCGCGGGAGGCCTGTATCGACTGCCTATCCAGCTCGCCCACGATCAAGGCCTCATCCAGCCCGGCAAGCGCGGGGCGGCTGCCGTCCGGTGCGGCGATGCTGCTTTGACCGCAGTACAACAACTCACCTTCATGACCGCAATAATTGGCGTACGCCACAAAACATTGGTTCTCGATGGCCCGGGCGCGCACGGTGACATCGGCGATGAACTCGTAGGGCTGCATGTTGGCGGTCGGCACCAGGATCAACTCGGCACCGGCCAGGGCCAGGCGCCGGGCGTTTTCCGGGAATTCCAGGTCGTAGCAGATCAGGAATCCAAGTTTCCAACCGTTGAGCTCGACAATCGGCAGCGCCGAATCACCGGCGCTGAACATCGCGTGGTCGAGATCGCCAAACAGATGACTTTTGCGATAGTTGGCGAGGCGTTCCCCCTCGGCATCGATCAGTTGCACCGAATTGTAAATCTGCCCGTCTTCGCTGCGTTCGGGATAGCCATAGAGAATCGCCAGGCCGGCCGCCTTGGCAATGCGGCCGATCTGCTGTGCCCATTCGCCGTTGTAGACCTCGGCCAATACATTCACCGCGTCGACGCCGATGTTGTAGCCGGTCAGGAACATTTCCGGCAGTACCAGCACATCGGCGCCCCTGGCCTCCAACGCCACCCGGTGCAGGCGTTGCAGATTGGCAGCCGGATCCAGTGGCAGCGGTGGGCATTGGTAAAGGGCTACGCGCATCGACAACTCCTTTTATTCGGGCCGCTTATTCAGGCAGTGCGATCGGACCGATCTCGTGGAACACATCACCTGGACCCGGGTTCTCGGGGTGAGTTTCACCGCCGAAGTGTTTCATGATTCCCCACACGGCATTGAGCGAGGTCTGTACCGCGCCTTCAACCCAGGCCGGTGTCCATGAGACGTCGTCGCCCGCGATAAAGATCCCTCGTTGTTCGGCCGGCATGTCGTCCTGCATGAAATGCGCGTACATGCGTTGGTTATAGCGATAGTGGCCGGGCAGGGCGCCCTTGAATGCGCCGAGGAAATGCGGGTCGGCTTCCCAGGATACGGTGATCGGGTCGCCGATGATCCGCGCGGCGATGTCCACCTTGGGGTAAATCTTCTTCAGGGCATCCAGTGCCAGCTTCACGCGTTTTTCCACTGGGTGCGGCAGCATTTTCAGCGCATCGCTCATCCACGAGTACGACAGGCAGATGACCCCCGGCTTGTCATCGCCGTTATCGAACAGGTAAGTGCCACGGGTCAGGCGGTCGGTCAGGGTCATGCTCATCAGGTCGCGACCGGTTTCCGGGTCCTTGTCTTTCCAGAACGGCCGGTCGACCATCACGAAGGTCTTGGACGATTGCATGTAGCGGGTGCGGTCCAGGGCCATCCACATCTTTTGCGAGAACAGCGCTTCCTCACATTCGATCTGGGTGGTCAGCAGCCAGCTTTGGCAAGTGACCAGAACGGCGGCATATTCGCGTGTGTTATCCCATACGTCCGTCACGCTGAACTGGCCATTGTCGGCACGTGCGATGCGTTTTACACCGCTGCGGGGAGCGCCGAGGTGCAGCGAACTCAGGCTGGTGCCTTCCGGCCAGTGCGCACACCGCTCCGGCACGTGTTTCCAGATGCCGTGGGGCACCTGTTCGACACCGCCGACCACCAAGTGTTGATGATCGTCGCAATTGGTCATCACCACACGGAAAATTTCCAGCATAGAGTTGGGAAAGTCCGAGTCCCATCCGCCGGTGCCGAAACCGACCTGGCCGAATATTTCGCGGTGCTGGAAAGAGAGTTTGGCGAACGCCTTGGAAGTGGCGACAAAATCGTAGAAAGTGCGGTCATCCCACAGGGGGACGAGGGTATTCCACAGTTCCTTGAGGCGAGGCACGTCGCGGTCGCGAATCGCCTGCTGGATCTCGCTGAAGCGCGAGCGGTCCTCCAGCGCATCGGCCCAGGCATCCGCCACTTCCTGGAACAGGGCCGGCAGATCCGCCATCTTCTCGGCGTAGTAGGTCTGGCCTTCCAGATCGATGACGGTGCTGCCCGAGGCGGGGGTCAACGGGTTGGGAAAGGGCTTGGTCTCCAGGCCCAGCTTGTCAACGTAGTGATAGAACGCCGTGGACGACACCGGAAAGCGCATGCCCCCCAACTCGGCGACGATGCCTTCGGCACCATTGAACGCCTGTGAGCGCAGGCGTCCGCCCATCTTCGACGCCTCGTAGACCACCGGCTTGAGGCCCAGCTTCATCAATTCGTACGCCGCCACCAGCCCGGCGATCCCGGCGCCGACAATTGCCACTTCGGCACCATGGTTATGAGCCGGAATGGTGCCCAGGCCCGCCGGATGCTCGATCCAGTCATCAAAGGCGAAAGGAAAATCCGGCCCGAAAATGGTGATGGGCTTTTTGCCGTTTGCGGGGTGGCGATTGTTCTTGTTCATGGCTGACCTTGATGGCGACTCGACGCGGCACTCGCGTCTGAGTATAGGAAAGATGCCGGTCATTCTAGAGAGCGTGAAACACGTTAATAAGATGCAATGTGTCGTCGTTTTGATTGGATATATGTCATTTAGACAAATGCTGCGCTCAAAATGACGAATTCGGCCCTTGTGGGAGCGAGCCTGCTCGCTTCCACAGGGGGGGTGTGCAATGCAGATCTCTAGACCGGCTGACCCCGATCAATCTTGCCGCTGAGAATGATCGAGGTGGTGGTCTTCTCCGCGCCGTCCACGCTACCGATCTGGGTTTGCCGTAGAGGGTTGAGCTCTGCCAGAAAAGACCTTTAACAATTGCCGGTACGCTCAGGGTATCCAGGCAGACGTTGTAGCTTCTAAGGTTATTCCCTTGAGGTTATATATCCTGGATGGCATATTGAATGAAATGGGATGTTGAATACACCGACGAATTTGAGGTGTGGTGGAACCGTCTCAGTGAATCTGAACAGGATTCTGTGCAGGTCTCGGTGATGCTGCTTGGCGATACCGGACCGCATCTCGGTTTTCCTCATACCAGCGATATAAAAGGTTCGCGTCATGGTTGCCTTCGTGAGTTACGGGTGCAACATGCAGGCCGGCCATATCGTGTGCTTTACGCGTTTGATCCTCGTCGCTGTGCCATTCTGCTCCTCGGTGGGGATAAAACTGGTCAGGACCGTTGGTATCAGGAACATGTGCCTTTGGCTGAACGTCTCTATGACGAGCATTTGAAAGTTTTGAAAAGAGAGGGCTTTGATAATGGCTAAGAAGTTTGCCGATCTGGTGGCGCGCCGTTCACCTGATTCCCAAGCTCGCACGCAGGCTTTGTATCAGAAATTGCGTGCAGAAATGCCGTTACACGAATTGCGACAGGCGCAGGAACTGAGTCAGGACGCCTTGGCCAAGACCCTGCATATCAACCAGGCAGCGGTCTCGAAAATGGAGCGTCGTACCGATATGTATATCAGCACGTTGCGCAACTACATTCGTGCCATGGGGGGGGAGCTGGAGATTATCGCCACTTTTCCGGATGGGCAGGTCAGGATCGAGAACTTTTCCCATCAGACCGGCTGACCCCGATCAATCTTGCTGCTGAGAATGATCGAGGTGGTGGTCTTCTCCACGCCGTCCACGCTACCGATCTGGTCCAGCAACTGGTCCAATTGTTCCGGCGAATCGGTACGCAGCCAGGCCACATAATCGAATTCGCCACTGACCGCACATAACTGCTGGACCTGGGCCATGGCGCTCAACCGGCGCAGCACGTCCTTGCCGGAGCGCGGCTGGACCTTGATGCCGACGTAGGCCTGCAGACCACCATCGATCACGCGCTGCCCCAGGCGCACGCCATATCCGGTAATAATCTTGGCTTTTTCCAGTCGTGCCAGGCGCGAGGTCACGGTGGTACGGGCGATGCCCAACTGGCGGGCAAGCATGGCGACGCTTTCCCGGGCGTTTATCTGCAGGGCCGCGATCAATTGGCGGTCGATTTCGTCAAGGACGGGAGGGCGGGTGTCAGCCAAGGTGAACTCCGGCGCAGGCATCGTGGCGGGCATGTTACAGGCTCCGCCGCTCGAAATAGTCAACGGAAGGTAACGTCAACGCTCGCCAGGCAGGAGCCAGGTGCGTTTGCGAAGCCCTGAGCCAGAAACCGTCCTGGCAAATCAGTTGTTCGGCCGGCAATTTCAGCAACAGATCCAGGGCGAACGCGCGCAGCGAACCCTGATCATCATCATCATCATCATCATCTTCGGCTTCCCAGTCTCGCTCGAAACAGCGTACATGCACGTACTTTTCATCGAACCCCTCGAACAGCGGGCGGTTGCCCAGCCATTGGGAGTGCACCCGTAAAGTGTGTTCCTGGACATCGAGTAACAGTAGCTGCCAGCCCCGGTAGTTTCCGCAGAGCTCTGTCGCATCCGTAGCCATACGGGTCAGGGCGAGGTAGCGGCTGTCCGCTGACCAGACCATCGAGGGTGCCAGATCACTCAAGGCACAGCCAGATGCCGTCAGGAGATAACCGCCGAGTCGCGGCGTATCGGGCCGTACCCAACTGTCTGCATATTCAGTCTCGCTGCCGAACAACCAGGCGGCGTCCTGATGATCGGGGGCGGGCTGGATGAAGTCGCCGTCGGCGTTGGCTACTTGCGGACGATCCACTTGGCGCCAGGGAGCAACGCGGTAGAGTTGTGAGTCTGTCACTTGCAGCTCAACCGTGTCGTAGAACAGCCGGGAGCGTCCGTTGGGGTGAAAGAACGCAGGGTCGCTGCCGATTGGCGGCGCCGGAATGTTGAAGCGTTGCAGTGCGCTGCTTTCCAGGCCCTCGTCGAGCGCGCCGGCAACGACGGCCAGGCTCAGGCAGCCATCGCGAAAATCGAGGACTCGGGCCGTCCACATATCAGGGCCCTCCCACAGGCGGCGGTGTTCCACGTCGACCACCACCGCACGTGTGGCTAAAGGCATCGAATCCGTGAAGGGCAACAACGCCAGATAGCGCCCGCAATCGGAGACGCGATGGTCCAGCAACCAGCGTCCCGGTAATTTCCAGTCGCCGATTTCGCAGCGGTAGGCCCCGAGGCCGTCATGGCTGTCAGCCAGCCAGACCAGATGAGCACGGACACCGCCCAGCATCGGCTGCGTCTCGATGAATGAGTCGCCTCGCCGGCCCAGGCTGTCGAGGGGCATTGCGATACTCATGCGGGTCAACTGAAACTCAGCGACCTGCATGCGCCCTTCGGCGTTATGGCCTGCCTGGATTTCGGTGTCGCTGTGGATGCTTTCGAGGCGGTAGCCATAACGACCGCTGCTGGGTCGTGGATAGTCGAGGTACGAGGCGATATGCACGTGCTGCTCGTCAAGGCTCAACAATTCGTGCCAATAGAAGGAAGGCTCCGCGTCGCTTTTCACCCAGGGAGAGGGAAGGGCACGCCAGCCGCTGTCGACATGCCACAACCAGTAGCGGTCGTCCCTCGGATGACCGGACTGCTCCTGGGCCTGACACACCAGGGCGCGCTGGTCAGTGCTCCATATCACCGGTGTATCGGCTGCCATCGTCAGGCCGGACGGCTGTTCATTGATACTGACCGTATAGCGCGGTGAACTCAGCGGCTCCAACGGCTGGGGCAGGTCCCGGAAAGTCGTGGGCAGCGATAGCTCGCCCCGCAGACATTGCAGGCCATCCGCAGAGCGCCGTTCGAAAGTTTGCGGAACATGCGCTGGATACCAACCGGGCTCCAGCCACAGGTCGACGACCGCCACCAGATCGACGACGTTGGCCGTTTGTAACAGTTCATCGAGCTGGCCCTGACGTGCGCTGTTGTCCACCAGCGGACTGTGGCGGCCGCTCAACCCGTTGAGATCCAGCGTATCCAGTTCCCAGAACTCGCTGTTTTCGCAGCGGTATACCCGGCGCTTTTGACGATCGAGCAGCACCAGTCCCCAGCTCTGCCGGGACGGCACAGGCGCGGCGAAATACCGTCCGTCATCAGAAAACACGGCAGAAGAACCCAGGCCTTGCAGAAGCACGCCATCGGGGAACAGATAGTCGCAATAGGTCGGTCCACCCATTGCGATTTCCCCGTGATTGAACACCCTGATCGGCTCCCCTTCAGGGGTCAGTTGCGGCTCGGATCCACCCCAGGCGCTGGGTCCTTTGACGGGATCCGTAACCAGGCCAAGGCGTCGCTCCCATTTGCTGACACATGCGAGCCCGCCAATGATGGCGACAATTGCCATCAGGATGCCCCACCATTCGGGCAATGCCCTCCCCAGGCTGAACCCCAGGCCAAACACAGCGCCGATCATCAACCGGGCACAGCCCCGAGCCAGCGATAAAAAGCCCAGGCGCGCCGCAAGCCACATTAACAGGCCAAAGAGCAACACCGCTGTTAACGCCAGCGGAGGAGGCAGCACCGTGACGAAAAAGGCGGGCACCAGCAGGATGCCGAGCTGCCAGAACAAGTCGAGGAACAGGCGGGGGAGGCTGGGGGTAGGGCTGGCGATGATGGGCGTCTCGTTGAAGATGGGTGCAATAGGCCGAAGAAGTGCAGCGGCTACCCTCGCAGAAACGCGAAAGCCGCGCAATGCGCGGCTTGGTCGGATTATTGATCTGAGTGTAGGGGTATCCGCGCTGATATTCCGCAGGTCTGCTATACACTACATCGGATAGCATTTGTTACATATACAGAACATGGATTATGTTCTTATCGTGAAACGACTTGCTCAGCGGATCCGCTCAGATGGTCCCTACTGACGCATCGACAGTCATTGTAGTGGTCACATGGAGGAATGTCCGGTGAACGATCCATCATGATCACATGGCTGAGTCTGATCCCGTAGGATGTGCTCGCTTTTTCCGTGAGCTAGCAATAGAGCGTTAGGTATGTTTTTTAGGCGCGGGACAGACTTGATGGTCTGGATCAAACCAAAGTACCCGCATGACTTCTCTTTCCCGTATACAGAAAACTCTCTTCGGACCGGTCACTCGAAAGGACATGAGGGAGTCAATATCATCCTGCTGTATTTCTTGGAGGCGTTGTTGGGCATCTTTTGAAAGCCTGCCCAACTCGATATCATGGGAGCCGCTCTTTGCTATTTCTTCCAGGCTCATCGTTTCAAAGCAGTGCAGGCGCTCCATTACCGCTTTGTAATCAGATGCGTCCGTCAAACTACTCCAAGCAAAGGGGCCGCCCTTGTCTGCCCGACTGAATCGCCAAGATATACCGCCGGCGGGGATTTGCCGGGAATGAGGCTGTTTAGCTGGTTTTTCGTCAGGAGTTTGAGAAGCTTTGTGTTTAGCTATCTTTTTGCCATTTCCCTTAGCCATGTAGCCTCACAGTGAACTGTAATACTCAGCCATCGCTGCTTGGGTGATTTCTGCAGTTCCACGTGCGCCATCGGGAAGACCTGCTTCTTTGCGGGCATACTTCCATGGATCTTCTGCATGCGTGAGATCACTTAGCCACTGAGAGTGTTTATCACCATAGTGACTGAGAACTGCCTCAACAGTTTCGCGCTGATCCTTATCGAGAACGGCAGAGGTTCCTTCGATTTCCCCAGGAGCAACCGTGTATTTTCCTTTGTGCGCAAAGTAGAGTTCCGGAACGACAGGGCCATTTGCCCAGGCCTGGATTTTTTCCTGGATCAATGGTGCTTCATCCCAAACCAAGGACCAAGCTTGGCTGTAATAAACAAGCTTCTGTAGCTTCATTGCAGTCATTTCTCCTTTTTTTTCAAGGATAAAAGCTGCTACGTCTGTGGCTTTGACAGGGGTGTGTTTCACAGCCATGTAAACCTCCATGAACATCTGCGGGCGACTATACCTCGCACGCATCCATACGGGGGAATATATAGTGCATATATCCCGGTTGCGCTCGATAAGTCCTCTTCAGTGGGACCTCGGCGCAGGGTACTGTACATGTATACAGTTATTTTGTCACTTCAAACGAAGAGTTATCGAACAGTGGTGCGATTCAACCAACGTTACGGCCTCGCAGCCTCAGAAACACAAAAGCCGCGCTATGCGCGGCTTTGAGTATGGTGGGCCCACACGGACTCGAACCGTGGACCAAAGGATTATGAGTCCTCTGCTCTAACCGACTGAGCTATAGGCCCTCAGTAGGCCGCGGATTATAGCGACGGTTTCTCGGCTGTGCTATCCGAAAAATCCGATACGGTCACACGCAGAAACGTTGCGGCGAACTCTTCGGCGCACAGAGGAAGGCTGACGATGTAGCCCTGGATTTGTTCGCAGCCTTCTTCGGTCAGAAATTGTTGCTGGGCCAGGGTTTCGACGCCTTCGGCGATGATCGAGAACTGCATGCTGCGGCCCAGGGCGATGATCGCCCGTACGATCGCCACATCGTGGGGATCGTCGGGCAGGCCGCGGACGAAGGACTGGTCGATCTTGAGGATGTCCAGTGGCAGGCGCTTGAGGTAGCTCAGGGAGGAATAGCCGGTGCCGAAGTCGTCGATGGCCAGTTGTACGCCCAGTTTTTTCAGTTGGTGCAAGACCGTCAGGGCTTCTTCGGCCTGGCTCATGATGAAGTTTTCGGTAATTTCCAGTTGCAACAAGCCGGGCTTGAGACGGTTTTCCCGCAGCAGTTGTTCGATACGCCCCAGCAGGTTGGGTTGGCGCAGTTGGGCGCCGGCGAGGTTGACGGAGAGCGGGCCGAGGCTTTCGTAGGTGCTGTTCCATTCGCACAACTGCCGGCAGGCGTGTTCGAGGACCCAATCGCCAATTTGCAGGATCATGCCGTTTTCTTCCGCCAGGGGAATGAAGTGTTCCGGCGGCACGTCGCCAAAGGTCGGATGGTACCAGCGAATCAATGCTTCGGCGCCTACCAGTTGGTTGTCGATGAGGCTGATTTTAGGTTGGAAGGACAGCGACAGCTCGTTACGCTCGATCGCCCGTCGCAGCTCGTACTCCATGGCCACACGCTCGCTGGCCTGGGCGGTGAGGTCGCGAGTGTAGCTCTCCACCCGGTTGCGACCCTTGGCCTTGGAGCGGTACATGGCCGCATCGGCGTTTTTGACCAGCGTGGCGACGTCGCAGCCGTCCTGGGGATAGAGGCTGGTGCCGATGCTGGCGCTGATGAAGAACTCGTGCTCGCCGGCCTGGAAGGGGGCGGCGAAGCAGTTCAACAGCTTTTGGGCGATGTGTTCGGCGTCGCTGGGCTGTTGCAGCCCAGGAAGCAGGATGATGAACTCGTCGCCGCCCAGGCGCGCTACGGTGTCGATGTCGCGCAACTGTTCGCGCAGGCGCACGGCGATGCCTTTGAGCAGTAGATCACCGACCGGATGCCCGAGGCTGTCATTGATGTGCTTGAAGCGGTCCAGGTCGAGAAACAGCACCGCGCCCTGGCCACCGTTTTCCTGCTGGCTGTTGAGCGCGCTGAGCAAACGGCTTTCGAACAGCGTGCGATTTGGCAGGCCGGTGAGCGGGTCGTGATGGGCCTGGTAGTCGAGTTTGGCCTGGGCATGCTTGAGGCTGGAGATATCAGCGAAGACGGCTACGAAATGGGTGATCTGCTGCTCCCGGTTGCGCACGGCGCTGATGGTGAGCCAGCTGGGGTACAGTTCGCCGTTTTTGCGCCGATTGGAAATCTCCCCCTGCCAGTGTCCTTCCGCCGTCAGTTGATGCCACATCGCGGCGTAGAACGCGCTGTCATGCAGGCCGGAAGCCAGCAAGCGCGGCGTATGGCCCAAAGCCTCGGTTTCGCTATAACCCGTGATCTCGGTGAAAGCGCGGTTCACGGCACTGATATGTTGCTGTGTATCGGTGATCAGCACGCCTTCGGCCGTGCTTTCGAACACGGTAGCGGCCTGCTGCAGCTTTTCCTGCATCAGATGACGTTCGGTGATGTCCCGGGCGATGGTCAGCATGCAGTTCTCGTTGCCGATCGGCAGCGGACGGCTGGACACTTCGCATAACCTTATCTGGCCGTCGTTGCGACGAATATGGCAGCTGAAATCCCTCACGAAACCGTCCCGTTGCAGCAGTTCCAGCATATGCTTTCGCTCATTGAGGTTGACCCAGATGCCCAGGTCCAGGGTAGAGCGATCTACCGATAGCGCGCTGTTGAAGCCGGTAATGCGACTGAAGCCTTCGTTTACCTCGATCAGCAGGCCGTCGCTCTGCCGGGACAGCAGCAGTCCGTCGGGCGAAGCATGGAAAGCCTTGGCGAACTTCTCCTCGGAAATCTGCAGTTGTTGCTGGGTTTCCTTGAGCTGGCTGATGTCACGCACCACCACGACCAGGGCCGGCGTCGTGTCGAGATCGAAGGGTTCGGCAGAGATCAGGCCGGTGAACACCTGACCGTTGCTGCGGCGAAAGGGCATTTCCAGGTTGCGGATACTACCGGCTTGCAAACGTTGCAGCAGGCTCGGGCCGACGCCCTGGATGCCCCATATATTCAGTTCGGTCGCGGTCTGGCCCACGACGTCTTCGGCGCTCAGGCCGATCTGTTCCTCAAAGGCCTTATTGACCTCCAGCAGGCATCCGTCCATTAAGCGCGCAATGACCAGAATGTCCGGGCACTGTCGGAACACCGATGCGAATTTCTGCTCAGAGAAACGCAGCGCTTCCTCGGTGCGCTTGGCTTCACTGATGTCGATCATCAGCCCGCGGAGCACGGGCTCATGACCGTGCTGGATCAGGCTGACAATGTCGCGTACCCACAGGCAGCGGCCATCGGCGGTAATCACCCGGTAATCGATACAATGGTCGCGGCCGGCATGTATTTCCTGATCGCAATAAGTCTGGGCGCGGATCAGGTCGGCCGGATGAATGATGTTGCGCCAGAAGCCCGGAATCAGCCAATGGGCCAAGGGATAGCCGAGCAAGTCTTCGGCATGGGGCGACACGTAGCTGTAAGTGTAATCGCTGACCCTGGCTTCCCAGGCAATCGCCGAAAGGCTTTCCACCAGTCCGCGGTAGTGATATTCGCTGCTGCGCAGCTCCTGTTCCAAATCGACCCGGCGGGCAATCTCTGAACTGAGGCGACGATTGATGCGAATCACCACCGCCAGGATGCCGACCAGGATAAACAAACCGGGCACGCCATAGAACAGCAGATCCGACCAGAGCTGTCGATAATCCCTTACGTTGCCGATCCACTTTTCCTGGATTTCGCTGACCTCGGCCGGGCTCATGTCCGCGATGACTTTGTCCAGGATACTGATCAGTATCTTTTCGTCGCGAGGTACGGCCATTGCCAACTGATAGCGATAAGGCGTTTCGCCACTGACGTAGAGCCCTTCCAGTTTGAGCTGGCGCAAGCTCCAGACACAGGATGCCAGGTCGCCCACCACAGCATCCACCTGGTCGGTTGCCAAGGCCTGCAGGGCTGAGCTGACGTTGGGTAGTGCCACCAGATTCAGGTCAGGATGATGATTGCGCAGCAACTCATGGGGGGCGTAGTTCTCTACGACAGCGATTTTCAGCCCATACAGGTCCTGGAGATTATGAGGTTGGGCTCTGCCTTGGTGGGCCAGAATGACAATCGGGAAGTCGAGATAGGGTCGCGTGAACGCCAGGTAGTTTTGGCGTTCGGGGGTAGACATGATGCCCGGCAGCAAATCGATCTTGCCCTGGGCCACCTGTTCCAACACCGCAGTCCAGCTGACTGGCTCGATGGGGGTCAGCGTGATAGCCAGCCGTTCACGAATGACATCGACGTAATCAGCGGCCAGCCCTTGATAACGGCCCTGATCGTCGCGAAATTCGAATGGCGGCCATGAGGCATCGACGCCCAGGCGCAGGTTGGGATGGGCCTTGAGCCAGCGCAGCTCTTCTTCAGTGAGCGTCAACGCGCCAGCCGTTGCGGTCCAGGTCAACAATGACAGCAAGAGCATGGCCGTCAGTCTGGGCATCACGGTCTCGTCATGAATCTGGGAGGATGTTTCGAGTGTAGACGGGCAACAGGGCGGGAGCGTCGCGAAGGGGATTTTATCTGCACATAAAGAAACCCCCGGCTGGGCCGGGGGTTCTAAGGGTCACTCGTCGAGGAAGGAGCGCAGGTGCTCGCTTCGCGTCGGGTGGCGCAATTTGCGCAACGCCTTGGCTTCGATCTGACGAATCCGCTCACGGGTCACGTCGAACTGCTTACCAACTTCTTCGAGCGTGTGGTCGGTGTTCATGTCGATCCCGAAGCGCATGCGCAAGACCTTGGCTTCACGGGCAGTGAGGCCGGAAAGTACTTCGCGAGTCGCTTCCTTGAGGCTCTCGACGGTGGCGACATCGATCGGCGACTGCATGGTGGAGTCTTCGATGAAGTCACCCAGATGGGAATCTTCGTCGTCACCGATTGGCGTTTCCATGGAGATCGGTTCTTTGGCGATCTTCAATACCTTGCGGATCTTGTCCTCAGGCATTTCCATGCGTTCGCCCAGCTCTTCCGGAGTCGGTTCGCGACCCATTTCCTGCAGCATCTGCCGGGAAATACGGTTGAGCTTGTTGATCGTCTCGATCATGTGCACCGGAATACGGATGGTGCGTGCCTGATCGGCGATCGAGCGGGTGATTGCCTGACGGATCCACCAGGTGGCGTAGGTCGAGAACTTGTAGCCACGACGGTATTCGAACTTGTCCACCGCTTTCATCAAGCCGATGTTGCCTTCCTGGATCAGGTCGAGAAATTGCAGACCACGGTTGGTGTATTTCTTGGCGATGGAGATCACCAGACGCAGGTTCGCTTCGACCATCTCTTTCTTCGCGCGGCGGGCCTTGGCCTCACCGATCGACATGCGACGGTTGATGTCCTTGATCTCGGCAATGCTCAGGCCGGTCTCGGTTTCCAGCGCACTCAGTTTCTGCTGGCAACGAATGATGTCCGGTTGCAGGCGAGCAATGGCTTCAGCGTATTTGGTCTTGCCCTTGGCCAGTGCATCGCTCCAGCTTTCGTCGACTTCGTGGCCAGGGAACTGACGCAGGAAATCAGCGCGCGGCATACGGGCGTCGCGAACACACAGCTGCATGATTGCGCGCTCTTGCTGACGCAGGCGATCCAGGGCGCTGCGAACGCGCTCGACCAAGCCTTCGAACTGCTTGGGCACCAGCTTGATCGGCATGAACAGCTCGGCCAGCGCCAACAGTTCGGCAATCGCCTGCTTGTTGTCACGCCCGTGCTTCTTCAGGGCCTTGCGGGTGATTTCCATCTGCTCGGCCACGGCGCCGAAACGCTGTGCGGCGATGATCGGGTCCGGACCACTTTCGGCCTCTTCCTCGTCTTCGCTGGCCTCTGCGTCTTCGTCGTCGCTGTCGTCGTCAGCCTTGTCGGCTTTCGTGTCCAGAGGCGGCGGTACTTCGGCGGCAGGCGGCGTGGTGCCGTCATCCGGGTCGATATAACCGCTCAGGACGTCGGACAGACGACCACCTTCGGTGGTGACGCGATTGTACTCGGAGAGAATATGGTCAACCGTGCCAGGGAAGTGCGCGATTGCGCTCATCACTTCACGGATGCCTTCTTCAATACGCTTGGCGATTTCGATTTCGCCTTCACGCGTGAGAAGTTCTACCGTCCCCATTTCCCGCATGTACATGCGCACGGGATCGGTGGTGCGACCAATGTCGGTCTCGACCGCCGCCAACGCTGCTGCCGCTTCTTCCGCGGCCGCCTCGTCGGTATCGGCGTCGGCCAGCATAAGGGCATCCTTATCTGGCGCAACCTCGAATACGTTGATCCCCATGTCGTTGATCATGCGGATGATGTCTTCCACCTGTTCCGGATCTGAAATATCCTCCGGCAGGTGGTCGTTGACCTCCGCGTAAGTCAGGTAGCCCTGCTCACGACCCAATAGGATCAACTCTTTGATACGAGACTGCTGTTGCGCTTTTCCGGACATAACACCCTATCCACTGAAGGTCTTGGCGGGCAAAAAACAAGCCGAGGATTATACCTGAGCTGTGACCTCACGCGCCAGTTGAGGTCGGGTTTGATGCGCTAACATTGCGGCTGAGTAGCTCACGCAATTGGTTTTTCTCTTCGCTGGTCAGCTCGCTCTGGCGTGCTTTTCGCAGAAGTTCTTCAAGGTTTCGCTCGCGTTGGCGGGCGGACAAGCTAGTAATGGTGTCGAAAAACTGTTGTTCAAGGTTGTCTCCATCAATCAGATACTCCTTTTCGGCGAGGGCCTTCAACAGGCGTCCCTGCTCGGTGCCGTGCCACCGTGCGATCAGCTGGAAGGAGTTTAGCCGGGGGTTCTTCTGCACGGCTTCGAGGAGTGCGACCAGCAATTGCGTATTGCTGTGGTCCTCGGCAGCGAAGTGCCCCGCGTTCTCGACCTTTTCTGCCAACTGCGGGTGATGCAGCAAGGTCCGCAGGGCGGCCAGTGTTGGAGGTTCGACGGCGGCCGGCACGCGTGGGGCACGTGGCTGGTCGCGATCGCCGCGCTTGCCGTTTTTGTCCCAGGGTTTCTTGTCCCATTTCTTGCCGCCGCCGTTTTTTTTCGGCGTCCATTCCTGCTGCGGCGCGTAGTCCTGTTGAGGTTGATGATAGTCGGCGAAATCCGGCATCGCGTCGTAATCGATACCTGGGTCGTAAGCCGGTGGGGCTTCCTGCGGGGCGCTGTGAGCCATCTGACTGACGGCCTCGCTGCTGAGTCCGGTGATTTCGGTCAGGCGCTGGCGCATCAGCGTGCGCAGGTTGGCGCCGGGCACCTTGTCGATCAGTGGTGCCGCGAGCGTGACCATGTGGGCCTTGCCTTCGAGGGAGCGCGGGTCGGCTTCTTCGGTCAACTGCTGGAAAAAATAATCGGCCAGAGGTTGCGCGTGCTGGTTGATCCGCGCACGGAACGCATCGGTACCTTCGGAGCGCACCAGGGTGTCCGGGTCCTCGCCCTCGGGCAGGAATAGAAAGCGCGCCCGGCGGCCATCCTGCAGACTCGGTAACGTCGCCTCCAATGCGCGCCAGGCTGCATTGCGACCGGCCTGGTCGCCGTCGAAGCAAAACAGCACGCTGGGCACCACGCGAAAGAGGCGCTTCATGTGTTCTTCGCTGGTGGCCGTGCCCAGGGTCGCCACGGCATTGCGCAGACCTTGCTGGGCCAGGGCGATAACGTCCATGTAGCCTTCGACGACGATGATCTCGTCGAGGTTGCGGTTGTTCTTGCGCGCCTCGTACAGCCCGTAAAGCTCCTGGCCTTTGTGGAATACCGGAGTTTCCGGTGAGTTCAGGTACTTGGGTTTGTCGTCCCCCAAGACTCGACCGCCGAAGGCAATGATTCGCCCGCGGGTGTCACGGATCGGGAACATTACCCGGTCGCGGAAGCGGTCGTAGCGCTTGCCGGTCTCGGCATTCTCAATCAGCAGACCGGCGTCGATCATGGCGCGCTGCTGAAGCGTATCGCTGCTCAAGTGCTTGTACAGGTTGTCCCAGCCGGGCGGGGCGAAGCCGAGGCCGAAGTCTCGGGCTATTTCGCCAGTCAGGCCGCGGCCCTTGAGGTAGTCAACGGCTGCCTTGCGGGCTGGATGGCTTTTGAGGGCCTGGCGATAAAACTCGGCCGCCGCGGCCAGCAAGGGATAGAGTGGGGAGTCGGTCGGTTGGCGCGGTTTGCGTGTCCGCCCGCTTTCCTCCCGGGGGATTTCCATGCCGGCGGCTTTCGCCAGCTCTTCAACAGCCTGGGGGAACTCCAGGTTGTCGTGGTCCATGATAAAGCCGAGGGCGTTGCCGCCAGCGCCACAGCCGAAGCAATAGTAAAACTGCTTGTCGGGGCTGACGCTGAAAGATGGAGTCTTTTCCTTGTGGAATGGGCAGCAGGCCGTGTAGTTCTTGCCGGCTTTCTTCAGTTGCAGGCGAGAACTGACCACGTCGACGATGTCGGTGCGGTTCAGGAGGTCGTCAATAAAGCTCTGGGGAATCAACCCGGCCATGGCGTTCTCGTCATCACTGCGTGAAATAGGGCCCCGAAATCAGCAGGCGTAACCGGTTCCTGATCTTGAGGCACTGTTGAAGCGGTGGCTCGACCGGGTCATCTGCGTCATTGCTGTCGGGAAGTGTATCTGCCGATAATCCACTGACGTTAATTACTGTCAGTATTCATTCGACGGTCTGAAAATGTTGCGCTGAGTCCGGTAACGGCCGGTCAGGCCTCGGATAGCTCGCGGAGCGGGCACGCATGCAGGTGCCTTGGGCTGATCGTCGTTAGAGGAATCAGGGTGTGCTCGTCAGTAGCCTTGGAAGGCTCGTCAGAAGAGACGTGCACCGCTGGCAAAAGAGCCAGGTCTGACGCGGTAAAACAGTTGTCTCGGTCGCGTCTGCGGCTTCGACGGTGAAGCATCAAGCGTTAATCCGCAAATGCCATAAGCCCGGCTTGAGGGCCGGGCTTGGCAGAAGCTTGCTACGAACGTCTGTGTATCAGTACAGACGTACGGCGCGGCGCTGTTCGCGCTGGACTTTCTTGGCGTGACGCTTAACAGCGGCTGCTGCCTTGCGCTTACGCTCGGAAGTCGGCTTCTCGTAGAATTCGCGGCTACGAACTTCAGCCAGAACACCGGCTTTTTCGCAGGAGCGCTTGAAACGACGCAGAGCTACGTCGAAGGGTTCGTTCTCTTTTACTTTGACGGCTGGCATCCAGAGCTACCTTCATTCATTACCGGGGTCAACATCCTCGCGGCAAAAGAGCACTTGAAGACGTCGGTTTTTAAGGGTTGCGGATGTTAACCCCTCAACGCTCGGAATGCAAAGCCTCTGATCGAAAACCGCTGGTCGGAGCACAACGCGGCGACTATTATGCGCGCCTTCGAATTCAGCCTCCACAAGGCGCAAGCCATGCTAGTACTGGGATTAGAAACGTCCTGCGACGAAACCGGCGTCGCGCTTTACGACAGCGAACGCGGCCTGCTGGCCGATGCGTTGTTCAGCCAGATCGACCTGCACCGCGCCTATGGTGGCGTGGTGCCGGAGTTGGCGTCCCGCGATCACGTCAAGCGCATGTTGCCCTTGATCCGTCAGGTCCTGGCCGATGCCGGCTGTGTGCCGACCGAGATCGATGCCATCGCCTACACCGCAGGCCCCGGCCTGGTGGGCGCCTTGCTGGTCGGGGCTTCCTGTGCCCAGGCACTGGCCTTTGCCTGGGGTATTCCGGCGTTGGGTGTGCACCACATGGAGGGCCATTTGCTGGCTCCTATGCTGGAGTCGCAGCCACCGGAATTTCCTTTCGTCGCTTTGTTGGTTTCCGGCGGGCACACGCAGTTGGTCCGGGTCGATGGCATTGGCCAATACGAGCTGTTGGGGGAGTCTCTTGATGACGCCGCCGGGGAAGCGTTCGACAAAACCGCAAAAATGATGGGGCTCAACTATCCGGGCGGACCGGAAATCGCTCGGCTTGCGGCCCAAGGGGTTGAGGGACGCTTCGTGTTCCCGCGCCCAATGTGTGACCGGCCCGGCCTCGACTTCAGTTTCAGCGGCTTGAAAACCTTCGCCCTGAATACCTGGCAGCAGTGCATCGTCGCCGGGGACGACAGCGAGCAAGCCCGTTGCGACATCTCTCTGGCGTTCCAGCAAGCCGTGGTGGAGACTTTGACGATCAAGTGCAAGCGCGCCTTGAAGCAGGCCGGACTCAAGCGCCTGGTGATCGCTGGCGGGGTGAGTGCGAACAAGGCTTTGCGAATGTCCCTGGAGAAAATGCTCGGTGACATGAAGGGTGGTGTCTACTACGCCCGACCGCAATTTTGCACCGACAACGGCGCGATGATTGCCTATGCCGGCTGTCAGCGGCTCATGGCCGGTCAGAAAGAGAGCCTGGCGATCAGTGTGCAGGCACGTTGGCCCATGGAGCAGCTGTTGCCGCTGTGACACGTATCTAGAAATGCCGTTCGCGTCCGGCGAACAGGTCGCGTAGATTGCCCCGGTGACGCCAGACGATCAGCGCGACAAGCGCGGTCATCGGCAGCAGAGCCTGCGGTTCCTGCCAGGCCAGCAAGGGCAAGGTCAGCGGCGTGGCGATCAGTGCGGCCAGTGAGCTGGTGCGGGTCAGATAGAACATCAGTAGCCAGGCCGAGACGGCCAGCAGTGCGGCGGGTGGATAGAGCCCCAGCAGCATCCCGGCGGCGGTAGCGACCCCTTTGCCGCCTCGAAAGCGAAAGTACAGTGGAAACAGATGACCGATGACAGCGCAGACGCCGATCCAGGCCTGTTGCTGCAATGAAAGCCCTGCAAGGTTGGCGATCAGTACCGGTACAAGGCCTTTGCAGAGGTCACCGAGCAGGGTCAGGACGGCAAGCTTGCGTCCGGCCAGGCGCAGCATGTTGGTGGCGCCGGCATTGCCTGAGCCACTCGTTCGCGGATCGGGACGACCCGTCAGGCGGCTGAGCACAATGGCGAAGGACAGCGAGCCGAGCAGGTAGGCGAGGACCGCCAGTAACCAAAACATGCTAACTATTCCGGGCGAGGACGCCCTGATTCTAACGGCGCATTGCGCCCTTGTCGTCTGCGGAGAAGAGTGCTTGGACAGAGTGTTTATCGAAGGCCTGGAAGTCGACACGGTAATCGGTGCCTACGACTGGGAACGAGACATCCGACAGTGCCTGCGGCTTGATCTGAGTTTCGCCTGGGATAACCGCCCGGCCGCCGCCGGTGACGACCTCAACCTTGCGCTCGATTACGCCAGCGTATCGTCGCGTATCCAGGCATTTGCCGGGCAGGCCCGGTTTCAATTGGTCGAGACATTTGCCGAACGACTGGCTCAGGAGTTGATGGACGAGTTCAAGATTACCTGGCTGCGTCTGAAAGTGACCAAGCCTGGCGCCGTCTCGGCGGCCCGCGGTGTTGGCGTGGAGATCGAGCGCGGATGTCGCTGATACAGGTCTTTCTCGGGCTCGGTAGCAATATCGAGCGCGAAACTCATTTGCGTGCCGGGCTTGAAGCTCTCGCTGGCTTCCTGGTGGACATCCGCTGTTCGGCTGTGTTCGAAAGCCAGCCAGTGGGCATCAAGAGCGGACCGTTCTTCAACTTCGTCGTGTCGGCCTACACAGACTTGCCATTGATGGAGCTGGATCGTCGCCTGAAGTTCATCGAGGCGGACAACGGTCGCTATGCACCGGACCGCAAGGGTCTGCCGCTGGACATCGACGTTCTGCTGTATGGCGAACAAGTGGGCAATTTCGACGGGCTGGTCCTGCCTCGCGCAGAAATCCTCAAGAACGCCTTTGTCTTGTGGCCTTTATCGTTGATTGCACCGGACCGGATTCATCCAGGCGTAGGCAAGAGCTTCGCCACGTTGTGGGGCGAGTCGCAGATTGATCAGGTGTTGGCTCCGGTGGCGTTCGAATGGCGGGGTGAGCAGCTCACGCCGCTGGATCTTCTGCGAAGCAACTGACGCCATCGCGAGCAGGCTCGCTCCCACCTTGACTGCGGTAGATATCAGGACTCCATTCACCGCAAACCCTGTGGGAGCGAGCCTGCTCGCGATAGCGGTGGTACATCCACCCACAAATGCCAACTGACACAACGTTCCGTCAGTTTGCTGCTTCCTTGTACGCCTTCAATGCCTTCAGCCGCTCGCGTTTGATCGCCTCACCCAGCTCCGGCCCCTTGAAACCCTTCTCCAGCAAAGGCTGCACCGCCACTGCGCGAGCCGCTGCTGCCGCGCCGCGCAAGTAGTCAGCCTGTGGATAACTTCGTTGTTCAAGCCCTTTGCGTCCGCGCGCATCCATCTCGCATGCTGCAATGAATTCCTCGAAGCGCTGAGGTCGGCGGTACACGTCGAAACTCTGTAACAGTTCGAGCAGCGTGGAGGCCTTCAGCTCAAGTGCGCGATGGCAATGGGTATGGTACTGGCCGACCAGCAATGCCAGTTCCTGGCAGTCGCGAGGCACCTTGAAGCGCTCGTTGACCGCTTTGATGGGTTTCAATCCCTTGTGTTCATGAGCGATATGTCGCGGCCATTCATGCTCGGGCGTGAGGCCTTTTCCCAGGTCATGGAGCAGGCAAGCCCAGCGCACGGTCAGCGGTTGCTGGTGCAAGGCGGCTTGTTCCAACACGCTCAGTGTGTGCACTCCGGTGTCGATTTCCGGATGATGGGCTTTCGGTTGGGGGACACCGAACAGCGCGTCGACCTCAGGCATCAGGACCTTGAGCGCCGCACAGTCGCGCAAGACCTGGATGAAGACCTGTGGTTGATTTTCCATCAGGGCACGGGAGATTTCCTTCCAGCTGCGCTCGGCCGTCAAGGCTTCCAGCTCGCCGGAATGGCTCAGTTGGCGCATCAGTTCGAGGGTTTCATCGGCTACCTTGAAGCCCAGCGGGGCGTAGCGAGCGGCAAAGCGTGCAACACGCAGGACTCGGAGCGGATCTTCGGCAAATGCCGGGGAAACGTGGCGCAAAAGGCGTGCTTCGAGATCGCGTTGGCCATGGTATGGATCGGTGAGATTGCCTTCGTCATCCTCGGCCATCGCGTTGATGGTCAAGTCCCTGCGAACCAGATCTTCTTCAAGCGTTACTTCAGGGCTGGCATGAAACACGAAACCACCATAACCCCGACCGCTCTTGCGTTCGGTGCGGGCGAGGGCGTATTCCTCCCCTGTGTCCGGGGAAAGAAACACAGGAAAGTCTGCACCTACGGGGCGAAACCCCTTGGCAAGCATTTCCTCGGCGGTAGCGCCCACCACAACCCGGTCGATATCAGTGACGGGAATGCCCAGCAGGCGATCACGAACGGCACCGCCGACTTTGTAAATCTGCATAAAAAACCTCCGTTGATCCGACAGGATAACCTTTGCGCCGGACCTTCGGAGGCGAAAGCGAAATCAAAGATGAATGACAGCCAGGTCCAGCCGGCCATAGTCTCCTTCTGCTTGCTCGGCTCTGGGGGGCACATGGTGGGTTTTCATCACTTGGTCGCCTTGCAGGGTTTCCAGGTGGATGTCGAACCCCCACAGGCGGTGCAGATGCTTGAGCACCTCATCGGTGGAATCGCCCAGTGGTTTACGGTTATGTGCCTGGTGTCGCAGGGTCAACGAGCGATCCCCTCGGCGGTCGATGCTGTAGATCTGTACGTTGGGCTCGCGATTGCCCAGATTGTATTGCGCCGCGAGAGTCTCGCGAATGATGCGGTAGCCGCTTTCGTCGTGAATGGCGGGCACCAACAGGTCATCTTTTTGGTCATCGTCGAGGATGCTGAACAACTTCAAGTCCCGGATCACCTTGGGCGAGAGGTACTGCAGGATGAAACTCTCGTCCTTGAAGCTGCTCATGGCGAATTTGATCGTGGATAACCAGTCCGAGCCGGCGATTTCAGGGAACCACCGGCGGTCTTCCTCGGTGGGGTTCTCACACATGCGCCGAATGTCGCGGTACATGGCAAAGCCCAGCGCATAAGGGTTGATACCGCTGTAATAGGGGCTGTCGAAGCCGGGCTGGAATACCACACTCGTGTGAGACGTCAGGAACTCCATCATGAAGCCATCGGTGACCAGGCCTTCGTCATATAAGTCGTTCATCAGCGTGTAGTGCCAGAATGTGGCCCATCCCTCGTTCATCACCTGGGTCTGGCGTTGTGGATAGAAGTACTGGGCGATCTTGCGCACGATACGCACGATTTCCCGCTGCCACGGTTCCAGCAGCGGAGCGTGTTTTTCGATGAAATAAAGGATGTTTTCCTGGGGTTCGGCGGGAAAGCGCGCGTTGTCCTTCTCGCTGTACTTGTCGGCGCCCTTGGGAATGGTCCGCCACAGGTCGTTGATCTGCTTTTGCAGATGCTCTTCACGATCCTTCTGGCGCCGGCGCTCTTCTTCGGCGGAGATCGGGTATGGCCTTTTGTAGCGGTCAACCCCGTAGTTCATCAGCGCATGGCAGGAGTCCAGCAGGTCCTCCACCGCGTCGATGCCGTGGCGCTCTTCGCATTGCATGATGTACTGCTTGGCGAACACCAGATAATCAATGATTGAACTGGCATCGGTCCAGGTGCGGAACAGGTAGTTGCCCTTGAAGAAGCTGTTGTGGCCATAGCAGGCATGCGCGACCACGAGCGCCTGCATGCAGATGGTGTTTTCTTCCATCAGGTAGGCGATGCAAGGGTCGGAGTTGATCACGATTTCATAGGCCAGCCCCATCTGGCCACGCGTGTAGGATTTTTCAGTGCTGAGGAAGTGCTTGCCGTAGGACCAGTGGTGATAACCCAGCGGCATGCCGACCGACGCGTAGGCGTCCATCATCTGTTCGGCGGTGATCACCTCGATCTGGTTGGGGTAGGTGTCGAGGGCATAACGGTCTGCGATACGGCTGATTTCACGGTCGTAGGCCTGGATCAGCTCGAACGTCCATTCGGAGCCGGTGGAAATGGGCTGGCGCTTCTGCTCTTTTTTGGCGGTCATGTCACTAACCTGCGCTGGAAGAGTTCACGGAAGACCGGGTAGATATCCCCGGCCGAGACCAGTTGCTGTTGAGCGAACGTGTCGGAGAAGGCTTCGGCAATGCGTTCGTATTCATACCACAGGGCCTGATGTTCCCGCGGTGTGATTTCCACATAGGTGTAATACTGGACGAACGGCATGATCTGGTTGATCAGGATGTCGCGACAGATCGGCGAGTCGTCGTTCCAGTTGTCACCATCGGATGCTTGGGCTGCGTAGATGTTCCATTCATTGGCCGGGTAGCGTTCGGCCATGATCTCCTGCATCAATTTCAAGGCGCTGGAGACGATGGTGCCGCCGGTTTCCCTGGAATAAAAGAACTCTTCCTCATCCACTTCGCGGGCACTGGTGTGGTGGCGAATGAACACCACATCGATCTTGTCGTAGTTCCGCTTGAGGAACAGGTACAGCAAGATGAAGAACCGCTTGGCGATGTCTTTGGTTGCCTGGGTCATGGAGCCGGACACGTCCATCAGGCAGAACATGACGGCTTTGGAGCTTGGGTTGGGCTGCTTGACCAGCAGGTTGTACTTGAGGTCGAAAGTGTCCAGGAACGGCACCCGATGAATTCGGGCGCTGAGCTTCTCGATCTCCGCTTCGAGGTCTTGAATATCACCGAAATTGTCAGGCTCTTCCTGTTTCAGGCGGGCCAGTTCCTCCTTGACCTCTCGCAGTTTCGCCCGGCTGCTGCCCGACAGGGCAATGCGCCGGGCATGGGCCGAGCGCAGGGTGCGGATGATGTTGATGCGTGACGGATTACCTTCATTGCTGATTCCGGCGCGTACAGTCTTGAAGGTATCGGTACCAGTCAGGTTGCGTTTGACCAGGTTCGGCAATTCCAGATCCTCGAACATGAATTCCAGGAATTCCTCCTGGGTGATCTGGAACACGAATTCGTCCATGCCTTCGCCAGAATTACCGGCCTTGCCGGGACCTCTGCCGCCGCCTCCACCCGGTGGACGGGGAATGTGTTCGCCGCTGGTGAATTCCTTGTTGCCGGGATGCACGACGGTCTGTTTGCCGCCGCGGCCATGGTGAAGCACCGGCTCGTCGATGTCGCGGCCAGGGATGCTGATCTGTTCGCCATGCTCCATATCGGTAATGGAGCGGCGACTGACCGCCTCTTCGACGGCCTTCTTGATATGGTCACGATAACGCCGCAGAAACCGCTGGCGGTTCACCGTGCTCTTGTTCTTGCCATTAAGGCGTCGGTCGATCACATAGCTCATAGGGGCCCTCCGGGCAGCTCCAAGTGATGAGCTACAAGCTTCAAGTAAGAGCAGTTACCCGGTTGTCAGGGGGTAACGCGCTTTTTCCTTGCAGCTTGTAGCTTGTAGCTTGTAGCTGTTTTACTGCGATTTCCGGACCCGCAGGTACCACTCGGAGAGCAGCCGTACCTGTTTGTCGGTGTAGCCACGTTCGACCATGCGTGTAACGAAGTCGTTGTGTTTTTGCTGATCCTCCTTGCTGGCCTTGGCGTTGAAGCTGATGACCGGCAGCAGATCCTCAGTGTTGGAGAACATTTTCTTCTCGATGACCACCCGCAGCTTTTCATAGCTGAGCCAGGTCGGGTTCTTGCCGTTGTTGTTGGCGCGGGCACGCAATACGAAGTTGACGATTTCGTTGCGGAAGTCCTTCGGATTGCTGATGCCAGCCGGTTTTTCGATTTTTTCCAGCTCTTCGTTGAGCGCTACGCGATTGAGAATTTCCCCGGTCTCCGGATCGCGATATTCCTGGTCCTGAATCCAGAAGTCTGCGTACAGCACGTAGCGGTCGAAGATGTTCTGGCCGTATTCGCTGTAGGACTCCAGGTACGCGGTCTGGATCTCCTTGCCGATGAACTCGATATAACGCGGCGCCAGGTATTCCTTGAGGAAGCGCAGATAGCGTTCGCGGGTTTCCGCCTGGAACTGTTCCTGTTCGATCTGCTGTTCCAATACGTACAGGAGGTGGACCGGGTTGGCCGCGATCTCGTGGGGGTCGAAGTTGAAGACCTTGGACAGGATCTTGAACGCGAAGCGTGTAGACAGCCCGTTCATCCCTTCGTCGACGCCTGCATTGTCGCGATATTCCTGGATCGACTTGGCCTTCGGATCGGTGTCCTTGAGGTTCTCGCCATCGTACACGCGCATCTTGGAATAGATGTTGGAGTTCTCCGGTTCCTTGAGGCGCGACAGCACGGTGAACTGGGCCAGCATTTTCAGCGTGTCCGGAGCGCAGTGGGCCTTGGACAGGGAACTGTTGAACAGCAGCTTGTCGTAGATCTTCACCTCGTCGGTGACCCGCAGGCAGTATGGCACCTTGACGATGTAGATCCGGTCGATGAACGCTTCGTTGTTCTTGTTGTTGCGGAAGGTGTGCCATTCCGACTCGTTGGAGTGAGCCAGCAGGATACCGCTGAACGGAATCGCCCCCAGGCCCTCGGTGCTGTTGTAGTTGCCTTCCTGAGTGGCGGTCAGCAGGGGGTGCAGTACCTTGATCGGTGCCTTGAACATCTCGACGAATTCCATCAGGCCCTGGTTGGCCCGGCACAGTGCCCCCGAGTAGCTGTAGGCGTCGGCGTCGTTCTGTGGGAATTCTTCCAGCTTGCGGATATCGACCTTGCCCACCAGTGCCGAAATATCCTGGTTGTTTTCGTCCCCGGGTTCGGTCTTGGCTACCCCGATCTGGTTGAGGATCGACGGGTAGAGCTTGACCACGCGGAACTGGCTGATGTCGCCGCCGAACTCGGCCAGGCGCTTGGTGGCCCATGGCGACATGATGGTGTTGAGGTAACGCCGCGGTATGCCAAAGTCTTCTTCAAGAATCGCACCGTCCTCGGTGGCATTGAACAGCCCCAGGGGCGACTCGAAAACCGGCGAGCCCTTGATGGCATAGAAGGGCACCTTCTCGATCAGTTGCTTGAGCTTCTCGGCCAGGGACGACTTACCGCCACCTACCGGGCCGAGCAGATAGAGGATCTGTTTCTTCTCTTCCAGGCCTTGGGCGGCGTGGCGGAAATACGACACGATCTGGTCGATGCATTCTTCCATCCCGTGGAAGTCTTCAAAGGCCGGATAGCGGCGGATCACCTTGTTGGAAAAGATCCGCGAGAGCCTCGAGTTGGTCGAGGTGTCCAGCAGTTCCGGTTCTCCGATGGCCAGCAACAGACGTTCCGCAGCCGATGCGTAGGCGCTGCGATCCTGCTTGCAGAGTTCGAGGTATTCCTGCAGCGAGTACTCCTCCTGCCGCGTGGACTCGAAACGTTGCTGGAAGTGGCTAAAAATACTCATGACGTCACCTCGCTCGATACGTGGAGCCGGTGTCGGATCAATCAGTCGATGCTGGCCAGCCGCTGGGAACCCAGCTGCCGTTTACCCCCCAGAATGCTTCCAGGAATCCAGGTTCCTGAAAGCTGACTCCCGATGATCCGCGCGCCGGTGTACCGGCTCTCCCCTGTTTTGGATGGCCTGAGGCTAAGAATAGTTCGGAATCGGAGAGGCACAGGTGGAATGCGTAATAAGTTATGGCAGACCGTTCGTCTGCCATCGCTCAAGCCCGCGGATTACGCGGGTTTTGAGCGGCATAAAAAATTATTCGTTGGAGCCTTGCGCTGTTTCTGACGGATACGTCGTACGCCAAAGTTCAAAGCCGCCGTCCAGGCTGTAGACGTCGGTAAAGCCCTGGCCGACCAGGTACGCAGCTGCGCTCTGGCTGGAGTTTCCGTGGTAGCAAACGACAACCACGGGAGCGTCGAGGTCGGCGCGGGTGATGAAATCGTGTAGGGAGTGGTTATCCAGGTGTCTGGAGCCGCTGATATGCGAGGCGGCAAACGTGGCAGGGTCTCGGACATCGACGACAACAGCACCTTGCTCGCGCAGGGCCTGGGCCTTTTCCGGGGGGATGCGTTTGAATTCGCTCATGGGGACTCCTGAGGCCTGAACTACGCGCCGCTCAGACGACGGTGCCGGCCGGTGTTGATTTCGTGGTCGGGGGATGGGGTTTGGAGCGGCCCAGCTCATCGCAATCGCAACGCAGTCGCTCGCCGGTGTCGACGTTCATCAAGGTCATGGCACCGCCCCATACGCAGCCGGTGTCGAGAGCAAAGACCCCGGGTTCGTCGCACTGACCTTCCAGCGACGCCCAGTGACCGAAGATGATTTTCACGTTACGGGTTTTGCGCTCCGGGTGTTTGAACCAGGGGGCGTAGCCGGGCGGCGCGGTCTCGATGCCTTCCTTGCTCTTGAGGTCGAGCTTGCCGTCGCGGGTGCAGAAGCGCATGCGGGTGAAGTAGTTGGTGATGACTCGAAGACGGGCGACGCCGGTGAGGTCGTTGTTCCACTTCGCCGGGTCGTTGCCGTACATGCCGTCCAGGTAGGGAGCGAAAAGGTTGTCATCGCGCAAGGCCTGCTCGACTTCGCCGGCGCACTTGAGCGCCTTGCGCAAGGACCACTGGGGCGCAAGACCTGCGTGGACCAGCGCCAGGTTGCGGTGCTCGTCGTAGTGCATGAGTTTCTGTTGGCGTAACCATTCCAGCAGGTCGACGCAGTCGGGAGCGTCGAGTATTTCCCTCAAGGTGTCGGATTTTTTCAAGCGCTCGATGTTTTGCCAGGCGGCCAACAGGTGCAGGTCGTGGTTGCCCAGTACGCACACCAGCGAATCACGGATGCCATAGAGAAAGCGCAGGGTTTCCAGGGACTCCGGGCCACGGTTGACCAGATCGCCAACCAGCCACAGCGTGTCCTTCTGCGGGTCGAAGGCGACTCGCTCCAGCAAGCATTTGAGCGGGGCGAGGCAGCCCTGGACATCACCGACCGCATAGGTGGCCATCAGTGCAGGGCTCCGGGCACCGCGAGGCGGAAGGGTTTGATCACGGCGTCGAAGCGTTTGCCGTCCTCGGCCAGCATCTGGTAGGTGCCCTGCATGGTGCCCACGCGAGTCGTCATCACTGTGCCGCTGGTATAGCTGTGGCTTTTACCAGGGCCGATCAACGGTTGCTGGCCAACCACGCCCTCTCCACGCACTTCTTCGACATGCCCATCGCCATCGGTGATAACCCAGTGCCGCGACAGCAGCCGGGCCGGCAGCGAGCCATCGTTGCGTACGGTAATGCTGTAGGCGAAGGCGAAGCGGTTGTGCTCGGGTTGCGACTGTTCCGCCAGGAAGCGGGTGGTGACGCTGACGTCGACCAGATAACGGGGATCGGACATGCAAAAGGGCCTTGGAAAGCGAAGCGGGACGCGGGTACGGCTGATCGGGTCAGTCTAGGCCAAATATCGGGTAGTAAACCAGAGGGCTCGCCACCCGATAGCGGTCCTCTTCGGTCAGAGGGCGTCGGCTTTAGGCGCGGCCTGTTCGCTGAGTTTGTCGGCCAGGCGTACGAATGCCGCCAGATCCAGTTGCTCGGGTCGCAGGCTGCCGTCTACGCCTGCCGCTTCGATTTCGGCGCTGCTGAGCAGCAGCTTCAGGGTATTACGCAAGGTTTTGCGACGCTGGTTGAAGGCTTCACGGACGACGCGTTCGAGCAGTCGATGATCCTTGGCCGGATGGGGCAGGACGGCATGGGGCACCAGCCGGACGATGGCCGAATCGACCTTCGGCGGCGGATTGAAAGCGCCAGGGCCCACATTGAACAGGTGTTCGACCCGGCAATGGTACTGGACCATGATCGACAGCCGACCCCAATCGCCCCCGCCAGGACCGGCGGCCAGGCGCTCGACCACTTCTTTCTGCAACATGAAGTGCATGTCGCGGATCAGGCCGGCATTGTTCAGCAGGTGGAAGATCAATGGTGTGGAGATGTTGTACGGCAGGTTTCCCACGACTCGCAGGCTGTTCGGTGCGGCGTTCAGGCTGTTGAAGTCGAATTTCAGCGCGTCGCCTTGGTGCAAGTTGAAGTTGCTCTTGCCGGCGAATTGCTGGTTGAGGATGGGAACCAGATCCTTGTCCAGTTCCACCACGTCCAGTTGTGCGCCGCTGCCCAGCAGGCCTTCGGTCAACGCACCCTGGCCTGGGCCGATTTCCAGCATGCGGTCGTCGGGCTTGGCGTTGATGGAGCGCAGGATGCGATCGATCACGCCAGCGTCATGCAGGAAGTTCTGGCCGAAACGCTTGCGCGCACGGTGTTGGTATTGCTCAGTCATAAATGGGTCTCGGCCATCTGGTAGGCGGTTTCCAGCGCGACTTGCAGGCTGCCGGTATCGATCCGGCCGCTGCCAGCCAGGTCCAGGGCGGTGCCATGGTCCACGGAGGTGCGAATGATCGGCAGGCCCAGGGTCACGTTGACGGCTGCGCCGAAGCCTTTGTACTTCAGCACAGGCAGGCCCTGGTCGTGGTACATCGCCAGCACCGCGTCGCAGTGCTCCAGATATTTGGGGGTAAACAGAGTGTCGGCAGGCAGCGGGCCATGCAGGTCCAGGCCTTCGCTGCGCAACCGCTCCAATGCAGGTTCGATGATGTCGATCTCTTCGCGGCCCAGGTGACCGCCTTCACCGGCATGCGGATTGAGCCCGCACACCAGGATGCGAGGCCGGGCGATGCCGAACTTTTCCTGCAGGTCGGCATGCAGTATTCGCGTCACCCGTTCCAGGCGTTCAGGGGTTATGGCGTCGGCAATGTCCCGCAGGGGCAGGTGAGTGGTCACCAGGGCCACGCGCAGGCCTCGTGTGGCGAGCATCATTACCACTTGTGCCGTGTGAGTCAGGTCTGCAAGGAACTCGGTATGCCCGGAAAAGGCGATGCCGGATTCGTTGATCACGCCCTTGTGCACCGGTGCGGTGATCATGCCTGCGAACGTTCCATCCAGGCAGCCCTGGCCGGCTCGGGTCAGGGTTTGCAGAACGAACCCTGCGTTGGCCTTGTCCAACTGCCCGGTTACTACAGGGGCGCCCAAAGGCGTGTCCCAGACATAGAGGCTGTTGGCGGGGGCCGGAACATCCGGCCAGGTGTCGGGTGACACAGCTAACAGGTCGACAGTCACACCCAGCTGTGCGGCCCGCTCAAGGAGCAGGTCGCGGCTGGTGATGGCGATCAACGGGTACGGCTGGGGTTGCGCGGCGAGCAGAAGGCACAGGTCGGGACCGATGCCGGCAGGCTCGCCGGGCGTCAGCGCGAAACGCTTGGGTTTCACTGCGCTGCCTGGCTTGCACCAGGAAGTTTGATTTCGACGTAGGCTTCATCGCGGATCTGGCGCAACCAGGTTTGCAGCTCTTCGTCGTACTTACGGTTGCGCAATACGGTCATTGCCTGCTGCTCGCGAGCCTGGGTGGTGCTGTCGGTAGCGCGGCGGCCAAGGACTTCCAGCACATGCCAGCCATAGGGGCTCTTGAACGGTTTGGACAGCTGACCTTGTGGCGTCTGGGCCATGACCTGGCGGAACTCGGGCACCAGTGCGTTTGGATCAACCCAGTTCAGATCGCCGCCGTTGAGGGCCGAACCCGGATCTTCCGAGAAGCTCTTGGCCAGCTCGGCGAAATCTTCGCCCGCTTCGATGCGGTCGTAGAGTTTCTCGGCCAGACGCTTGGTTTCGGCTTCGCTGCGGATTTCGCTTGGCTTGATCAGGATGTGGCGAACATGCACTTCATCGCGTACCTGGGTGCCGCCGCCACGTTTTTCCAGCAGCTTCAGGATGATGAAGCCGCCCGGAGTACGGGCCGGCTGGGTGATATCGCCCACGGCCATGGCACTCAGTTCGCGGTCGAAAGGTGGCGGCAGTTGAGCGGCTTTACGCCAGCCCATGTCGCCACCTTCCAGGGCGTTTTCGCTGCCGGAGCGGGCGACGGCCATCTGGCCGAAATCGGCGCCTTGCTTGAGTTGCTGGTAAACATCCATGGCCTGGCGATAAGCACTCTGAATCGCTTCGGAGCTGGCGCTTTCCGGCGTAGGAATCAGGATGTTCGCCAGATGCAGTTCTTCGGAAAGCTGCATCTTGCCCAGGTCGGAAGCGAGGAAGTTCTTCACTTCCTGCTCGGACACCTGAATACGTTCGGCCACCCGACGCTGACGCACGCGGCTGATGATCATCTCGCGACGGATCTGATCCCTGGCATCCTCGTAGGAAAGGCCATCACGGGCCAGGGCCGCACGGAACTGGTCGAGGGTCATGTTGTTGCGCTGGGCGATGGTGCCGACGGCCTGGTTCAGCTCTTCATCGGTAATGCGAATACCGGAACGTTCGCCGATCTGCAACTGCAGGTTCTCGACAATCAGGCGTTCGAGCACTTGCTGGTCCAGCACGCCCGGTGGCGGCAGGCCGCCGCCGCGCTTGGCGATGGTTTGCTGCACTTCATGGACGCGCTGGTCCAGCTGGCTCTGCATGACCACATCGTTATCGACGATGGCCACTACTTTATCGATGGACTGTACCGCGGCGTTGGCCGCGGTACCCAGGAACAGCGCGCCCAGCATCAGCGGGCGCAGACAATCAGAAAGCTTGGTCTTCACGTTCACGATAACCTTGGATGCCTTTGTCGAGGAAGCTCTCTACCTTGGCGCCGGTGAGGCCGCCGAGTCCCTTCAGGACAATTTGTAGGAAGACGCCGTGGTCGCCTTTTTCGTTTTCCGGGGCGGCTTGACTGAACTCTTCATAGTCGACCCAGTAACGGTTGATCAGGCGCAGTTTCCAGCAGCAATTGTCGTATTCGAAACCACCGAAGGCTTCCAGGGTACGGTTGCGGTTGTAGTCATACTGCCAGCGGCTGATTGCGTTCCATTGCGGCACGATCGGCCAGATGATCGAGAAGTCGTGCTGCTTGATCTTGTAGTAGTCCTTCACGTAACCGGGTGTGCCTGGCGTGCCGTAGTCGCCGCCACCCACTTGCCACTGACCGGTGGCCTCGTCGTAACGGACCTGGTCATTGCGATAGCGGTAACCGGCGTTGATAACCTTGTTCGGGTTGTCTTCTGGCTGGTAGTGGAACATCGCACTACCCGAGCGCGGGCTGTGAGTGTCCGGGTCCCAGTTGTAGGTGGCGGTGGTGCGCCAGTCGCGGTTCCAGCGGTATTCGTACTCAAGCGCGTACGGCGAGACGTCCGACTTGGCATCTTCACGGGTCTCGAAGTCAATGCCCGGCAACTGAACCTTGCGGTCCTTGAAGTAGAACGCCTGGCCAACGCTGACACGCTGGCGCTCGAAACCGTTTTCTTCGATCCAGCGGCTGGTCACGCCCAGGGACAGCTTGTTCTCGTCGCCGACACGGTCAGAGCCGGTAAAACGGTTGTCCCGGAACAGCGAGGAGTAGCTGAAGGTGGATTCGCTGGTATCGAAAACAGGAATGTCGTCCTGATCTTTTTCCGGTACATAGAGGTAAAACAGGCGAGGCTCCAATGTCTGGCGATAGTTGGAGCCAAACCACTGGGTGTCCCGGTCGAAGTACAAGCCGCTGTCGATGCTGGCGATTGGAACAGCACGGTTTGGCGTGCTGTCGTATCCATTCCCCACAGCAGACCTTCCGGTGCTGTCCAGATCAAGGTCGTACTGGGTGTATTGGTACTTGAGCGCTGGCTTGATGTAACCGTAGCTCGCTGTCATGGGCAGGCTTACGACCGGTGCGAGATTCATGCGATTGCCATTTGCCCGGGCCAGCCCTCTGATATTGGTATCCAGCCATGGCGTGGAGAAGCCTTCTTCGTCGCTGTACAGGCCATCCCTCAAGTCACGATCGAAGCGCACCAGTTCCGTCTCGTAAGCGAAGTTCAGCCCATACGGATGTTGCGGCAGGGAGCCGTTGAAGGTGATTTGAGGCAGGCGGCTATATGGCGTGATCTTCGAAATCGTCGCCATTTGATAAGCCTGGGCATTCAGCCGCGCCGTGAAGTTGTCCCCACGGTAGCTGACAGCCCCTTGCTGATTCACGTAGTCCCGGGATTCGACACCGATCTGGTCGGTCTGAAGATCCTGGAAGTAATACGGATCGCTGATCTTGGTGTAGTCGACTTCCGTCAGCACGCGCGAATCGAGGCCGCCCTTGTGCTGCCAGTTGTACATGTAGCGGGTCTTGCTGTAGTCGGACTGCTTGGCGCGTTCGTCTTCTTCGTCGTTGAGGTACGCGGCGCCGAACTGGCCTTCGCTGGATTTGGTCAGGTATCGGAACTCGCCTTCCATCAACAGGCCGCGCTTGCTCATGTAGCGCGGGTACAACGTGGCGTCGTAGTTCGGCGCCAGGTTGAAGTAGTAAGGAGTGACCAACAGGAAGCCGGTATCGCTGCCGCTGCCGATGGTCGGCGGCAGGAAGCCGGACTGGCGACGATCGTCGATCGGGAAATAGATGTACGGGGTGTACAGGACCGGAATGTCCTTGACCCGCAGTGTCACGTTGGTTGCGGTACCGAAGCCGGTCGCCGGGTTCAGGGTGATGTTATTGCCCTTGAGTGTCCAGGCGTTGCTGTTCGGTTCGCAGGTGGTGTACGTACCGTCCTTGAGGCGGATGATCGCGTTTTCGGCACGCTTGGCATACAGGGCGTTACCGCGGATACGCGATTTGTGCATCACGTATTCCGCGTTGTCGACCTTGGCTTCGCCGGTGTCCAGCTGGACATCGGCGTGGTCGCCGACGATTAGCGCGCCGTTGTCGCGAACCCGCACGTTACCGCTCAGCTCACCGCGGTTCTCCGCCTGGTACAGGCTGGCTTCATCGGCCTCGACCTGCATGCTGCCCTGGCGCATGACCACATCGCCAGCCAGGGTAGCCACCTGTTGTTCCTGCTCATAGCGCGAAGCCTTGGCGCCGAGGAAGGTCGGGGCATCGCTCTTGGCCGTCTTGTCGTTCATGCCGGGACGGGGTGGCTCGATGTAGGCACCGGAGCAGTAAGGACCTGTCTCGGCCAATTGCGCGGGGGTGAGGTTCTCCCGCGGAACCCAGTCAAGATGACTGTAGTCTTCACTGCGGGATTTCAGGCCACGACCCTTGGCTTCGGTAACCAGCATCGGCTTGTCGCCGGCTTCTTCGACCGAGTTGCTGCCAGTCGGGGCTTCGCTGCTGTCGGAAACGGCGCTGCCTTCATGCACCGGGCGCGGCGGCAAGGCAGCGGCCGGAGTCTTGGGCGAACAGTCCCAGGCACCCGTTGCGGACACGGAGCAGTCATACTGCTGCGCCGCGACGACGAATGAAGAGGCCAGAGGTTGAAGGGCCAGCAGACTGCCGGTAACCAGCAACGGAAATTTTTTACGAAACGCGGGGGATTTCAATGCCATCTTATTAGTCCGGGCTTCCTGCGTGCCATCTGCCCGCGGTGTGGGCCGCACGCCTCTCGATGGTCTGAAAAAGATGCTGGATAATAAAGCATGACCCGCTTGACGGCTAGCGCCGTCGGAGACCCTTGCAATGCCCGACCAAGATGTACGCTTGCAACACCTTAAAGTTTGGCTCGATGAGCAACTACCGACCCTTTTTGCTGCACAAGGCTGGGGTGCCGTGCCCCCCGCCACATTGACCGCGGCCAGTAGCGACGCGAGTTTCCGCCGTTATTTCCGGTGGGAAGGCGACGGTCGTAGCCTGATCGTGATGGATGCCCCGCCACCTCAGGAAAACTGCAAACCGTTCGTTGACATCGCGTTTTTGCTGGCAAAATCCGGAATCAACGTGCCGAAAATTTATGCCGAAGACCTCGCTCAGGGTTTCCTTTTGCTCAATGACCTGGGCAATCAGACCTATCTGGACGTGATCAATGGCGAGAATGCCGACGACCTGTTCCGGGATGCCTTGCAGGCCCTGTTGGCTTTTCAGCAATTGCCAATGGTGGCGCCGCTGCCCGCCTATGACGTCGCGTTGTTGCGTCGTGAGCTTGAGTTGTTTCCAGAGTGGTACGTCAAGCGTGAGCTGGGGATCGAGTTTGATACGGCACAGCAACAGCTCTGGCAGCAGGTCAGCGATCTGCTGATCGATAGTGCCCTGGCTCAGCCGAAAGTGCTGGTACACCGCGACTACATGCCGCGCAACCTGATGCTCAGCGAGCCGAACCCTGGCGTACTGGATTTCCAGGACGCGGTGTATGGTCCGGTGACCTATGACGTGACTTGCCTGTTCAAGGATGCCTTCCTCAGTTGGCCCGAGGAGCGCGTGCGTGGTTGGCTGGAAGACTATTGGCGGCAGGCCGGGACGCTCGGTATTCCGGTCCAGCCGGATCTTGAGGACTTCCTGCGGGCCAGCGACCTGATGGGCGTCCAGCGCCATCTGAAGGTCATCGGGATTTTTGCGCGCATCTGTCATCGCGACGGTAAACCTCGGTATCTGAGTGATGTGCCGCGCTTCTTCGCTTATATAGAAGCTGTGATTGCCCGCCGTCCCGAACTGGCGCAGTTGGGTGAGCTGCTTTCCAGCTTGCGGCATCCGGCCGGGGCAATGGCATGAAGGCGATGATCCTGGCGGCGGGCAAGGGAGAACGCTTGCGCCCGCTGACCCTCACGACCCCCAAGCCATTGGTTCGCGCCGGCGGTGTCCCCTTGATCGAATACCATCTGCGCGCGTTGGCCCGCGCAGGGTTCACCGACATTGTGATCAATCATGCCTGGCTCGGTCAGCAGATCGAGGAACACTTGGGGAACGGTTCGCGCTTTGGCGTGAAGATTCGTTATTCGCCGGAAGGTGAGCCGCTGGAAACCGGTGGCGGTATCTTCCGGGCGTTACCTCTGCTGGGTGACGAGGCGTTCGTGGTGGTCAATGGCGATATCTGGACCGATTACGATTTCAGTGCCCTGCGCCGGCCGCTCGAAGGCTTGGCGCATCTGGTGCTGGTGGACAACCCCGCGCATCATCCGGGCGGAGATTTCATCCTGGCTGATGGAAAGATTCACGATGGCGAACCGGCTGCCGACAAACTGACCTATAGCGGCATTGCCGTCTTGCACCCTTCGTTGTTCAAAGGCTGCTCGGACGGCGCGTTCAAGCTCGCACCGCTGCTGCGCCAGGCTATCGCCGAGGGGCAGGTCAGCGGCGAGCGCCTGGAAGGGCTGTGGGTCGATGTCGGGACCCATGAACGTTTGGCGCACGTCGAAACCTTGATAGAAGCGAGCCGTTGATATGTGGTGGCCAGGGACTCTGATCGGAGCCGGAGCGGGCTTTGCCATAGCCAGCATTCCGGGGGCCATGCTTGGTGCATTGTTGGGGCAGGCGCTGGATCGGCGCCTGAACCTGCAGAGTTGGGCGCAAGTGCGTGAACGCCTGGGCGGGCGCCCGGCGTTGCGTAACGACGAATTGCTGTTTGTCCTGTTGGGGCGTCTGGCGAAGGTCGATGGTCGAGTGGTCGATGGCCATATCCAGCAGGCGCGCCAGGAAATGCGAGCGCTGGATCTGAGCGAGCCGGCCCAGCGCCGCGCAATCGCTGCGTTCAATCGAGGCAAGTCCGGGAACGACCGTATGCGCGGTTATCTGCGCCGACTCGCCACCCAGCCCCACGCGGCGGAAGGTGTGCTGCGGGCCTGCTGGCGTATGGTCTGGGCCGACGGTCGCGCCGGCGCGAGCGAGCGCGAATTGCTGCTCCAGTGGGGTAAATGGCTGGGCTGGACACCCCAGCAAATCCAGGCGTTGGCAATTGATTACGAACCACAGAAACCGTCGCTGCCCAGCAGTGGCGTGACTTACCAGGAGGCGTTGCGCCTGCTGGGCGTTTCGGCCACGACCGAGCCGTCACAGATCAAGCGGGCATACCGTCGCCTGCTCAGTCGCCACCACCCGGACAAGATTGCCGGCAACGGCGGGACTCCGTTGCAAGTGCGCGAAGCCACCGACAAGACCCGGGATCTGCACAATGCCTATCGCCTGATTCGGGAGCGACGGGATTTCCGCTAGGTTCGCGGGACGATTGTGGCGAAGGGACAAGTCGCTTCGCCACCGTCAAGCCGGGTTGGATTCAATTCTCAGGGCTTTGCGGATTCAGCCAGCCCCGAACCCGTCGAAACAGTTGCTCCTGCTGCGCCGACGCATTGGGCAGGGCTTTCAGGGACACCTGGCTGAACGTCGAACCTTTCAAACGTTTGCTTCCTTGCAGGCGCTCCAGCGCCGCGTTGCGGTCCAAGGGCTTGTCCATGTAGAAGATGTCGGCGGTGGCCAGTTTCAGGGTCGGCGTGATTTCTGCCAGTCCGGGTTTGGCCGCAATCGGGGTCTGCGCGGCGACCATCACGAAACGCTCTATCTGCGAAGGCTGTTGTTCACTGAGGTAGCGCGCCGCCCAATAGGCCCCCGTGCCATGGCCGAGCAGCACGATGCTGCGCGCACTCTGCTGCTCGGCGTAGGCCAGTGCGGCATCGATGCGAGCGAAGATGCGCTCGGCGTCGGCCTTGGCATGTTCTTCGTCGGTTTCAGCGATGACCGGGTCGACCGCGTCCGCTTCGCCGCCTGCCACCTGTTCGATCGGGGCTGCGGTGGTGGCGTCCGGGGCTGCAGCAGCCGTGTCGGCCGGCTTGGTCTCGGGGGGCGTTTCCACTGTGCGCGGTGCGATGACATCGCTTTGCAGGTCTGGCAGCGTGATACTCAGGCTGCTCCATTCGACATCCGGCAATCTTTTACGCAGAGGGCCAATCACTTGAGGCCAGTCAGCTGTTTCGCCGGCGCCGGGGATTATGATGACTGCACCCTTGGGATCGCTGGTGTTGGCCGGTTTCCAGAGGGCCAGGAACGCATCGCTGCCGGTTTGTAGCTGTTGCTGTTCCTGGATCGGGACTTTTCGTTCAAGTGCCGCGGCTTCTTCCTGGCTACGCTCGAGCAAGGGTTGGCGTTCGACGGGTTTTTCCCCGGCAGGCTGGTCCGCGGCGGTGGGAGCGGGTTCCTCGGCCTGTACAGAAAACGCACTCGGCAGGATCAGCGACAGGCACAATGCTGGCAATGCCAGGCGGTAAACAAAGGACATTGGATATTCCATGACCAGAAGTATTTCCGGCAGCCTAATGGGTTGGTCAGTGTTTGTCAGTGCATGAGAATTCAATGATGCGTTTTTGCTGCCTGTGGGTTATCGGCTGTTTGTGGCTCCCCTTGATGGCGTGGGCCGCCCCCGCACCGTCGGTGCATGGTTCGCATTTGAATCCGGAGCAGCGCCAATGGCTGGCGCAACATCCGCAATTGCGCGTCGGGTTGGTGTTGCAGGCACCCTACGCACAATACGACCGGCGCCTTCAGCGCTTATCCGGGACCAACGTCGAGTTGATGCACTGGCTCGCAAAGGCAATGAACGTCGAACTGATCTGGCGCAACTTCCAGGACGTGGCGCAACTGGAGGCGGCGGTACGCGAGGGGCAGGTGGATATAGCGCCGGGCCTGACCCAGACGCCGGGCGGTCTCAGGCTCTGGCAGTTTTCCGACCCCTACATGCGCGTGCCGCAACTGATCGTTGGCGAGCAGAAGGGCGCCGAGGGGGTGGAACTGGAAAAGCTCGACGCCCAGACCCGGGTCGCGGTGCGCATGCCCAGCGCCACGGCCGATTATCTGCGCGGTAACTATCCGATGCTGAATCTGCAAGGCGTGCCCATGGAGCGTCAGGCCTTGCAGCTGCTGTTGAGCCAGCAGGCCCGTTACGCCGTGGTCGATGAGGCCGAGCTGGGGAGGTTGATGGTCGAGCCTGAGTTCTCGGGGCTGGTGGTGGTGGGAGATATCGGTCTGCCGCAACTGCTACGGGTCGCTACCCGCCGTGATTGGCCGCAGTTGGCCGGAATCGTTGATAGCGTCCTGCAGGCGATTCCGGCCAGGGACCTGGAGCAGTTGCACAGTCGCTGGCTCAAACCCAAGTATCCGCGTCTGACCGAGACGCCGGGTTTTTGGCAGAACTTGACCCTTTTGATGTTGGTCATGCTGCTGAGCAGCGTGGCCATTGTGTTCTGGCAGCGTCGCCAGCAACGTCAACTGGAACGTCGCCTGCGTAGCGCCCGTGAAGACATTGCCCAACGTGCCGCCAGCGAAGAAGCCCTGCGCCTGACGCAGTTTTCCATTGATCAAAGCACTGTGGGCATCCTCTGGGTCAATTGGGACAGCCATGTGCGCTATGCCAACCGCGCTGCCGAAACGATGCTCGGCTATGCATCGGGCGCGATCATCGACCGGCCCTTGATCGATTTCGAGCCGGGCTTGCACATGGACCGTTGGTTGAATCTGTGGAAACGCGCCCGAGCCAGTGAGGAGGGGCCACAGAGTTTCGAAACCGAATGCGTGCGGGCCGATGGCAGTATCCTGCCAGCCGATGTGTCCTTGAGCTTCCTGCGTTTTCGCGATGCCGAGTACCTGGTGGTTTACCTCACTGACGTCACCGAGCGCCGAAAGGCGTTGGCAGCGTTGCGTGAAAGCGAGGCGCGCCTGCAAGGTATCGCCGCCAACGTACCGGGCCTGGTTTTTCGCCTGGAGCGGGCGCCCGTGACCGGGCAGATCGACTTCGCCTATATCAGCGAAGGCAGCGAAAGCCTGGTGGGCTATTCCCCGGCGACCCTCGCCCGAAGCGACACTGGCTTGCGCAGTCTGGTGCATCCGCAGGACAAGGCCGATTATCACCGCCCCCAGGACTTGGCGCTGGACAGTGACAGTGACTGGTCGTGGCAAGGCCGTATCCTGACCCGCGAAGGCCGTGAGCGCTGGGCCGAAATCAAGGCCATCACCCGGCGTCTCGAAGATGGCGCCTATGTCTGGGATGGCATCGTCTGGGACATCACCGAAAGCAAGCGCATTGAACTGGAACTGGCCAGTTCCCGGGAGCAACTGCGCGAGTTGTCAGCGCACCTGGAAAGCGTCCGGGAGGAGGAAAAGGCCCGCATTGCCCGAGAGGTCCATGATGAGCTGGGACAGATGCTGACGGTATTGAAGCTCGAGACGTCCATGTGCGAACTGGCCTATGGGCAGCTCGATCCGGGCCTGCAGGAACGCCTCAACAGTATGAAGCGCCTGATTGCCCAGCTGTTCCAACTGGTGCGGGACGTGGCGACGGCGCTACGCCCGCCGATTCTCGATGCGGGTATCGCCTCGGCTATCGAGTGGCAGGCCCGGCGTTTCGAAGCGCGTACACAAATCCCGTGCCTGGTGCAGGTGCCGGACAACCTGCCACCTATGAGCGATGCCAAGGCCATCGGGCTGTTCCGGATTCTTCAAGAGGCGCTGACTAATGTGATGCGGCATGCCCAGGCCCATACCGTGGAGCTGACTCTGGTCCAGGAAGAGGATGAATTGTGTCTGACGGTCAGCGATGACGGTGTAGGATTTATTGCAGATGCGGCTCGGCCGACGTCCTTTGGGTTGGTCGGCATGCGCGAGCGGGTGTTGATCATGGGCGGGCAGTTGTCCCTGGAGAGTGAGCCGGGGGAGGGGACTACCCTGGTGGTGCGAGTGCCGTTGAAGGAGGCCTGATGTTCTTGCGGTGTCTGGTGGCTATCGCGAGCAGGCTCGTTCCCACAGATATCTTGCGGGCATCACCCTATATGGGAGCGAGCCTGCTCGCGATAAATTCTGAGTCTGGAGAATAAAGTGATTCGTGTACTGGTAGCCGAAGACCACACCATTGTCCGCGAAGGCATCAAGCAACTGATCGGTCTGGCGAAGGATATGGTGGTGGCGGGAGAGGCGAGCAATGGCGAGCAACTGCTCGAAACCCTGCGGCACGTGCCTTGTGAAGTGGTGTTGTTGGATATTTCCATGCCGGGGGTCAACGGCCTTGAAGCGATCCCGAGGATCCGTGCGCTGAACAACCCGCCCGCCATCCTGGTCTTGTCGATGCACGATGAGGCACAGATGGCGGCCCGGGCGCTGAAGGTCGGCGCCGCCGGCTACGCGACCAAGGACAGCGACCCGGCCTTGCTGCTCATGGCCATTCGCAAGGTCGCCTCCGGTGGCCGCTACATCGACCCGGACCTGGCCGACCGCATGGTCTTCGAAGTCGGCCTGACCGACACCCGGCCGCTGCATTCGCTGTTGTCCGAGCGCGAGTTCTCGGTCTTCGAGCGCCTTGCCCAAGGCGCCAACGTCAACGATATCGCCCAGCAACTGGCCCTGAGCAGCAAGACCATCAGCACACATAAGGCTCGATTGATGCAGAAGCTCAACGTCACCTCGCTGGCGGAGCTGGTGAAGTACGCGATGGAGCATAAGCTACTCTAAGCTCTGTCCCCGTCCCCTCAGGGAAAACGTGTCGACATACCTGTTTGCGACACACCCGTAGCCCGCTTTTGCCCCAAGCTTGCTGCTTGCCGCTCGAAGCTTGCCGCTGCTTTTATCCAATCCCGCCATCCTTGTAGGGCGTTCCCTACCCCGACGCTTCCATCCGGCTGAGGCGATTCTCTCCTGCGCCCCGATTTGCGCGGGGAGCAGGCTCCACTAGGCTTGATTCACAAGCAGTCATCAATACAAAAGGTGCGGGTATGAGCCAGGTTGATTCAAGCGCGGGGACCAGCGATGTGCTGGTCAGCTTTCGTGGTGTGCAAAAGAGCTACGATGGCGAGAACCTGATCGTCAAGGATCTCAACCTGGACATTCGCAAAGGCGAATTCCTGACCCTGCTCGGACCGTCCGGTTCCGGCAAGACCACCAGCCTGATGATGCTCGCCGGGTTTGAAACACCGACCGCCGGTGAGATCCAGCTGGCCGGGCGCGCGATCAATAACGTGCCTCCCCACAAGCGCGACATCGGCATGGTGTTCCAGAACTATGCCCTGTTCCCCCACATGACCGTTGCCGAGAACCTGGCGTTCCCGCTGACTGTGCGGGGGTTGAACAAAAGTGACGTGGGCGATCGGGTCAAGCGTGTCTTGAGCATGGTCCAACTGGACACGTTCGCCCAGCGCTACCCGGCGCAGTTGTCCGGCGGCCAGCAACAACGGGTGGCCCTGGCTCGTGCCCTGGTGTTCGAGCCGCAGTTGGTATTGATGGACGAACCCCTTGGTGCGCTGGACAAGCAGCTGCGTGAGCACATGCAAATGGAGATCAAGCATCTGCACCAGCGGCTGGGTGTGACAGTGGTCTACGTGACCCACGATCAGGGCGAAGCCCTGACCATGTCTGACCGCGTGGCGGTATTCCACCAGGGCGAGATCCAGCAGATCGCGCCGCCGCGTACGCTTTATGAGGAGCCGAAAAATACCTTCGTCGCCAACTTCATCGGTGAGAACAACCGCCTGAGCGGGCGCTTGCACAGCCACACCGGCGACCGCTGCCTGGTGGAGCTGGGGCGCGGTGAAAAGGTCGAGGCACTGGCGGTGAACGTCGGCAAGCCCGGCGAGCCGGTGACCCTGTCGATTCGCCCGGAGCGGGTGAGCCTCAACGGCGCCAGCGAACAATGTGTCAACCGCTTCTCAGGGAGGGTGGCGGAATTCATCTATCTGGGCGACCACGTCCGGGTTCGCCTGGAAGTCTGCGGCAAGAGCGACTTCTTCGTGAAACAACCGATTGCCGAGCTCGACCCCGAGCTGGCCGTCGGCGACGTGGTTCCGCTTGGCTGGCAGGTCGAGCACGTGCGTGCGCTCGATCCACTTCTAGAGGCGAATTGATCGCCCCCCTGTATCAACACACCAACCCTGCACGTGGAGAGAACAATAAATGTTGAGATCCCTGAAGTTCACCGCCCTGACCCTGGGCATGATGGGTGCGGCAAGCGCGATGGCGGCGGGCCCGGACCTGACCGTGGTGTCTTTCGGCGGGGCGAACAAGGCGGCTCAGGTCAAAGCCTTTTACGCACCGTGGGAAGCGGCTGGCAACGGCAAGATCGTGGCTGGCGAATACAACGGCGAAATGGCCAAGGTCAAGGCCATGGTCGACACCAAGAGCGTTTCGTGGGACTTGGTGGAAGTCGAGTCGCCGGAGCTGTCCCGTGGCTGTGACGAAGATATGTTCGAGCAACTGGACCCGGCCTTGTTCGGCAAGACCGAAGACTACGTCAAGGGTGCCATCCAGCCTTGCGGCGTGGGTTTCTTCGTGTGGTCGACCGTACTGGCTTACAACGCCGACAAGCTGAAAACCGCGCCGACCAGTTGGGCTGACTTCTGGGACACCAAGCAATTCCCAGGCAAGCGCGGCCTGCGCAAGGGCGCCAAGTACACCCTGGAATTCGCCTTGATGGCCGACGGCGTGGCGCCGAAGGACGTTTATAAAGTGCTGGCCGGCAAGGATGGTCAGGATCGTGCGTTCAAGAAGCTCGACGAACTCAAGCCGAACATCCAGTGGTGGGAAGCAGGCGCCCAGCCGCCCCAGTACCTGGCTTCCGGTGACGTGGTCATGAGCTCGGCCTACAACGGCCGGATCGCCGCGGTACAGAAGGAAAGCAACCTGAAAGTGGTGTGGAACGGCGGCATCTACGATTTCGACGCCTGGGCCATTCCACGTGGCCTGGACAAGGCCCGTGCCGAAGCGGCGAAAAAATTCATCGCCTTCTCGGTCGCTCCGCAGCAGCAGAAGACCTACTCGGAAAACATCGCCTACGGCCCAGCCAACACCCAGGCCGTACCGTTGTTGTCCAAGGACGTCCTGAAAGACATGCCGACCACTCCGGAAAACATCGCCAACCAGGTGCAGATCGACGTCAGCTTCTGGGCTGACAACGGCGAGCAACTGGAGCAGCGCTTTAACTCTTGGGCTGCGAAGTAACTGCTGGACGGGGACTTGGGAGACCTTTTGTGGGAGCGAGCTTGCTCGCGATGGCGGCGGCACATTCGGTGTTGATGTTGGCTGACACTACGCTATCGCGAGCAAGCTCGCTCCCACAGGTTCTGCTGCAGGTTCGGGTGTTGCAAAAGAACAGAGGCGGTAGGCCGCCTTTGTAACGATAAAAAGATTTCCGGAGTTCGCCATGGCCATCGCCGTTCCACTGAACGCGGGCACCAGCCCCACCCTGAAGCAGCGGCTCAAGCGCGCCGAGCGGGTCAACCGCTGGAAGGCACAGGCCTTGATCGCGCCGCTGGTGTTGTTTCTGTTGCTGGTGTTTCTGGTGCCGATCGTGGCCCTGCTGTTCAAAAGCGTCAGTAACCCCGAAGTGGTCAGTGCCATGCCGCGCACCGTGGCGGCGGTAGCCGCGTGGGACGGACGCGGGCTGCCTGGGGAGCCGGTGTACAAGGCCGCCAGTGAAGACTTGGCCGATGCCCGCAAGAATCAGACCTTGGGTGACTTGTCCAAGCGCCTGAATATGGAACTGGCTGGTTATCGCAGCTTGTTGACCAAGACCGCTCGTTCGCTGCCCTTCGCCAGCGAGCCGACCTCTTATAAAGAAGCCATGGAAAACCTCGACGAACGCTGGGGCGACCCCGCGTACTGGCAGGTGATTCGTCGCAATACCAGTCATGTCACCCCGTATTACCTGCTGGCGGCCGTCGATCATCGCATCGACGACCTCGGCGAACTGGCCACGGCCACCCCCGACCAGGCGATCTACCTGGATATTTTTGCCCGTACGTTCTGGATGGGGCTGGTGATTACCGCCATTTGCCTGGTGCTGGCCTATCCACTGGCTTACCTGCTGGCGAACCTGCCGTCGCGCCAGAGCAACTTGTTGATGATCCTGGTGCTGCTGCCGTTCTGGACGTCGATCCTGGTGCGGGTGGCGGCGTGGATCGTGCTGTTGCAGTCGGGCGGGCTGATCAACAGCGCCTTGCTGGCCATGGGAGTCATCGATAAACCCCTGGAGCTGGTGTTCAACCGCACGGGTGTCTACATCTCCATGGTCCACATCTTGTTGCCGTTCATGATCCTGCCGATCTACAGCGTGATGAAGGGCATCTCTCCCACTTATATGCGAGCGGCGATTTCCCTGGGCTGCCATCCGTTCGCCAGTTTCTGGCGGGTGTACTTCCCGCAGACCTATGCCGGTGTGGGCGCCGGTTGCCTGCTGGTGTTCATCCTTGCCATCGGCTACTACATCACCCCGGCGTTGCTGGGCAGCCCGAACGACCAGATGGTCAGCTACTTCGTCGCGTTCTACACCAACACCAGCATCAACTGGGGCATGGCCACGGCGCTCGGTGGCCTGCTGTTGCTGGCGACCATTGTGCTTTATCTGATTTACAGCTGGCTGGTGGGCGCCAGTCGCCTGCGCCTGAGCTGAGGGGAGATCGAAAATGGTAAGTCCTTACATGTCCCCCGTTGAGCGGGTGTGGTTCTACTGCTTGCGCACGCTCTGCGGGCTGATCTTGCTGTTCCTGATCTTGCCGGTGCTGGTGATCGTTCCATTGTCGTTCAACTCCGGCAGCTTCCTGGTGTATCCATTGCAAGGCTTTTCGTTGCAGTGGTATCACGACTTCTTTGCCTCGGCCGAATGGATGCGGGCGCTGAAGAACAGCATCATCGTGGCGCCAGCGGCAACGGTGCTGGCGATGGTCTTCGGCACGCTGGCAGCCATCGGCCTGACCCGGGGCGATTTTCCGGGCAAGTCGCTGGTCATGGCCCTGGTGATTTCGCCCATGGTGGTACCGGTGGTGATCATCGGCGTCGCCAGCTACCTGTTTTTCGCACCGCTGGGGATGGGCAACAGCTTCCTGTCGCTGATTGTGGTTCATGCAGTGCTGGGCGTACCGTTCGTCATCATTACCGTTTCGGCGACTTTGCAGGGATTCAACCACAACCTGGTGCGGGCGTCGGCAAGCCTTGGCGCTTCGCCACTGACGACGTTTCGTCGCGTGACCTTGCCGTTGATCGCCCCGGGTGTCATCTCTGGAGCATTGTTCGCCTTTGCGACCTCGTTCGATGAAGTAGTGGTGACCCTGTTCCTGGCCGGCCCCGAACAAGCCACGCTGCCACGGCAGATGTTCAGCGGCATCCGCGAAAACCTCAGCCCGACCATCGCAGCGGCGGCGACGTTGCTGATTGCCTTCTCGGTGATCTTGTTGCTGACACTGGAATGGCTGCGCGGGCGCAGTGAGAAGCTGCGCACAACCCAGGCCTGAAGCCATACACCGATCCGTGTGGGAGCGGGCTTGCTCGCGAATGCGGTGGCAGGTTCAACATTTATGTCGACTGACACACCGCATTCGCGAGCAAGCCCGCTCCCACAGTCGGCTAGTGGTGCATTCATGAGCTGAATGACGGAACAACCTCCAATACCGAGCTATCCTTGTGCCAGCCCATACTCGAACAAGAGGCCGCGCACATGAGTCTTTCCTCATTCAAGATCGCTCACAAATTGATCACCGGTGCCGCTGCCATCGAGCAACTGGCAGCCGAGCTCACGCGGCTGGATGTCGATAATCCGCTGATCGTCACCGACGCCGCGCTGGTCAGGTCCGGTACCGTGGAGCTGGCGCTGCAACATTTGGGCGGGCGCGATTACGAGATTTTCGACCGAGTCATGCCGGACCCGGAAATCGCCATCGTCAAGGACTGCATGCAGGCCTACCGCGATGGCGGTCATGACGGATTGATCGGGCTGGGCGGCGGCAGCGCCATCGATATTGCCAAGTGCGTGGGTGTCTACGCCGGTTACCACGGCGAGCTGGAAGACATGTTCGGCGTGGATCAGGTGCCGCGCAAAGGGCCGCCCATGATTGCCATCCCCACCACGGCCGGCACTGGCTCGGAAGTCACCAACGTGGCGATCCTGTCCGACAAGGCCGCGCAACTGAAGAAGGGCATCGTCAGCGATTACCTGTTGCCGGACGTGGCGCTGGTCAGCCCGCAGATGACGCTCACCTGCCCGCGCGGCGTGACAGCGTCGAGCGGTGTCGATGCGCTGGTACACGCCATCGAAGCGTATCTGTCGCTCAACGCTTCGCCGATCACCGATGCCCTGGCCATCGGCGCCATCAAACTCATCACCCAGGCATTGCCCAAAGCCTTCTGTAATCCTTCCCATCTGCAGGCCCGTGAGGACATGGCCACCGCCAGCCTGATGGCCGGCATGGCGTTCGGTAATGCAGGCGTTGGAGCGGTGCATGCGCTGGCCTATCCCCTGGGAGGCCGTTTTCATGTGTCCCACGGCGTCGCCAATGCGTTGTTGCTGCCCTATGTCATGGCGTGGAACAAATTGGCCTGCGTCGAGCGCATGCGCGATATCGCCGAAGCGATGGGGGTAAGGACCTCTCACCTGAGTGATCTCGAAGCGGCGGACGAAGCCGTGGAGGCGATGACGGCGCTGTGTGCCGCCGTGGAAATTCCCAAGGGCTTGAGCGGGTTGGGCGTGACGGAGGACGTGATCCCGTCGATGGCGGCGGAAGCGGCGGGGATCGAGCGGTTGATGCGCAACAACCCGCGTAAGCTGAGCACCGCCGATATCGAGAAGATCTACCGCGCAGCGTATTGATCGTCGGCCACGGTGGGCGCGCCAAATCTTGAGGTATACAATGCGCGCCATCGTGATTTCGCTCAAAACAGGTGCGTCATGCAGCCCTTCGCTATTGCTCCGTCGATTCTCTCCGCCGATTTCGCCCGCCTGGGGGAGGAAGTGGATAACGTTCTGGCCGCCGGGGCCGACATCGTGCACTTCGATGTCATGGATAACCACTATGTGCCCAACCTGACCATCGGCCCGATGGTCTGCGCGGCACTGCGCAAATACGGCATCACCGCACCCATCGACGCGCACCTGATGGTCAGCCCGGTGGATCGCATCGTCGGCGACTTCATCGAAGCCGGTGCCACCTACATTACCTTTCACCCCGAAGCGACGCAGCACATCGACCGGTCCCTGCAGTTGATCCGCGAGGGCGGTTGCAAGGCTGGCCTGGTGTTCAACCCGGCCACGCCCCTGGATGTGCTCAAGTACGTGATGGACAAGGTCGACATGATCCTGTTGATGAGCGTCAACCCTGGCTTCGGCGGGCAGAAGTTCATTCCCGGCACCCTCGACAAACTGCGCGAAGCCCGTGCCCTGATCGATGCTTCGGGGCGTGATATCCGCCTGGAAATCGACGGTGGTGTGAACGTGGGCAATATTCGTGAAATCGCCGCGGCCGGCGCCGATACCTTCGTCGCGGGTTCGGCGATCTTCAATGCTCCCGACTACAAAGAAGTGATTGAGAAAATGCGTGCCGAACTGGCCCTGGCACGCCCATGAGCGGTTTCGAGCAGCTGTTTCCCGGCACCCTGCCGCGTCTGGTGATGTTCGACCTCGATGGAACATTGATCGACTCGCTTCCAGACCTCGCGGCGGCCGTGGATCACATGCTGCTTGCGCTCGGGCGTCCGCCGGCCGGGCTCGATGCGGTGCGCCAGTGGGTGGGCAACGGTACGCCCACGCTGGTGCGCCGGGCGCTGGCCAACAACATCGATGCCCAGGGTGTTGAGGACGCCGAGGCCGAACAGGCGTTGCAGTTGTTCAACGAAGCCTACGAAGGCAGTCATGAGCTGACGGTGGTCTATCCTGGCGTACGCTCCACCCTCAAGTGGCTGCAAAAGCAGGGCGTGGAAATGGCGCTGATCACCAATAAGCCGGAGCGCTTTGTGGCGCCGTTGCTGGATCAGATGAAGATCGGTCGCTATTTTCGCTGGATCATAGGCGGCGATACCTTGCCGCAGCGCAAACCCGACCCGGCGGCGCTGTTTTTCGTGATGAAAATGGCCAATATCCCGGCGTCCCAATCGCTGTTCGTCGGTGATTCGTTCATTGATGTGCAGGCGGCGAAAGCGGCGGGGGTCAAGTGTGTCGGGTTGAGTTACGGCTACAACCCTGGCCGACCGATCGCCGAAGAGTCTCCAACGCTGGTCATCGACGACTTGCGCCTGCTAATTCCCGGTTGCCTGGACCCGGCCGCTGAGATAACGTTGCCCGACGCTGTCCAATCCTCTTCTGGGAACGCCATCGTGGTGGTCACTCGCAAACTCTGGATGAAAGTCATGAAGGCCCTGGCCCGGTGGCGTTGGCGCGCCTGACGTGATCCTGGCCGGTCATCCGGCGCGTTTGCACACCTGACTATCAGCTCCTCTTGCTACGAGGCACCCTCATGATTCGCGAAGAATTCCTGCGCCTGGCCGCTGCCGGCTATAACCGTATCCCGCTTGCCTGCGAAACCCTGGCCGACTTTGACACGCCGTTATCGATCTACCTCAAGCTGGCCGACCAACCCAACTCCTACCTGCTCGAGTCGGTGCAGGGCGGTGAGAAATGGGGGCGTTACTCCATTATTGGCCTGCCGTGCCGCATGGTACTGAGGGTTCATGATCATCGCATCAGCGTGACCCATGATGGCGTCGAAATCGAAAGCATGGAGGTCGAAGATCCGTTGGCCTTCGTTGAATCGTTCAAGGCCCGCTACAACGTGCCGACCATCCCTGGCCTGCCGCGTTTCAACGGTGGGCTGGTGGGGTACTTCGGCTACGACTGCGTGCGCTACGTGGAAAAGCGTCTGGGCACTTGTCCGAACCCGGATCCGTTGGGCGTGCCTGACATTCTGTTGATGGTGTCCGACGCGGTGGTGGTCTTCGACAACCTGGCTGGCAAGATGCACGCTATCGTGCTGGCCGATCCATCTCGTGAAGATGCCTACGAGCAAGGTCAAAAAAGCCTGCAGGCGCTACTGGAAAAGCTCCGTCAACCGATCACGCCTCGTCCCGGGCTGGATTTCAGCAAGCAGGCGGCGACCGATCCGGTATTCCGCTCAAGTTTTACCCAGGGCGATTACGAAAGGGCTGTCGATACCATCAAGGAATACATCCTGGCCGGTGACTGCATGCAAGTGGTGCCGTCGCAACGGATGTCCATCGACTTCAAGGCAGCGCCTATCGATCTGTATCGAGCCCTGCGTTGCTTCAATCCGACGCCCTACATGTACTTCTTCAATTTTGGCGATTTCCATGTCGTGGGCAGTTCACCGGAAGTGTTGGTGCGGGTCGAGGACAACCTGATCACGGTTCGACCCATTGCCGGCACGCGTCCTCGTGGTGCCACGGAAGAGGCTGACCGCGCCCTGGAAGAGGATCTGCTGTCGGATGCCAAGGAGATCGCCGAGCACCTGATGTTGATCGACCTGGGCCGTAACGACACCGGGCGGGTCTCGGAAGTCGGTTCGGTCAGGCTCACCGAGAAGATGGTGATCGAGCGCTATTCCAATGTCATGCACATCGTGTCCAACGTCACGGGGCAGTTGAAGGCCGGGCTGACGGCGATGGATGCCCTGCGAGCGATCCTGCCTGCGGGCACCTTGTCGGGCGCGCCGAAGATTCGGGCGATGGAAATCATCGATGAGCTGGAGCCGGTCAAGCGGGGGGTGTACGGCGGAGCCGTCGGCTATTTCGCCTGGAACGGCAACATGGACACTGCCATCGCCATTCGCACGGCGGTCATCAAGAACGGCGAACTGCATGTACAGGCCGGCGGAGGCATCGTTGCCGATTCGGTGTCGGCGCTGGAATGGGAAGAAACGCTGAACAAGCGCCGGGCGATGTTCCGCGCGGTAGCGTTGGCCGAGCAGGCGCCGAGCGACTGAAACCCTTTATGCCTATGGTGAGGAAACAAGCCTGCTCACCATAGGCATCTGCAGTTCATCGAATCAGAAGTCCAGGCTGACCCCGAGACTTATCCCTTGCTGGGTGAGGTCGTCATCCTTTCGCAACGTATAACCTCCTCGCAGAGCCAACTCGTTAGTCAACTTGTGACTGACGCCCAGGCTCAGGCGATTCAGATGACTCTGGGGCGTATAGCCTTCAAGCGTGAAGTCGTTGGCGGGCAGGCTGTTAAGGGCGATGTTCACTTTCTGGGTATCGTCTTCGTACTCACGTTCGTGGGCATACTCGCCATACACCTGGGTCTGACGGGTGAAGTTGTATTTGCCCTGCAGGCCGATGCCCAGGCGTTTCGAGTCGCGCTTCTGGTCATCGAAGGTCAGGGCCGTGGAGCGGTTGCTCTTTTCCGAATATTTATCGACTTCCACCTTCGCATAATCGGCGCTGATAAACGGCGAAAGGTGCCACTCGCTGCCCGGCTGGGCAATGTCGTAGCCCACGCGAGTACTGAATGCCCATAGATGGCCGTCTGTGTCGCCTTTCTCCTGTGCTTCGTTGACGCCCAGGTCGAACTTGCGCTCCAGATTGTCGTAGTCGAGCTTGCCACCGGTCAGTGCCGCATCGGCCCACCAACGATTTTGTTGGAACTGGGCGAAAGCGGTCGCCAGGTAGCTGTTGAGTTTGTAGTCCGAGTCGTTATGGCCTGCCGACATGTCCTGGCGGTAGAAACCGGCGGCGACCCCTACGCGCCAAGCCTCGTTGAGGCGATAGCTGCCACCTACGTTGAGGTTGTAGCCGCTGCCGTCGGCGCTGGCGCCGCTGCCCTGACTGTCCAGGTCCAGATGTTGTCCGCCCCCCGCGACGATGGCTCGCCACTGGCCGACCGCCTGCCAATCCTCCCAATCCGACTGCCATTGGCTGCGTAATTCGTCCTGGTGAGCCCGCAGAGTCGAGTGGGCCATTTCCGGCAACAACGTCAGTTCCCATGGTGCCGCGAGTAGGGAGAAGGCATAGTCGGCGATCAGTTTTTGCCCGGTTTCGGTCGGATGGACCGCGTCGTTGTAGATCAGCTTGCTGGGGTCCGGCGTGGCACTGTTGATGCCGTAGGTGGCGTTTTCCGTGCAGCCATTGCCGCTGAAGCAGGTTGCAGTGAGGTTCTCACCGGTGGCGAGGCCGAATCTTGCCGGATCGGCGAAGCTTTCCTTCAGTAAAAGCGGAATGTTCAACGGAATGATTTCGGCATCGATGCCTTGCAATCGCGTGAGCAGGTGTTGGTTGAACTGATTGCCCAGTTGCGAAAAGGTGTCCTGCAAAGGGCCGCCATTGAGAGCGGGGGTCAGGCCCAGGTCGGGCAACAGCCAGACCATCACATATCGGGCGCCGGCCGTTTGCAGTGCCTGGACACTGTCGGCCAGGCGGCCCGCGGCCTGGTTCGCTTGCTCGGGAGTCAATACACGTCCTTGAAGAAAATCGTTGCCACCACCGGAAAGGTAATACAGCGCATTCGGGTCGGCGCGCAGACCATTGGATTGCAGGTAGCCGGGACGGCTGCGCTCGCCGGTGTCGGATACGCCGGTAATCGATTCGAGGATCTGGTCGGTGCGATAGCCGCCTACCGCCCAGTTATTGCCGTCTGCCAGCCCCTCGCTGGCACGGACCGCCGACGTGGAGGCGGCTGTTTCGTCGGCGGAATAGCCCAGGCGCCCGCCGAGCAACTGGGTGGAGTTGGCGGAATAGGCTTCACCGCTGCCATTCGTGTAATTCGGGCCGGTTCGGTTGGTATAGCGCGTAGTCGAGCCGGGCGGGCCGTTCGGGTCGGCGAACTGGCCAGCATCGTTGAGGCTGTCGCCGAACACGATGAACTGGGAGTACGGATTGGGGGCGGCGCTCGCCGGGGAACAAGCCATCGCCAGCAGGCAACCGGCAATCGGTACGAACAACGTCTTTTTGTTCATGGGTAAAGTCCGTTTTTATCTTATTGTTGTTAGAAAGGCGGAACGACAGTACCAAAAACTTTCCGCGTTTTGCCATCTTCCCGAAGGTCGCGATTGTTTCAAAGCCCTTCGGGTTCGGTCATATTGCGTGCTCCGCCCAGCTAGGCTACTGTGCCGGAACGTATGAACGAGACTTCCCCTGTGTCGATTGTCAGCAAGCTTCCGGATCAAATGATCAAGGCACACGCCCGTTGGCGTTGGCGCGCCTGAATATTCCCTGCCGGCTGCGCCGGACCTGTACCGATTTGCCTTCTTTACCTGCTTGAAAGCCGCTTCGCTGGCGCATCACATGCCCTGCCAAGCGCAATACCGCGCGGGTTTATCTCGAAGGCTGTAATTAAAGTCAGTGAATTCAAAAGGTTGCTTACGCCATGTTGCTGATGATCGATAACTACGACTCCTTTACCTATAACGTTGTGCAGTACCTGGGCGAGCTGGGCTCCGAGGTCCGGGTCGTGCGCAACGACGAATTGACCATCGCCGAAATCGAAGCCCTCAAGCCGGAGCGCATCGTGGTTTCGCCTGGCCCATGCACGCCGACCGAAGCGGGCGTTTCTATCGACGCCATCAAGTATTTTGCCGGCAAGCTGCCCATCCTGGGGGTCTGCCTGGGGCACCAGTCAATCGGGCAGGCCTTTGGCGGCGAGGTGGTGCGCGCCCGACAAGTCATGCACGGTAAGACTAGCCCGGTATTCCACGAGGACAAGGGCGTATTCGAAGGGCTGAACCGGCCGCTCACCGTCACTCGTTACCACTCGCTCATCGTCAAGCGGGAAAACCTGCCCGACTGTCTGGAGGTGACCGCCTGGACCCAGCTCGAAGACGGTTCCATGGACGAGATCATGGGGCTGCGCCACAAGACGTTGAATATCGAGGGTGTGCAATTTCATCCCGAGTCTATTCTCACCGAACAGGGTCACGAGCTGTTCGCCAACTTCCTCAAACAAACCGGCGGCACGCGCTAAGGACTTTTCATGGATATCAAGACAGCCCTGAGCCGTATCGTCGGCCATCTCGACCTGAGCACCGACGAGATGCGCGATGTGATGCGCGAAATCATGACCGGTCAATGCACCGATGCGCAGATTGGCGCGTTCATGATGGCCATGCGCATGAAAAGCGAGAGCATCGATGAAATCGTCGGCGCGGTCTCGGTCATGCGCGAGCTGGCGGACAAGGTCGAGCTCAAGACATTGGACGGTGTGGTGGATGTGGTTGGCACTGGTGGCGACGGGGCGAATATCTTCAACGTGTCCACCGCTTCGGCATTTGTCGTTGCGGCGGCCGGTTGCACCGTGGCCAAGCATGGCAATCGCGCGGTCTCGGGCAAGAGCGGCAGCGCTGACCTGCTGGAAGCCGCCGGTATCTACCTGAACCTCACGCCCGTCCAGGTGGCGCGCTGCATCGACAATGTCGGCATCGGCTTTATGTTCGCCCAGACTCATCACAGTGCCATGAAGCATGCCGCTGCACCGCGTCGTGAACTGGGCCTTCGCACGCTGTTCAACATGCTTGGCCCGCTTACGAATCCGGCCGGCGTGAAACATCAGGTGGTTGGAGTGTTCAGCCAGGCGTTGTGCCGGCCGTTGGCGGAGGTGCTGCAACGTTTGGGTAGCAAGCATGTGCTGGTGGTCCATTCGAAGGATGGCCTGGACGAGTTCAGTCTGGCGGCCCCCACTTTCGTGGCTGAGCTGAAGAATGATCAGATCAGCGAATATTGGGTCGAACCTGAAGACCTGGGTATGAAGAGCCAGAGCTTGCATGGTCTGGCCGTGGAGGGGCCGGCCCAGTCGCTGGAGCTGATCCGTGATGCCCTGGGGCGTCGCAAGACCGAGAATGGCCAGAAGGCCGCTGAGATGATCACGCTCAACGCCGGTGCGGCGTTGTATGCCGCCGACCACGCCAGCACCCTCAAGCAGGGCGTGGAACTGGCCCATGATGCCTTGCACACTGGCCTGGCTCGGGAGAAGCTGGAAGAGCTGGGTGCATTTACCGCCGTATTCAAAGTGGAGAACGAAGGATGAGCGTGCCAACGGTTCTGGAAAAAATCCTGGCTCGCAAGGCTGAGGAAGTGGCCGAGCGCAGTGCCCGGGTCAGTCTGGCCGAGCTGGAAAACCTGGCACGTTCGGCGGATGCGCCTCGTGGTTTCGCCAAGTCACTGATTGATCAAGCGAAGAAAAAGCAGCCGGCGGTGATTGCCGAGATCAAGAAGGCTTCCCCCAGCAAGGGCGTGATCCGCGAACATTTCATTCCGGCCGACATCGCCAGGAGTTATGAGAAGGGCGGAGCGACTTGCCTCTCGGTACTCACCGACATCGACTTTTTCCAAGGTGCCGACGATTACCTCAAGCAGGCGCGTGGCGCATGCAATCTGCCGGTGATTCGCAAGGATTTCATGATCGATCCGTATCAGATCATTGAAGCCCGTGCGCTGGGCGCCGACTGTGTGTTGCTGATTGTCTCCGCCCTGGACGATGTGAAAATGGCTGAGCTGGCGGCCGTTGCCAAGAGCGTGGGCCTGGACGTGCTGGTAGAGGTGCATGACGGCGAAGAGCTGGATCGGGCCCTGAAGACCCTGGACACCCGGCTGGTGGGCATTAACAACCGCAACCTGCATACCTTTGACGTCAGCCTGGAAACCACCCTGGACTTGCTGCCACGCATCCCGCGTGATCGGCTGGTCATTACCGAAAGCGGCATCCTCAACCGTGCCGACGTCGAGCTGATGGAAGTCAACGACGTGTACTCGTTCCTGGTGGGCGAGGCCTTCATGCGCGCCGAAAGCCCGGGCACGGAGCTGCAACGCCTGTTCTTTCCCGAGCGTGGCATTCCGGTGAGCGGTTCGACGCTTGATTGATGCCATGTCACCGGTGATCTCCCTCGCCGTAGAGACTGGCCTGGAAGCCGAACAGGATTTGTTGGCCAGTATCTGTGCCGGTGATGCCGAGTTCGGCCTGCTATTCTGGCGCCCCGACGACCGTGCGCTGGTCATGCCGCGCCGTTTGAGTCGCTTGCCGGGATTCGAGCACGCCTGTGACGTATCGGCAGCGAACGGTTGGCCGGTGTTGCTGCGCGAAACGGGAGGAGAGCCGGTGCCGCAGTCTGCTGCCACTGTCAACATCGCCCTTGTTTATGCACCTCCACGCAGTGAAGGTGATCACGGTCGGATTGAAACCGCGTATCGCCGATTGTGCGATCCCATATGCCAGCTGTTGGATGAGCTCGGTGGAGTGGCTTCGCTGGGGGAAGTCGACGGGGCATTTTGCGACGGTCGATTCAATGTCAATCTCGATGGTCGGAAAATGGTTGGCACCGCTCAGCGCTGGCGCCAGAGCAAGGGTGGCCAACGTCCTGTAGGTCTGGTGCATGGGGCGCTGTTGCTGGACAACGAACGAGAGTCGATGGTTGCCGCGGTCAATCGTTTCAACGAAGCCTGTGGCCTGGAGCAGCGGGTCCGGGCCGAGAGCCACATCGCCCTGCATGAGAAATTCCCCGCCCCTCACGCGCTGGAGCGGCTCGAGGCGCTGTATCGGGATCTGGCGGGTGAGCTGTTCTAGCGCGTACCGAACACCACCATTGTCTTTCCCTTCACGCTTACCAGATTGCGCTCTTCCAGGTCCTTGAGCACGCGGCCGACCATTTCCCTTGAGCAACCCACTATGCGACCGATTTCCTGTCGGGTTACCTTGATCTGCATGCCGTCCGGGTGAGTCATGGCATCGGGCTGCTTGCACAGCTCCAACAGGCAGCGGGCGACACGACCGGTCACGTCAAAGAAGGCGAGGTCGCCCACCTTGCGGGTGGTATTGCGTAGGCGCTGGGCGATCTGGCCGCCGAGTACATAAAGGATGTCCGGGTCCTGGAGGGACAACTCCCGGAATTTGCTGTAGCTGATTTCTGCAACTTCGCATTCGATCTTGGTCCGCACCCAGGCGCTGCGCTCCTGCTCCTTGCCCGCCTGCTCGAATAACCCCAGCTCACCGAAGAAGTCCCCTGAGTTAAGGTAGGCGATGATCATTTCTCGCCCATCTTCGTCTTCGATCAGGATAGTGACCGACCCCTTGATGATGAAAAACAGCGTATCGGAACGATCGCCGGCGCAGATGATGTTGTGTTTGGCCGGGTAGCGGCGACGCTGGCAATGCATCAAGAGCTTGTCGAGGTTCTTGATCTTGAACGTGGGAGTAATGGCAACCATGGTTGATCCCGAAAGACTGCGCGATATATGTTGGTTTGGTTTTTTTTATGGATGCGAATGGCTATCGCTAAAAGCTGGCGATACGCCAGCGAATGGCCGCCAGCTTAACAGAGCTCTCTGAATTGATTCGAGAATTTACCTAGCGCCCCGTCCCGCAAGCGGGTTTCCTTGACGAATGGTGTTGGCATCGCACGCTGAAGACTGCCAGGAGGAGCGCTGTGCTAAGCTGGCGACCCTTTTTTAGACAGTGGAGTCTTGGCGATGAAGGCACGCATCCAATGGGCTGGCGAAGCCATGTTCCTCGGTGAGTCTGGCAGCGGTCATGTGGTCGTGATGGACGGCCCGCCCGATGCCGGTGGTCGGAACCTGGGTGTACGGCCGATGGAAATGCTCCTGCTGGGCGTGGGTGGCTGCAGTAACTTCGATGTGGTCAGCATTCTCAAGAAGTCGCGCCAGGCTGTCGAAAGTTGCGAGGCTTTTCTGGAGGCAGAGCGTGCGACTGAAGATCCGAAGGTGTTCACCAAGATCCACATGCATTTCGTGGTCAAGGGACGCGCCTTGAAGGAGGCCCAGGTCAAGCGTGCCATTGAATTGTCCGCCGAAAAATACTGCTCGGCGTCGATCATGCTGGGCGCCGCCGGCGTTGAAATCACCCATGATTATGAAATCATCGAGTTGGGTTGAGCCGGTAGGCAACATGCCGCGTCCGGACAAAAAAAGCGAGGGCCCTGTTTGGGCCCTCGCTTTTTTTGTAGTGCTGCTTCGTTCTGACAGGCGACGCGGTCATCAGATCCGATAGGTGCTCTTGGTCATGACCTTGGCCAGCAGGCTCATGCCGAACTTTACCGGCGACGGAAAACGGAAACCGCCGGCCTCGAGAGCACTTTGCGCATGGTGTTCCTCGTCCTCGCGCATCTGCTCCAGAATCGCTCGGGACTTTTCATCCTCTGGTGGCAGTTGCTCAAGATGCTCGTCCAGATGTTTGCATACCTGATGTTCCGTCGCCGCGACGAATCCCAGGCTGACTTTGTCGCTGATCAACCCAGCCACTGCGCCTATTCCAAATGACATACCGTAGAACAGTGGGTTCAATACGCTGGTATGGCTGCCCAATTGGCGAATGCGCTGTTCGCACCAGACCAGATGGTCGACTTCTTCCTCTGCTGCATGCTCCATCGCCTCGCGCACCTGCGGCAGCTTCGCTGTCAGGGCTTGGCCCTGATACAGCGCCTGGGCGCAGACTTCGCCGGTGTGGTTGATGCGCATCAGTCCCGCAACGTGGCGGGACTGCTCGTCACTCAGTTGCGCGTCCGGCTGCAGGATTGCCGGTGAAGGGCGGTACGGCTGACCACTGAAGGGCAGTAGCGTGCGCATCGCGGTATCGGCTTGCAGCAACAGGCGGTCGATCGGCGAGTAGTGACGTTGGGTGGTCATGCTTACCTCCGGAAAAATCATGGCGACCAGTTTAACCCAACCGGCCGTTCAGGATTTGCGTTGAATCAGGGTATCAACCCGGTGGCCAGTTCATCTGGCGCTGTCCCAATACATGCATATGGATGTGATAGACGGTCTGTCCGCCAAGTTCATTGCAATTCATCACGACGCGAAATCCTTCCTCGCAACCGAGCTCAAGCGCCAGGCGTTGGGCAGTGAACAGAATATGCCCGGCCAGTCCCTTGTCTTCTTCGGTCAAATCATTGAGGGTGCGGATCGGTTTCTTTGGAATGACCAGAAAATGTACCGGTGCCTGCGGGGCGATGTCATGGAAGGCCAGGACCTGATCATCCTCGTAAATGATCTTGGCCGGGATCTCCCGGTTGATGATCTTGGTAAACAGAGTATCCACAGCAGTTTCTCCCTAGGGTCGTGGAGCTCGAGTGTACTGAAGGTTCGGCGGGTGGGCTCGGTTTCGCTTCTGGTTTTATTCAACGGGGACAGTAAGCCTTGTTGATCATGCCTGCGAGAGACCTGACCAGCCAGCGTGGCCCCAGTCGCGGTAACCGGGCCAACCAGCGGTTGCGCCGTCCCGGAATGATGATTGCCCGGTTCTTGTCCAGGGCGCGTACGGCATAAAGCGCTACTTCCTCGGGGCTCATCAGTGGCTGGCTGTCGATGAGTTTTCGTTCGTTCAGCTGTGCCCTGGCGAAAAACTCGGTCCGGGTCGGTCCGGGGCAAAGTACCGATACCTTGATTGCGCATTTCTTCAGCTCGACCCGCAGGGCTTCGGAGAAGTGCAGTACATAGGCTTTACTGGCGTAATAGGTACTCATCCAGGGGCCTGGCTGGAACGCCGCGATCGAGGCAACGTTCAGGATCTGTCCGCCGCCATGCAGGGCCATGCTATTGCCGACGGCGTGACAGAGGCGTGTCAGGGCGAGGATGTTGACTTCGATCAGGTCTTGTTCGGTCATCCAGTCCTGGCCCAGGAACGGACCGCAGGTGCCCATGCCGGCGCAGTTGACCAGCAGATCGATCTGCCGTTCACCTTCCTCCAGCTCCAGCAGAAAACCAGACAGTCTCAGTGGCTCCCCCAGGTCGCATGCCCGGAACAAGACCTCCACGTCAAACCGTTGAGTCAGCTCTATTGCAATACTTTCCAGCCGATCACGCTGGCGGGCCACCAAGATCAGGTTTCGGCCGCGCCGGGCCAGGGCTTCGGCCATGGCAAGGCCGATGCCGCTGGAAGCACCGGTGATCAGAGCGTAACGGGTCATGCAGTTCTCCATCGCAACGGCCCGCTACCAGTGAACTGAGCCGTCACCGGCGCGAAGCGCGCTTATTGTTCCTCCTCATAGTCTACAGAAGGCTCGGCGGGTTCGGCGGCGGGTTCTGCAGCGGCGTCATCGGTGTACTCGCTGCTTTCGTAGCTGCTGAGCGAACTGCTGCCGTATTGTTCCTCGATAGCGCTGAAGACACCGGCCAGCGTGGCGAAGAATATCAGCACGATCATTACCAGCCAGAGCGATGCCAGAACTTTCACCGCTGTGGAGTTGCGCGGTGGCGGTGGGCCATAGCGATTGGGCCCTTCGTTGCCGGGAGCAATGATGAGCACAAACGGGAAGATGCTACCCACGAACGGAACAAGGGTGAGCAGCCAAAGCCACCCGGACCAGCCCAGGTCATGCAGGCGCTGGACGTTGAACTGAATGCTTACATAGGCAAAGCCGAGGAAGACAATCAACGCCAGCAGGCCGCCGACGATCATGGCCGCCGTCGAGGCGGAGGTGAAAATCCAGGCCGCACCGAGCGCAAAGGCCACGCCGACGATCAACATCATGACCAGCGTCAGCGACATGGTCCAGGCCAGGTATCGCAGCCGCCCGATACGGCCTTCGAAGCTGAATGGCTTGAGCGTGCCAAACTCGGCGACCGCTTCTCCGACCTGTGCCCGTGGGGGCGCATAGGGCGACGCGGGTTCGATGACTGATTCATGGGGCTGCGGTTGCTGTGGCGAGTGCCGCACTTCGTTCAGATTCAGTTGGAGGGATGGCTCTGCTTCGATGCGCGCATCGATTCCGCTCTTATTGAGGGCTTCCAGGTATTTCTGCGCTTCGGTCTGGGACAGGTTGCTTTTGAGGGCTACCTTGTGCCCGCCAAACAATCGCTCGATGGCGCTGACGTCGCTCTTGAACAGCTCAGCGAGATTGAGCTTGGCTGTGTTCGTATCGACGCCCGGCAGCAGGGCTCCGTCGAATACGATGTTGAAACGGGGTTCGCTCATGCCGGGCATCCTTGTCATTCGAATTTAAGTATTTGTGTTGTGATCAGTTAGTCTCAGCGAGGCCATTGACCGCCAAGCCGCACCGCCCGGGCCTGCGCCTGACGGTATTCTTCATCCAGGCGTCTGACCAATTGGTCGACACTTGGCAAGTCGTGGATTTCACCTACACCCTGGCCTGCGGACCACACGGTTTTCCAGGCCTTGGCTTCATCGTTCAGCGGCTTGAGTTTCGAACCAAAGTCCACCTCCCCTTTGCGTTGCAGGGCGGCCGGGTCGAAACCGGCGTTTTCCAGGCTTTGTCGCATGAAGCTCGCAGGCACTCCGGAGACTGCGGGAGTATGCACGATGTCCGCGGCGCGGGATGTGAGCAACATCTCCTTATAAGCGTCAGGCGCATGACTTTCGGTCGTACCGATAAAGCGCGTTCCCAAGTAGGCCAGGTCCGCGCCGAGCAATTGAGCTGCCAGAATCTCATGGCCGTGGTTCAGGCATCCCGCCAGCAGCAGGGCCTTGTCGAAGAATTGCCTGATTTCCGCGATCAGCGCAAACGGGCTCCATGTGCCGGCGTGCCCGCCCGCGCCGGCAGCCACGGCGATCAATCCATCGACACCGGCGGCGGCCGCCTTCTCGGCATGGCGGCGTGTGGTCACATCATGGAACACCAGGCCCCCATAGCCGTGGACCGCATCCACCAGCTCTTTCACTGCGCCGAGGCTGGTGATGACAATCGGTACCTTGTGCTCGATGCAGATCGCCAAGTCAGCCTCGAGCCTCGGATTGCTTTGGTGGACGATCAGGTTGACGGCATAGGGGGCAGGGTTTTCCATCGTCCTCAGACCCGCTTCAATTTCCTCCAGCCAGGCCTTGAAGCCACTGCTTTCGCGCTGATTCAACGCGGGGAAGCTGCCGACGATACCGTTGCGACAACACGCCAGCACCAGCTGCGGGTTGGAAATCAGGAACATCGGCGCCGCCACGACGGGCAGGCGCAGGCGTTGTTCAAGCAGAGCGGGTAACGTCATCTGGAAGTACCCCGGATAAGATTCGTCGATTGGAAGTTAGAACGGCCGAACCACGACCAGAATTACGATAGCCAGCAATATCAATACCGGCACTTCATTGAACCAGCGATAAAAGACATGGCTGCGGGTGTTCTCGCCACGGGCGAAGCGCTTCAGTTGGGCACCGCACATGTGGTGATAGCCTATCAACAACACGACCAGGGTCAATTTGGCATGCATCCACCCGGCCTGGGTGAAGTAAGCGCCGGCGTTGAGGCTGAGCAGCCAGACGCCGAACACCAGGGTCGCGATCATCGCTGGGCCCATGATGCCGCGATATAACTTGCGCTCCATGATGGTGAAGCGTTCCTTGCTGATGCTGTCTTCGCTCTGGGCGTGATAGACAAAAAGGCGAGGTAGATAAAACAGGCCGGCGAACCAGCAGACCATGCTGACGATATGCAGCGCTTTGAGCCATAGATAAAGCATTTTGTCGATTCCAGGATTCACGGTAGCCCGATAGTAGAGGTTAGAGTCGCCACACGTCACCTTGGCGGTTGTCGCAGCGCCGCGCCAGCCCTATCATCGACGGTTTTCCAGTGGTTCGTTGAGGGCAGGTTTATGGTCAAGGTCGGTATCGTCGGCGGCACGGGTTACACCGGTGTCGAACTGCTGCGTCTGTTGGCACAACATCCGCAGGCTGAAGTAGTGGTCATCACCTCCCGATCCGAGGCAGGCCTGGCCGTGGCCGATATGTACCCTAACCTGCGAGGCCACTATGATGGCCTGGCATTCAGCGTTCCAGATATCAAGACTCTCGGTGCCTGCGATGTGGTGTTCTTCGCCACGCCGCATGGCGTCGCCCATGCCCTGGCGGGCGAATTGCTGGCGGCCGGGACCAAGGTCATTGACCTGTCGGCGGACTTCCGACTGCAGGATGCGGACGAATGGGCCAAGTGGTACGGCCAGCCCCACGGGGCGCCGGAGCTGCTGGATGAAGCGGTCTATGGATTGCCGGAAGTCAATCGCGAGAAAATCAGGCAGGCGCGGTTGATCGCGGTGCCGGGTTGCTATCCGACCGCGACGCAACTGGGCTTCTTGCCATTGCTCGAGGCTGGGCTCGCCGATACTTCACGTCTGATTGCTGACTGCAAATCCGGTGTCAGTGGCGCCGGTCGTGGTGCCAGCGTCGGTTCGTTGTACAGCGAGACGTCGGAAAGCCTGAAGGCGTATGCCGTGAAAGGGCATCGCCACCTGCCGGAAATTCGCCAGGGGTTGCGCCGGGCAGCGGGTAAAGAGGTCGGTCTTACATTCGTGCCGCACCTGACCCCCATGATCCGTGGGATCCATTCCACCCTTTACGCGACCGTCGCCGATCGCTCCGTAGACCTGCAGGCATTGTTCGAAAAACGCTATGCCGACGAGCCCTTCGTCGATGTGATGCCGGCCGGGAGTCATCCGGAGACCCGTAGCGTTCGGGGTGCGAACGTTTGCCGGATTGCGGTGCATCGCCCGCAGGATGGCGATCTGGTCGTGGTGTTGTCGGTCATTGATAACCTGGTCAAGGGCGCCTCTGGCCAGGCAGTGCAGAACCTCAACATCCTGTTCGGGCTGGATGAACGGCTGGGCTTGTCCCATGCGGGGATGTTGCCGTAACTATAATTACAGGCTGCAAGCTCAAGGCTAACGGTTTGCAGCTCTTAAACGTTGTGGTTCACCGCTGCTCCTCAAATAGTTGACCGATTTTGTAGGAGAAGCGGATAATGCCTGCCATCACGCATTATGGCGGCGTAAACGCCGGGAGATATTCAGCATGAGCGTCGAAACCTTCACCCCCACGGCTTTGCAATTCACCCACGGTGCTGCGCACAAGGTGAAGAGCCTGGTCGACGAGGAGGGGAATGATCGTTTGAAGCTACGGGTGTTTGTGACGGGCGGCGGCTGTTCAGGTTTTCAGTATGGCTTCACGTTCGATGAAGAAGTGGCTGAGGATGACACTGTCGTCGAGCGCGAAGGCGTCAGTCTGGTCGTCGATCCGATGAGCTTCCAATACCTGGCAGGTGCCGAGGTGGATTATCAGGAAGGTCTGGAAGGGTCACGTTTCGTGATCAAGAATCCGAATGCCACGACTACCTGTGGTTGCGGTTCGTCGTTCTCGATCTGATTGTCGCGACAGCTTCAGCGAAAAAAGCCGCAGAGCCTTAGAGGCCCTGCGGCTTTTTGTTGTCCGAGGGTGCAGGAAAGCTCAGGCGGGATAAATGGCGCCGAGTATCCGCAGGCCTCGAGCTCCCGTGACGCTGGGGCGATTCGCAGGAATGTTTTCAAGGCAGCAGTGAGCGAGCCATGCGAAAGCCATCGCCTCGACCCAGTCCGGGTCTACGCCATAGGCTGCGGTGTTGCTGACCTTTGTGCTCGGCATAAGCTCGGCCAGGCGTTCCATGAGGGCGAGGTTGTGGGCACCGCCGCCACATACCAGCAATTCTCGGGTATCAGCCAGGGCATTTTGCAGAGACTCGACGATGGTCAGGGCTGTGAGTTCGAGCAGGGTTGCCTGCACATTCTCGGCGGCGAAAGGGGGCAGGCACGACAGGTGTCGGGTCAGCCAAGGTAGATTGAACACTTCCCGCCCCGTGCTCTTCGGTCCCTTGGTGACAAAAAATGGATCGCTAAGCATGGCCTTGAGCAGAGCTGGCTCTACTGTCCCGCTGGCAGCCCATCGGCCGTCGCGGTCGAAATGCTCATTGCGCTGTTGGTAAATCCAGGCATCAAGCAATACGTTGCCAGGGCCGCAATCAAAACCGGCAACGGGCTTTCCCGGTTCTATCAGGCTGAGATTGCTGAAGCCGCCGACATTCAACACGGCGCGGTTGCCATCACGCTTCTCGAACAATGCTTCGTGAAATGCCGGGACTAATGGAGCGCCCTGCCCACCAGCCGCCACGTCGCGGCTGCGAAAATCGCTGACGACGGTGATGCCGGTCAGTTCGCTCAGTAAGGCGGGGTTGCCAATCTGAACGGTGAAGCCTCGGGCTGGTTCGTGACGAATAGTCTGGCCGTGGCTGCCGATTGCTCTTACATCCTCGGGTTTGACATTCTGATGTTCAAGCAGCGCATTGATGCCTAGGGCGGCGAGCTGTACCCAGTTTTGCTGGGCGATGGCTGAGCGGGCTATTTCATCGGGTCCGCTGGTGCAGAGGCCGAGCAGCTCGCTGCGCAAGGCGTCGGGCATTGGGGTGTAATGCGTGGCGATCAATCTGATCGCCGAGGTCAATTCAACCAGCGCGATATCCAGCCCATCCAGGCTCGTGCCGGACATCACACCGATATAAAGTGCCATGGCCTAGCGCTTGCTCGAAGCCAGCAGCGTGGCCTTTTCTTGATCCATGCGAGCCATTAACGGCTGGCTTTGAGCCAGGAAGCGGGCGCGCTCCGACTTGGCGATCGGGTCAGCCATCGGCAGCTTCTGGCCGAGCGGGTCGACGTGAACGCCATTGACCTGGAACTCATAGTGAAGGTGTGGCCCGGTCGACAGCCCTGTGGTGCCGATATAACCGATGATCTGACCTTGCTTGACGCTACTGCCCGTCTTCACACCCTTGGCGAAGCCTTGCATATGACCGTACAGCGTCTGGTAAGTATTGCCGTGCTGGATGATGACGGTGTTGCCATAACCGCCACGACGGCCGGCCAGCAATACCTTGCCGTCGCCGGCAGCTTTGATTGGCGTGCCGCGGGGAGCTGCATAGTCGACACCTTTATGGGCGCGAATCTTGTTCAGGATAGGATGCTTGCGGCCCGCGGAAAATTTCGAGCTGATGCGAGCGAAGTCAACCGGTGTGCGGATGAACGCCTTGCGCATGCTGTTTCCGTCGGCGGTGTAGTAACTGCTGTTGCCTTGTTTGTTGGTATAGCGCACTGCGGTATATGTCTTGCCGCGATTGGTGAAGCGTGCAGAAAGAATAGGGCCGTTGCCGACGCTTTTTCCGTTGACCACTTTCTGTTCGTAGATCACGTCGAATTCATCGCCCTGGCGAATATCCTGGGCGAAATCAATGTCGTAGCCAAACACGTTGGCCATGTCCATGGTCAGGCTATGGGAAAGGCCTGCGCGTGCGGCCGACTGCGACAGTGAGCTGTTGATGACACCGTGGACGTAGGCCGATCGAACGGTAGGCTTGGTTGTAATCCGATTGAATGCATAGCCCTTGTCATTTTTGGTCAGGGTTATGCTTTCCAAGTCGCTCAGCTTGGTGTGTAGATTGATCAGCTCTCCATTCGGATTGAGTTCGAATTCGAGTTTTTGACCGCGTTGCAACTGGGTGAATTGCTTGGCTTGCTTGTCGCTGGCCAGAATTTCGTGGACCGAGGTCGCGGGCAGGCCAACCTTTTCAAACAGGGTGGAAAGAGTATCGCCCTTGGCCACGATCACCTCGCGATGGCCTGGCTCTTTCTTTTCTTCCACGACCGCGGGCTCGGTCTGGGCGGTCTCGGTGATGTCGTCGGAGCTGCTTTCGATTTGCGCGAAAGGTGATGCGGTCGGTTCGTTTGTGGCTTGGACGGCTTCGGCAGCGTCTTGATCTTGTGTCAGTTGTTCGGCGGGGCTTTCCAGTTCCAGGCTCAGAGTCGTCTTTTTGGCTTCAACGTCGCTGGAAGGGAAGACCAAAAGCGCCAGGCTGAGGAGGGCGGCGATTCCGCTTGCGGCCAGCAAGTGGGTTTTTGGGTAAAGCGGTGGCGCTTTAGACGGTTCTGTGGTCATGAGTAATTTGACTTTTAAAAAGATGAATTGGAAAAGATGAATGACATGATGAAGATGAAATAACTGTATAAAATATAACCAAATCCCCTTCGAAGCAAGCCCGCAGACGCTCTGTCTGTGGATTGGTCTCCGTGCGCCGGGCAAACCTTGTATTTGGTGCGCGATCTTGTATGGTTGGGGCCCTTTGAATCTGAGCCTTGCGGGTCTGTTATGAAGTCGGTTGAAGAGCAGCTAGCGCTGATCAAACGTGGTGCGGAAGAACTGTTGGTCGAGTCCGAGCTGATCGAAAAGCTCAAGCGTGGGCAGCCGCTCCGTATCAAGGCTGGTTTCGACCCGACGGCACCGGATCTGCATCTGGGGCACACCGTTCTGATCAACAAGCTGCGTCAGTTTCAGGAGCTGGGGCACCAGGTCATCTTCCTTATAGGTGATTTCACCGGGATGATCGGTGATCCGAGTGGGAAGAGCGCAACGCGTCCGCCGTTGACTCGCGAGCAGGTGCTCGAGAATGCCGAAACCTATAAGGCTCAGGTTTTCAAGATTCTTGATCCGGCCAGGACCGAGGTGGCGTTCAACTCTACCTGGATGGATAAGATGGGGCCTGCGGACTTTATTCGCCTCACCTCGCAGTACACCGTGGCTCGCATGCTTGAGCGCGATGACTTTGACAAGCGCTACACGACCAATCAGCCGATTGCCATTCATGAGTTCCTCTATCCGCTGGTCCAGGGGTATGACTCGGTTGCGTTGCGCGCCGACGTCGAGCTTGGTGGTACTGACCAGAAGTTCAACCTGTTAATGGGGCGTGAACTGCAGCGTGGCTATGGCCAGGAGGCCCAGTGCATCCTGACTATGCCGCTGTTGGAGGGGTTGGATGGTGTGAAGAAGATGTCCAAGTCGTTGGGCAACTATGTCGGCATCCAGGAAGCGCCGGGAGTTATGTATGGCAAGCTGGTTTCCATACCTGATGCGCTGATGTGGCGCTATTTCGAATTGCTTAGCTTCCGCTCCATGGATGAGATCAGCGCGTTCCGCGCGGACGTCGAGGCTGGAGCTAACCCGCGGGATATCAAGATCAAGCTGGCCGAAGAGATAGTCGCTCGCTTCCATGGCGAAGAGGCTGCGGCTAATGCTCACCGTGCAGCAGGTAATCGCATGAAGGATGGTGAGTTGCCAGATGATTTGCCTGAGATCGAGTTGGCTGCCAGCGAAGATATGCCGATTGCGGCTGTCCTTAATAAGGCGGGGCTGGTTAAAAATGCGGCGGTAGCGCGAGATCTCCTGGGGTCGGGTGGGGTGCGCGTGGATGGTGAGGTTGTCGATCGCTCCTATATATATAAGCTTGGCGCTACCCATGTCTGCCAGGCGGGTAAGAAGGCTTTTGCGCGCATTACGCTGAAACCGGAATAAATTGAAAATAGGTGTTGACGGCAGATTCTGAGTCTCTATAATTCGCCCCACTTCCGGCGCAGTCGAAACGGAAAACTCCTTGAAATTCAATGAGTTAAGTAAGTTTCGGCGGAGCAGGGCTTCAATCATCGAAGCACGGAAGGAGTCGCTAGAGCGGTTTCTTGGCTCGGTCGACGGTTCGATCTTCTCGGTCGAAAGCGGCAAAAAAGAGGTGTTGACAGCAGCGACTAACGCTGTAGAATTCGCCTCCCGCTAACGAGAGATCGAAAGCGCAAGTGGTTGAAGTTGAAAAAGAAATTTTGAAAACTTCGAAAATAATCACTTGACAGATACACGGGGCGCTGTAGAATGCGCGCCTCGGTTGAGACGAAAGCCTCAGCCAACCGCTCTTTAACAACTGAATCAAGCAATTCGTGTGGGTGCTTGTGGAGTCAGACTGCTAGTCAACAGATTATCAGCATCACAAGTTACTCCGCGAGAAATCAAAGATGTAACCAACGATTGCTGAGCCAAGTTTAGGGTTTTCTCAAAACCCAAAGATGTTTGAACTGAAGAGTTTGATCATGGCTCAGATTGAACGCTGGCGGCAGGCCTAACACATGCAAGTCGAGCGGTAGGGAGGTGCTTGCACCTCTTGAGAGCGGCGGACGGGTGAGTAATGCCTAGGAATCTGCCTGGTAGTGGGGGATAACGCTCGGAAACGGACGCTAATACCGCATACGTCCTACG